>NZ_LOYN01000018.1:0-235964 GCF_001526325.1 Burkholderia sp. MSMB1826
CACTTCGACCGTCTGGGCGTGCCTCGACTCTCATGACCTCAACTGCTCGAACCGCCCGGTGCGGACCCGCATGCCGGGTGGTGTGGGAGGGGATCGGTCAGGCTGCCTGACCGCCCCTATCCCGATTTCAGCCTGAGGCTTCGCCAATTTCGCGAACCCGCCTCGACGCAACGGACATGTTTGCCGTCGTCGATCGGCGCCTGCTAGTCCGGCACACGGATGTTGAACGGCTTGCCGGGTATCCAGGCCCACGTGGCAAGAACCTTCGCCCCTGCCGGCCCGGCAGTCGTCACGTGAACGGCACCGGCCGGCATCCGGTAGCTCTCGCCGGCGTGAACGACTCGCGTGGCTTGACCGTCGGCCTCCACCGTGACCTCGCCGGACAGCACGTATGCAACCTCGGGCCCAGTCGCCTTGTGCCGCGGCTTCGACGCGTTCGGAGGAAATTCGGCAATGCCCATGCCCATCTCGTGATCCGATCCCGGGACCGGAACGCGTTGCAACACGACGGTGTCCTTGGCCGCGGGTGCCCGATCGGCGGCTTCGGCGAGTCGAGCGCTCGCCAGGGTCAGCAAGATGAGAGGAAGGCAATGATAGATTTTCATGGGACAGTCTCTGACTAGCATGCGCCGTTGGCGCGTGACGGGAGAATCCGGTATGCGGAGGTCGCTCCATCGATCGAGGTGTGCTCGCCGGCAACGACGACCCCGACCGCTGTCGGGGAACGAAGGAATGCAGCGAACGTACCGAAGCCACTGGTCGAGCCGGCTTTGCTGCGATCTGCACGGCGAGCGAGGAACTATGCCTACCGTCCGGCCCGTCGACAATCGAGAACATCTTGTCCACGCCGAAAGAAAATCTTTGGGGCGAACGGAGCAGGTGCGGCGTAGGGATATGAAGCGGGAATCGTCCGCGAGCGACTTTGTCCGGCTAACCCGGGTCTATCGGCATGCAATGTGCAATGGTCGACGACTCCCGCACCACGCGATCACTAACGTGCGATGACCCTGCGCGTAGGGAATTGCTCGAGATATCGGCGTTAGCGGCGGGCCACGTGAAACCGACAGGCGAGGGCAACGCTTTGCCCGGCTTGCGCTACGCGAAATGAATCGAAATAGTAATGAAAGTATTCGTGTAAGACGGAGAAGGCGAAGCGACCGCTGCATCGCGGAACGTCAGCCATCTCGTTCCAACCCTTTGAAATGATCGATTGACGTCAAAAATGCGGCAGCGCGTCGATATGCGTGGCGTAGCCGATCACGCAATACGAAAAATTACTCATAAAAATCAGTGAACTATGTCGACCCCCAAAAATAACACTCTGCTGCGCTGCAGAAAATAATCAATCGCCTTATGCTGGTTAACCCGATCGCGTTTGAGCGACATCAAGTTTCCCAGTGATGCCGCTTTACATTTAGCCAACATTGGCGATTCACGAAATCTACCTGTCGATTCGATTTCGATCCTTTCGTCGCGCCTGTCCCCGATGCAACGCGCGACCTCCTCAAGGCTTTGTTGACATGCGTGATTTCCCCTTCCTGAGCCTGGCCATCTGGGTTCCGATACTGTTCGGCGCGGGGTTGCTGCGCGCCGGTTCCGACCGGCATTCACGCCGGATACGACTGATCGCGCTGGTCGGCGCGATTGCCGGGCTCGCGGCCGTCGTCCCGCTGATTGCCGGCTTCGACGCGCATTCGGCGACGATGCAGTTCGTCGAAAGACGCGACTGGCTGGCGGCGTTCAATGCCGGATGGCGGGTCGGCATCGACGGCGCGTCGCTGTGGCTCGTCGTGCTGACCGCGTTCACGACGCTCGTGGTGGTGGTGGCGTCGTGGGAATCGGTCACGGTGCGCGTCGCGCAGTACTACGCGTCGTTCCTGATCCTGTCGGGGTTGATGGTCGGCGTGTTCGTCGCGCAGGACGGGCTGCTGTTCTTCATCTTCTTCGAAGCGACGCTGATCCCGCTGTATCTGCTGATCGGCACGTGGGGGCGCGAGCGCCGCGTGTATGCGGCCGTGAAGTTCTTCTTCATCTCGTTCGCCGGCTCGCTGTTGCTGTTGATGGCAATGCTGTACCTGTACGCGCAGTCGCATACGTTCGACATGGCCGTGTGGCGCACGTTGCAACTTGGCTTCGCGCCGCAGTTGCTGGTGTTCCTCGGTTTCTTCGCCGCGTTCGCGGTCAAGGTGCCGATGTGGCCGGTCCACACGTGGCTGAGCGACGTGTACACGGACGGTCCGACCGGTGCCGCGCTGATGCTCGCGATGCTCAAGCTCGGCGGTTACGGATTCCTGCGCTTCGCGCTGCCGATCACGCCCGATGCGAGCCACTTCTTCGCGCCGGCCGTGATCGCGCTGTCGTTGTTCGCGATCGTCTACGCGAGCCTGATCGCGCTCGCGCAGACCGATCTCGGCAAGCTGCTCGCGTATTCGACGGTCGCGCACATGGGGATCGTCACGCTCGGGCTGTTCCTGTTCAACCGGATCGGCGTCGAAGGCGCGATCGTGCAGCTTGTCTCGTACGGTTTCGTGGCGGGCGCGATGCTGTTGTGCGTGAACGTACTCGTGGATCGCACCCGGCAGCGCGAGATCGCCGCGTACGGCGGCGTGGCGGGCGTGATGCCGCGTTTCGCGACCTTCACGCTGCTGTTCGCGATGGCCAACGTCGGCCTGCCGGGCACGTCGGGGTTCGTCGGCGAGTTCATGGTGATCATGGGCGCGATTCGCTTCAACTTCTGGATCGGCGCGATCGCGGCGCTCACGCTGATCCTCAGCGCGTCGTACACGCTATGGATGCTCAAGCGCGTGGTGTTCGGCAAGGTCTCGAGCCAGCGGATCGCGAAGCTCGCCGATCTGAACCGTCGCGAGATCGTGATGTTCGCGTCGCTCGCGCTGATCGTGCTGGCGGTCGGCATCGATCCGAAGCCCTTCACCGATGCGATCGATCCGACCGTCGGCAAGCTGATCCAGGAAGCGAGCCGTTCGAAAGTGCCGGCAGGGGACGGCCCCGTGCAAGCGCTGCCGTCGTACATGGCATCGACGCACGACTGATCGCGGCGCACCGAGCTGCGCCGATCGAGCGGGCCGCATCGCGCGGCGCGCATCGTTGCGCACGCATCGATCGAGGCCCGGCACGGCGCGTGCCGGGCTCGCTCCCGGCTGCGTGAAATTGCCCCGCGACAATGTGACTCACGGCAGATTTTGCAATGATGATTTGCCGCATGCACCGGTTTTTCATCGCACCCGCGCGACGTATGATTCGGCCAATTTCGTGAATCGAATGCGCATCGGGCATACGCAAACGGATTCAATGACCCTCGGGCGGTGTGATGAAAAGAAGCGTTTCAAGAGGCTGGACGGCGCTGATGTCGAGCGGCGCGGCGTTGAGCCTGTCAGGCTGTAATTTAGATGTACTAAATCCGAAAGGAAGCGTCGGCGCCGCCGAAAAGGCGCTGATCGCCACCTCGACGTGGGCGATGCTGATCGTCGTCGTGCCGGTGATCCTGCTCACGCTGTGGTTCGCGTGGCGTTATCGCGCGTCCAATCGCAGTGCCACCTACGCGCCGAACTGGTCGCACTCGACCGCGATCGAGGTCGTGATCTGGACGGTGCCGACGCTGATCATCCTGTTTCTCGGCGTGCTCACGTGGAAGACCACGCACGAGCTCGATCCGTACAAGCCGCTCGAATCGGCGGTGAAGCCGATCGACGTCGAGGTGGTCGCGCTCGACTGGAAGTGGCTGTTCATCTATCCGGAACTCGGCATCGCGTCGGTGAACCAGCTCGCGATTCCGGTCGGCACGCCGGTGAACTTCCGCATCACGTCGGATTCGGTGATGAATTCGTTCTTCATCCCGCAACTCGGCGGCCAGGTCTACGCGATGGCCGGCATGCAGACGCGCCTGCACCTGATCGCCGACGAGCCCGGCAACTACGCGGGCACGTCCGCCAACTTCAGCGGCCGCGGGTTCTCCGATATGAAGTTCCGCACGCTCGCCGAGCCGCGCGAGCAGTTCGACGCGTGGGTGCAGAAGGTGAAGGCGTCGCCGGACCGGCTCGACGCGACGATGTACGGCGGCGTCGCGCAGCCGAGCGAGAAGGCGCCGGTGCGCTACTTCTCGTCGGTCGACCCGCGGCTCTTCCACAACATCATCGCGAAATACAACGATGGCCACGTCCTCGACCTGAAGGACGCCGCCTGCGGCACGAAGGGGTAACGCATGTTCGGCAAACTCACACTTTCGGCGATCCCGTTCGATCAGCCCATCATCATGGGGGCCGGCGCCTTCATGGGGCTGGTCGTGCTGGGCATTCTCGCCGCGCTGACGATCACCGGCCGGTGGAAATGGCTGTGGACGGAATGGCTGACCACGGTCGACCACAAGAGACTCGGCGTGATGTACATCATCGTCGCGCTGATCATGCTGCTGCGCGGCTTCGCCGACGCGATCATGATGCGCATGCAACTCGCGCTCGCGTACAACGCGCCCGGCTACCTGCCGCCGCACCACTATGACCAGATCTTCACGGCGCATGGCGTGATCATGATCTTCTTCATGGCGATGGTGTTCATGGTCGGCCTGATGAACCTGGTCGTGCCGCTGCAGATCGGTGCGCGCGACGTCGCGTTCCCGTTCATCAACTCGCTGTCGTTCTGGATGACGGCGGTCAGTGCGATTCTGATCAATGTGTCGCTCGTGATCGGCGAATTCGCGCAGACGGGCTGGCTCGCATACCCGCCGCTGTCGGAGCTGCAGTTCAGTCCGGGGGTAGGGGTCGACTATTACCTGTGGGCGCTGCAGATCTCCGGCGTCGGCACGCTGCTGACCGGCGTGAATTTCTTCGTGACGATCATCAAGATGCGCGCACCCGGCATGACGCTGATGAAGATGCCGGTATTCACGTGGACGGCCCTCTGCACGAACGTGCTGATCATGGCGTCGTTCCCGATCCTGACCGCGACGCTCGCGCTGCTCGGCCTCGACCGCTACCTCGGCATGCACTTCTTCACGAACGACGCCGGCGGCAACGCGATGCTGTACCTGAACCTGATCTGGGCGTGGGGTCATCCGGAGGTCTACATCCTGATCCTGCCGGCGTTCGGAATCTTCTCGGAAGTCATCGCGACGTTCGCGAAGAAGCCGCTGTTCGGCTACAAGACGATGGTGTACGCGACCTGCGCGATCATGGTGCTGTCGTTCCTCGTGTGGCTGCATCACTTCTTCACGATGGGTTCGGGCGCGAACGTGAATGCGTTCTTCGGGATCATGACGATGATCATCGCGATTCCGACCGGCGTGAAGGTGTTCAACTGGCTGTTCACGATGTACCGCGGCCGGATCGAATTCACGACGCCGGTGCTGTGGACGATCGGCTTCATGGTCACGTTCACGCTCGGCGGCATGACCGGCGTGATGATGGCGATTCCCGGCGCGGACTTCGTGCTGCACAACAGCCTGTTCCTGATCGCGCACTTTCACAACGTGATCATCGGCGGCGTGTTGTTCGGCTATCTCGCGGGCTTCAACTACTGGTTCCCGAAGGCGTTCGGCTTCAAGTTGAACGAGAAGCTCGGCAAGGCCGCTTTCTGGTTCTGGCAGGTCGGCTTCTACGTCGCGTTCGTACCGCTCTACGTACTCGGCTTCATGGGCATGACGCGCCGCCTGAACCACTACGACAATCCGGCGTGGCATCCGTGGCTGCTGGTTGCCGCATTCGGCGCCGTGCTGATCGCGATCGGCATCGCGTGCCAGCTGCTGCAACTGGTGGTCAGCATCCGCAACCGCCATCTGCCCGAGTACCGCGACACGACGGGCGACCCGTGGGGCGGCCGTACGCTGGAGTGGGCGACCTCGTCGCCGCCGGCCGACTACAACTTCGCGGTGATCCCGCAGGTGCGCACGCTCGACGCGTATGCGGACATGAAGGCGCGCGGCGAAGGCCGGCCGAACCCGGCGGCGATTCGCGACATCCACATGCCGTCGAATACCTGTGCGGGCCTCGTGATCGCGATCTTCAGCCTGGTGCTCGGCTTCGCGCTGGTATGGCACATCTGGTGGATGGCGATCGGCGGGCTCGTCGGGATCGTCGCGACGCTCGTGATCTACAGCTCGCGCGATAACGACGGCTATTACATCCCTGCGTCGACGGTGCGCAAGACCGAAGACAAGCAGCCGACGAAGCGCCCGGCTGCGCGCGTCGACGACGTGGAACTGGAGGCCAACTGATGTTGCAGAAAACCTTGAGCGCAACCCTGCTCGAGCACGACGACCATCCGCCGTCGCATTCGGTGTTCGGTTTCTGGCTGTACCTGATGACCGACTGCGTGATTTTCGCGGCGCTGTTCGCGACGTTCGCGGTGCTCGGCCACCAGTACGCGGGCGGGCAGACCGCGAAAGAGCTGTTCGACATTCCGGGCGTCGCGGTCGAAACCGCGGCACTCCTGTTGTCGAGCATCACGTACGGTTTCGCGATGCTGGCGGCGTACAAGCAGCGGCGCGGCGCGCTGCTCGCGTGGCTCGCGGTGACGTTCGTGCTCGGCGCGGCGTTTCTCGCGATGGAACTGCGCGAGTTCTCGCACCTGATCGTGGAAGGCGCCGGCCCGCAGCGCAGCGCGTTCCTGTCGGCGTTCTTCACGCTGGTCGGCACGCACGGGCTGCACGTGACGGCCGGCCTCTTGTGGATGATCGTGCTGGCCGCGCAGATCGTATTGCGCGGCGGCGACCTGACCGATCGCGACCTGCGACGCCTGACGTGCCTGAGCCTGTTCTGGCACTTCCTCGACATCGTGTGGATTTGCGTGTTTTCCTTTGTCTATCTCGCGAGCGTGATCTAAATGGCCCATTCGCATTCGTCTCAACTCGAAGAAGGGCACGGCAGCGTCGGCGGCTACGTCGCCGGTTTCATCCTGTCGGTGCTGCTCACGGCCGCGTCGTTCGGCCTCGTGATGGGCGGCGTGCTGTCGCCGCATGCGTCGCTGGTCGGGCTGGCCGTGCTCGCGTTCGTGCAGATCGTCGTGCACCTCGTGTACTTCCTGCACATGAACGGCTCGTCGGGCCAGCGCTGGAACGTGATGGCGTTCAGCTATACGGTGTTGACCGCGGCGATCCTGATCGTCGGCACGCTTTGGGTGATGCACAACGTCAGCATGAACATGATGTCGCGTTGAGCGGCAGCGTGGCGCAGCGGGTCGATATCCGTGCGGATTCACGAAGCGAAGGCGGCACGTACGTGCCGCCTTTTTGTTTTTTCGGCTGTTGCGTTGCGCCGGACAGTGCAGTCAGTGTCGCGCGCCCGCGTCGGCCGTCAGCGCATGCGTGCAGTCGGCGCGGTACTCGGCCGCGAGCCGATGCTTCGCGCCGTCGAGATCGTCGGGGTAGTACGGGCTCGCATGGGCCGGGTCGTAGCCGACCTGTTCGAGCTCGGTCAGCTCGCGCACGAGGTCCGCACGCGTGACGCCGCGACCCGTGTGCACGAACGGGTACGCGGTGCATTCCTGCGGCGTGAGGTGCGGCCCCGCGAACGCGGCGGTGCTGGCGCATGCGAGCAGCATGCAGGCGACGGTGGTCGACAGTTTCATCCGATGGCTCCTGGTTTCGCGGCCCGATGCCGCATGAGGTCAGCGTAGGCGCACCCGGTCGCAGGGTGGCCGACGCACGGATGAAACATGTTTCATGCGCGCGCGGTGCGATGCAGGATGAAGCTATTTTCATCTGGCGCCGCACGGCGATCGTAGCGCTTACGATAGTGGCGGGCGCATCGTGCGCGCCCGTGTTGAAGTTGATTGCGAGGGCAACCATGCGAGTACTGACGGTCGAGGACGATGCGGTGACCGCGAACGAAATCGTCGGCGAACTGACCGCACGCGGGTTCGAGGTCGACTGGATCGACAACGGCCGCGAAGGCATGATGCGCGCGATGAGCGCATCGTACGACGCGATCACGCTCGACCGGATGCTGCCGGGCGCGGACGGACTCGCGATCCTGACCGCGATGCGCACGGTCGGCATCGATACGCCGGTACTGATGCTGAGCGCGCTGGGCGACGTCGACGAACGCATCCGCGGGTTGCGCGCGGGCGGCGACGATTACCTGACGAAGCCGTTCGATTCTGGCGAACTGAGCGCGCGCATCGAAGTGCTGCTGCGCCGCCGGCAGGCATCGGGCGTACCGCAGCAGACGCTGCTGAAGGTCGGCGCGCTCGAGCTCGACCTCATTTCGCGCTGCGCGCGCCGCGGCGCCGACGAGATTCCGCTGCTGCCGACCGAGTTCCGCGTGCTCGAATTCATGATGCGCAACGCGGGCCAGACGATCACGCGCACGATGCTGTTCGAGGCCGTGTGGGGCTATCACTTCGATCCCGGCACCAATCTGATCGACGTCCACATGGGCCGGTTGCGCAAGAAGATCGACCCGCCCGGCGCGGACCCGATGATCCAGACGGTGCGCGGGTCGGGCTACATGCTCGCTTGACGGAGGCGCGAATGGACGCAGCCCGCGCGGCGAACTTCACGCGCCGCTGGCATACGACGACGTTTCGCTGGCTGTGCGCGTACGCGGCGATCTTTTCGGTGTCGCTGCTGCTGCTCGCGGGCGTGATCAGCGTGGCCGCGACGCACACGATGACACGCGATACCGACGAGGTGCTCGCGTGGCAACTGATCTATTTCGATTCGATTCCCGATGCCGCGCTGCCGCTTGCGATCCATCGGCGGCTCGAGCACGAGCACATGCATACGAATTTCTACGGGCTGTTCGCTGCGAACGGGCGCCGCGTGGCCGGCGACATCGCGACGCCGCCCACGCTGCGCACGGATCGCCACGGCCGTACGCTGGACCGCACGCTCGCGCTGCTCGACGGCCAGGCGGCGCCGATCGCGCGCGCGATGGCCGTGCGCCGCGACAACGGGATGACGCTGGTCGTCGCGCGCGACCTGTCGCATTTCATCCAGATCCGCGACGTCGCGATCCGCGGGCTCGTGGTCGGCGGTGTGATGATCCTGATCGCGGGCATCGCGGGCGGCAGCATGCTCGGCATGCGGCAGATGCGCCGCGTCGCCGCGATCCGGCGCGTCACGCGACAGATCGCCGAAGGCGATCTCGGCAAGCGGCTGCCGGTCGGCCGCTACGACGAACTCGATCTGCTCGCGCATCTCGTGAATCACATGCTCGACGAAGTCGAGCGACTGATGGGCGAGGTGCGGCATACCTGCGACGGGATCGCGCACGACCTGCGCACGCCGCTCGCACGCGTGCATACGATGCTGGCGCGGCTTGCCGACCAGCCGTTCTGCGCACACGATCCCGCGTCGGCGGCGCTGCTGGCGTCGGCGCGCGACGAAACCGACCGCCTGCTCGAACGTTTTCGCGCGATGCTGCGCATCTCCGAGATCGGGACGCTGAGCCGGCGCGGCGGTTTTGCCGCGGTCGACGTCGCGGCGTTGCTGCGCGACGTGTGCGAACTTTACGAGCCGCTGGCCGAGGCCGTCGACGTGTCGTTCGAGCTCGATGCGGCCGCGGTCGACGGCATCCATGGCGATCGTGCGTTGCTGTTCGAGGCGTTCAGCAATCTCGCGGACAACGCGATCAAGTTCACGCCGCCGGGCGGCCGCGTGCGCGTCGTGCTCCGGACGACGCCGCATGGTCCGCTCGTCCGGTTCGACGACACCGGGCCCGGCATTGCGCCCGGCGAGCGCAATGCGGTGCTCGAACGCTTCTATCGCGGCGAGCGCACGCGCCATGTGAACGGCTCGGGGCTCGGGTTGAGCATCGTGTCGGCGGTGATGCGCGTGCACGGTTTCGCGTTGCGGATCGGCGATGCCCAGCCGGCCGGTGCGGCGATCACGGTCGAATGCTGGCCGCGTTCGCTCGCGTGACGCAGGCGGGGGCGATCGATGCGCATCCTGCTGATTGCGCCGCCGACGCCGGACGCGTTGCGGCTCGACAAGGCGTTTCGCGAGAGCATGCACGGCGTCGAGCGCATCGGCGACTGGCGCGACGGCTGTTTCGCGGCGACGCAGGAGCGGTTCGACGCGATCGTGATCGTTGCGACCGACGGTGCCGCCATGCCGGCGATTCTCGACGGATTGCCGCCGCTCGCCGCGTCGGCCGGCAGCGCGACGATTGCCGCGATCGTCGCCGGCACGACGTCCGCCCAGCGTGCGCGGATGCTCGAGGCCGGCTGCGACGTATGCCTCGCCCATCCGTGTTCGTTCGTCGAATTGCACGAGCGGTTGCGCGCGCTGTGGCGCCGCGCGGGCATCGTCGCGATGCGTGACTCGATCCGGCTCGACACGGCGACGCGCGCACTCGACGAGCGTGGCCGGCAGCTCGCGCTCAGCGCACGGGAATTTCGCGTGGTCGAATGCCTGCTGCGCGAAGCAGGGCGGCCGGTCGGGCGCGACGCCGTGCTGCGTTACGCGTGGGGCGATGCCGACGTCGAACCCGAAACGGTCAATGCGCTGATCGTGCGGTTGCGGCGCAAGCTGGCCGCGCATGCGTTTTCCGCGCGGATCGAAACGGTTGCGCGATTCGGCTTCCGGTTCGACACGGGCGGATGACGGCCGAGGATATCGCCGCCCGGCTCGAAGAAGGTCTTGACGACCGCCGAAGCTGCCAAACAGCCGCGACTCGGTATGCGCGGGCTCGGCGGGGCAAATCGGCGTCGATTGTTACAAGACGTTAGCGCGGGCTTTCCGTTGCGATGCCGCGCATCAGTTCTTACAAACTTGAAATATGCGGGGACGGCGCTTGCCGCTATAGTCGAATCACACATGACACAACCAGAAGAGGAATCCATGAAGACTTTGCGTGTTGCCTCGCTCCTGACCGGTATGACGGCCTTGCTCGTGTCGGGCGCAGCAATGGCGGGAGTCAATGTCGGGATCAACGTCGGCGTGCCGGCACCGGTCTACGTCGCGCCCGCGCCCGTGTATGCGCCGCCGCCTCCGCCGGTCGTCTATCAGCCGGCGCCTGTCTATGCACCGGCGCCCGTGTATGCGCCGGCGCCGGCGATCGTGATCGGCTGGCACGGCGACCGCTACTGGGACGGCCGCCGCTACTGGGGCCGCGACGAGTGGTATCGCCACCATGGGCGCGGCTGGGGCGGCGATCGCGGCCACTGGGATCACGGCCGCCACAACGGCTGGCGCTGATCGGCGACCGGTCGCGCATGCGGGCCGCGTGCGCGACAGTGACTCGCGAGGAAACCGCCCGTGTGGCGGTTTTCTTTTGGCTCGGCGGATTGAATGGGTAGAATCGCTCCACGTTACTACCCTCATTCGACGACAGGGCCTCTATGACGAAGGGTTCGCCCCGGACCGCCGCCGCGCGCGCCTGCGTCGGCGCGCTGCGGGCCGCCGGCCGCATGGCCGCGGTGCTGGCGCTGCACGCGGCGCTCGCCGCGCCGGCCGCGCACGCGGCCTACGCGATTGCGCAGTACGGCGAGCCGAAGTATCCGCCGGGCTTCAGGCATTTCGACTACGTGAACCCCGACGCGCCGAAGGGCGGCACGCTCGTGCTCGCGAACCCGAACCGGATGACGTCGTTCGACAAGTTCAATCCGTTCACGATGCGCGGCAACTCCGCACCCGGCATCGACATGCTGTTCGAGAGCCTCGCGACCGGCAGCTCCGACGAACCGGCGTCCGCATACGGGCTGCTGGCCGACGACATCGACGTCGCGCCGGACCGCCGCTCGGTCACGTTCCACCTGAATCCGCGCGCGCGCTTCTCGAACGGCGATCGCGTCACGGCCGACGACGTCAAGTTTTCGTTCGACACGCTGAAGAGCAAGCAGGCCGCACCGCAGTTCGGCGCGTATTTCGCGGAGATCGCGAAGGCCGTGGTCGTCGATCCGGCGACGGTCCGGTTCGAGTTCCGCAGCGCGAATCGCGAGTTGCCGCTGATCGCCGGCGGCGTGCCCGTGTTCTCGCGCAAGTGGGGATTGCGCGCGGACGGCTCGCGTGTCCCGTTCGACCAGCTCGCGTTCGAGCAGCCGATCGGCAGCGGCCCGTACCTGATCGAGCGCTACGACAACGGCCGCACGATCACCTACCGGCGCAATCCCGCGTACTGGGGCGCCGATCTGCCGGTACGGATCGGCACCAACAACTTCGAGCGGATCGTCTACAAGCTGTACGGCGACGGCGTCGCGCGGCTCGAGGCGTTCAAAGCCGGCGAATACGACGTGCTCGTCGAGTACGTCGCGCGCAACTGGACGCGGCGCGACGTCGGCAAGCGCTTCGACAGCGGCGAGCTCGTCAAGCGCGAATTCCGCCAACATAACGGCGCCGGCATGCAGGGCTTCTTCATGAACCTGCGCCGGCCGCTGTTCCGCGACGTGCGCGTGCGCCAGGCGCTCGATCTCGCGTTCGACTTCGAATGGCTGAACCGCCAGTTGTTCTACAGCGCATACACGCGCCTCGACAGCTATTTCGCCGATACCGACCTGCAGGCGACCGGTACGCCGGGCGAGGGCGAGCTGAAGCTGCTGGAGCCGCTGCGCGCGCAGCTCGATCCGGCCGTGTTCGGCCCGATGGTCGCGCAGCCGGACACGAATCCGCCCGGTTCGCTGCGCGCGAACCTGCTGAAGGCGCGCGCACTGCTCGAGCAGGCCGGCTGGACCTACCGCGACGGCGCGCTGCGCAATGCGAAGGGCGAGCCGTTCGCGTTCGAGATCCTGGACGATGCGGGCGGCGCGATGGAAGGCGTCGTGACCGCCTACCGGCGCAACCTCGCGAAGCTCGGCATCGACGTGCGCTTTCGCACGGCCGATTACGCGCTGCTGCAAAAGCGCCTCGATGCGTTCGACTACGACATGACGACGATCCGCCTGCCGGGCGTGCAGGTGCCGGGCGCCGAGCAATACTCGCGTTACGCGAGCAAGTTCGCCGACGAGCCGGGCTCCGACAACTTCATCGGGCTGAAATCGCCGGCCGTCGACGCGTTGCTGCATGCGCTCGGCACCGCGCAGACGCGCGAGGAACTGCTCGACGCGACGCACGCGCTCGACCGGGTGCTGATGCACGGCTACTACGCGGTCCCGCAGTGGTACAGCACGACGCACCGCATCGCGTACAAGCGCACGCTGGCCTATCCGCAGACGCTGCCGCTGTACTATTCGGCCGAGGGCTGGGTCGTGTCGACCTGGTGGGCGAAGCCCGATCACTGACCCGCGCCGGCCCTCCGTCCAACCCGCCATCCGATCACGAGTCGACGCCCTATGTGGAGCTACATCCTCAAACGCCTGCTGCTGATGATCCCGACGCTCGTCGGCGTGCTGACGCTCACGTTCGCGGTGATCCAGTTCGTGCCGGGCGGCCCGGTCGAGCAGGCCGTGCAGGAGTTGCGCAAGGGCGCGACGGAGCAGGGCGCGACGCCGTTCGGGATGCGCGCGCACACCGGCGTCGACGCGCAGCAGCTCGCGCAGCTCAAGGCGCTGTACGGTTTCGACAAGCCGCCGCTCGAACGCTATTGGCTGATGCTGAAGCGCTTCGCACGCTTCGATCTCGGCGACAGCTATTTTCGCCACCAGAGCGTGTGGTCGCTGGTCGTGCAGAAACTGCCCGTGTCGATCAGCATCGGGCTGTGGACGTTCTTCCTCACGTACCTGATCTCGGTGCCGCTCGGCATCGCGAAGGCGGTGCGCAACGGTTCGCCGTTCGACGTCGCGACGAGCCTCGTCGTGCTCGTCGGCTATGCGATCCCGGGCTTCGTGCTCGGCGTGCTGCTGCTCGTGCTGTTCGGCGGCGGCTCGTTCTGGCAGCTCTTTCCGCTGCGCGGCCTCACGTCGGACAACTTCGCGCAGTTGTCGCTCGTCGGCAAGGTGCTCGACTACCTGTGGCACATCGCGCTGCCGATCACCGCGTCGGTGGTCGGCAGCTTCGCGGTCGTCACGATGCTCACGAAGAACGCGTTTCTCGACCAGATCCGCCGGCAATACGTGCTGACCGCGCGCGCGAAGGGGCTCTCCGAGCGCAGCGTGCTGTGGAAGCACGTGTTCCGCAATGCGATGCTGCCGCTGATCGTCGGCTTCCCGGCCGCGTTCATCGGTGCGTTCTTCACGGGCAGCCTGCTGATCGAGACGCTGTTCTCGCTCGACGGCCTCGGGCTGCTGTCGTACGAGTCGGTCGTGCGGCGCGACTACCCGGTCGTGCTCGGCACGCTGTACCTGTTCACGCTGATCGGGCTCGCGACCAAGCTGGTCTCCGATCTTTGCTATGTGTGGGTCGATCCGCGCATTCAATTCGACAACCTGGAGCGCTGACATGAAACGAGCCATTCGCATGCCCGGCGCCGGCGGGCGAGGTGCGCGATGAACCGGGCCGTCGTCTCTTCCCGCATCGACGCCGCGCGGGCGCGCGTGTCGCCGTCGCCCGCCCGCCGCGTGTGGCAGCGCTTCAGGCAGCAGCGCCTCGGCTACTGGAGCTTCGTGATCTTCGTCGTGGCCTTTGCCGCGAGCCTCGCGGCGCCGCTGTGGTCGAACGACAAGCCGCTCGTCATGCGCTACGACGGCCAGACCTATTTCCCGATGTTCCATGCGTACCCGGAGACGACCTTCGGCGGCGATTTCCCGACGCCGGCCGACTATCTCGATCCGTATGTGCGCAAGCGGCTCGAGGCGCCCGGCAACTTCGTCGTGTACCCGCCGAACCGCTACTCCTACGACACGCTGAACTACTTCTCGACCGTGCCGAACCCGGCGCCGCCGTCGCGCGAGAACTGGCTCGGCACCGATGCGCAGGGCCGCGACCTGCTCGCGCGGCTCGTGTACGGGTTCCGCGTGTCGGTCGAATTCGGGCTGATCCTGACCGCGATCGGCACGCTGCTCGGGATCGCCGCGGGCGCTGTGCAAGGCTTCTTCGGCGGACGCATCGACATCGTCGGGCAGCGATTGATCGAGATCTGGAGCTCGCTGCCCGAGCTGTACCTGCTGATCATCTTCGCGTCGATCTTCGAGCCGAGCTTCCTGTTGCTGATCGTGCTGCTGTCGCTGTTCGGCTGGATCGGCCTTGCCGACTACGTGCGCGCGGAATTCCTGCGCAACCGCACGCAGGACTACGTGCGCGCGGCGCGAGCGATGGGGCTCACGAACGGGCAGATCATCTGGCGCCACGTGCTGCCGAACAGTCTCACGCCGGTGATCACGTTCCTGCCGTTCCGGATGAGCGGCTCGATCCTCGCGCTGACGAGCCTCGACTTCCTCGGGCTCGGCGTGCCGCCGCCGACGCCGAGCCTCGGCGAGCTGCTCGCGCAGGGCAAGGGCAACCTCGACGCGTGGTGGATTTCGCTGTCGACGTTCGGCGTGCTGGTCGCGACGCTGTTGCTGCTGACCTTCATGGGCGATGCGCTGCGCAACGCGCTCGACACGCGCATCGCCGACTCGATGCGCGCCGCGGGAGGCCAGCGATGAGCGACGCAGCCGTATCGAAGGTGGACGAACCGCTGCTGTCGCTCGAGCATCTGCACGTGCGCTTCGGCGACACGGTGGCCGTCGACGACGTGACGCTCGCGATCGGGCGCGGCGAGCGGGTCGCGCTCGTCGGCGAGTCGGGCTCCGGCAAGAGCGTGACCGCGTTGTCGATCCTGCGGTTGCTGCGCGACGCCGAAGTCGGCGGCGCGATCCGCTTCGCGGGACAGGATCTGGCAAGCAAGAGCGAGCGCGAGATGCGCGGGCTGCGCGGCTCGGACATCGCGATGATCTTCCAGGAGCCGATGACGGCGCTCAACCCGCTGTATACGATCGGCGTGCAGATCGGCGAGACGATCGTGCTGCACGACGGCGTATCGGCGGTGGAAGCGCGCAAGCGCGCGATCGCGTTGCTCGCGCGCACCGGCATCGCCGAGCCCGAGAAGCGCGTCGACAGCTACCCGCATCAGTTGTCGGGCGGCCAGCGGCAGCGCGCGATGATCGCGATGGCGCTCGCGTGCCGGCCGCGCCTGCTGCTGGCCGACGAGCCGACCACCGCGCTCGACGTGACGATCCGCGCGCAGATCGTCGACCTGCTGCTGGAGTTGCAGCGCGACGAAGCGGAAAAACGCGGGATGTCGATCCTGCTGATCACGCACGACCTGAATCTCGTGCGGCACTTCGCGCAGCGCGTCGCGGTGATGGAGCGCGGCCGGCTCGTCGAGAGCGGGCCCGTCGAGCGGATCTTCGCGGCGCCCGAGCATCCGTATACGCAGCGGTTGCTGAACAGCCGGCCGCAACGCGCGGTCACGCCGGTGATGCCGATCGCGCCCGTCGTGCTCGACGCGCGCCACGTGAGCGTACGGTTCGCGCGCAAGCGGCCGGGCTTCGCGGGCTGGTTCGGCACGGTGCCGGTGACGGCCGTCGCGGACGTGTCGGTGTCGGTGCGGCAGGGCGAAACGCTCGGCATCGTCGGCGAATCGGGATCGGGGAAATCGACGCTCGCGATGGCGCTGCTGGGGCTGCAGAAGACGGCCGGCGGCGAGATCGAATTCCAGGGGCGCGCGCTGTCGGCCTATCGCGGCCGCGAACGGACCGCGTTGCGCTCGAACATGCAGGTGGTCTTTCAGGATCCGTTCAGTTCGCTTTCGCCGCGTCACACGATCGAGCGGATCGTCGGCGAAGGGCTCGCGCTGCATCGTCCGGACATGACGCCCGACGCCCGCCGCGCGAAGTCGCTCGCGGTGCTGCGCGAAGTCGGCCTCGACCGTACGGTGCTGCACCGTTATCCGCACGAATTCTCGGGCGGCCAGCGCCAGCGGATCGCGATCGCGCGCGCGCTCGTGCTGGAGCCGCGCATCCTGATCCTCGACGAGCCGACGTCGGCGCTCGACGTGTCGATCCAGCAGCAGGTGCTGAAGCTGCTCGCGAATTTGCAACAGAAATACAACCTCGGCTACGTGTTCATCAGCCACGACCTGGAGGTGATCGGCGCGATGGCGCACCGCGTCGCGGTGATGCAGGACGGCGCCGTCGTCGAGTCGGGGGAGGTGTCCGACATCTTCACCAGACCGTCACATCCTTACACACAAAAGCTGTTGAAAGCGGTCTGGAAAGCGTGATAGGCGTCCAATGGTCTGACCATCTCGATTGTATTTATTAATTTGTTTTGACAAACGATTACGCGCTGGCTAGTATCGACCGAAATTTTCCGCCAATCAGCTGATTTTTAAGCACATTCCATCGACCAATGCAGCATCGATCCCTGACCCAGGCATGCGCGCGCACCATCGCCGGGCTATTCATCGGCGCCCTGTTCGCAGCAGCTCCCGGCGCGTTCGCCGACGAAGTCAGCAGTTTTAACCAGAATGTCACCAATTCGACTCAGATCGGGTCGGGTGCCTCCCTCCAGCAGACCAGCGCACAGCCGTCGAGCGGCGGCGCGAAGTCGTTCCTTGCCGGCATGGCGGGCAAGGCGGGCGACGTGGTGGTCGGCGCGCTGAACATGATCGGCGTGCGATATCGCTGGGGCGGCAACTCGCCGGATTCGGGCCTCGACTGCAGCGGCTTCGTGCGCTACGTGTTCCAGGACACGCTCGGCATGTCGCTGCCGCGTCGCGCGGAAGAAATGAGCCGCGTCGGCGAGAAGGTGAGCATGAGCAACCTGAAGCCGGGCGATCTCGTGTTCTTCAACACGATGCGCCGCACGTTCTCGCACGTCGGCATCTACATCGGCGACAACAAGTTCGTGCATTCGCCGTCGACGGGCAGCACCGTCCGCGTCGACGATCTCGACAGCGGCTACTGGGAAAAGCGTTTCACCGGCGCGCGCCGGATCGAATCGGAATTCCCGATGAAGCCCGAAGATCTGCGTCAGCGCGTGCGCGCGACGATCGGCGACGATTCGGCGAACGGCAACAACTGACGTTTGCCGGGCAGTCGGGCCGGACGATAAAAAACCCTGTCACCGAAAGGCGGCAGGGTTTTTTGGTTTAGGGGCGGCGGCGCCAACGACGCGCAAGTCGTTCCGCCGGCCAGCGGGGAAGCGGCCGGCGACGCGCCCCCGCTATTGCGGCTTACGCGGTGGCAGCCACGCCACGCGCCGCCGCGAGCTTGCGCTGCAGTTCCGGCATGATGCGCGCGACCGCTTCCTCGCCCGCGAGGATCGCCGCGTTGCGCTGGTTGAAGTCGCTGCCGCCCATCGCCGCGAGGTTCGGGCGAATCACGACGTCCGCATACTTGTCGAGCTCGTAGGTCTTGATCGTCTGGCCCATGATCGTGAAGGTCTGCAGCAGCATCTCGATCGGGTTGTTGGTCGCCGCGCCGTCCGGCCGGGCCGAGATGTCGACCGCGATCACGAAGCTCGCCCCCATCTTGCGCGCGAACGACGCCGGTACCGGGCTCACCAGGCCGCCGTCCACGTATTCGCGATTGCCGATCTTCACCGGCTCGAACACCGACGGCACGCTGCACGACGCGCGTACCGCGAGCCCGGTATTGCCTTGCTGGAACAGGATCGGCTGGCCGCTTTGCAGGTCCGTCGCGACGATGCCGAGCGGCTTCGCCATCTTCTCGATCGGCCGGTTGTTGAGCGTCTTGTTCAGGAAGTTCTGCAGCGCGACGCCTTGCAGCAGGCCGCGCGAGCGAAACGGCAGCGCCCAGTCGCTGATCGACGCCTGGTCCATGTCGAGCGCGATCTTGTTGATCTGCAGCGCGCTCATGCCGGACGCGTAGAGCGCGCCGACCACCGAGCCCGCGCTCGTCCCGGCGACGATTTCGACCGGAATGCCGCGCGCCTCGAGCGCCTTCAGCACGCCGATGTGCGAGAAGCCGCGCGCGGCGCCGCCGCCGAGCGCGATGCCGATCTTGACGGGCTTCTCCTGCGGCAGGGCCGTGCCGGGACGAGACTTGTCGCCGAAGGACGTGCAGGCGGCGAGGCTGGCGGACGCGCACGCGATCGTGAAGTGGCGGCGCGACAGGCGAGGGGACGACATCGAATGGTTCTCCGGCGGCTTGGCGGCGGGTTACACGCCCGCGGCGGCGATAGGTTGCGAGCGGCCGCGCAGCGGGTTCCGGGCGGCCGGCGCCGGGCCGGCTGGCGGCCGCGGCGCGCACATCATAAAGCAAGCGGTGCGCTTGGCGCGATGTCCGGCGCGAGTATAATTCCGGCTTCTTTCCCGTTCCGGGCGTCGCCGGCTCCGTTGCTGTCGGGGCTGCCGTCGTCCCGCGTCGAATCATTCATGCGCCCCTGGCGTTCGAGTTACCGTTTATGACCCGTCCTGTCCGTACCCGCTTTGCGCCGAGTCCCACCGGCTTCATCCACCTCGGCAACATCCGCTCCGCACTCTATCCGTGGGCGTTCGCCCGCAAGATGAAAGGCACGTTCGTGCTGCGCATCGAGGATACCGACGTCGAGCGCTCGTCGCAGGAAGCGGTCGATGCGATCCTCGAAGGGATGCAATGGCTCGGGCTGGATTTCGACGAAGGCCCGATCTACCAGATGCAGCGCATGGACCGCTATCGCGAAGTGCTCGCGCAGATGCTCGAGAAGGGCCTCGCGTACCCGTGCTACATGTCGGCCGAGGAGCTCGACGCGCTGCGCGAACGCCAGCGCGAAGCCGGCCTGAAGCCGCGCTACGACGGCACGTGGCGTCCGGAGCCCGGCAAGGTGCTGCCGGAGCCGCCGGCCGGCGTGAAGCCGGTGCTGCGCTTTCGCAATCCGCTGACGGGCACGGTCGTGTGGGACGACGCGGTGAAGGGGCGTGTCGAGATCTCGAACGAGGAGCTCGACGACCTCGTGATCGCGCGCCCGGACGGCACGCCGATCTACAACTTCTGCGTGGTGGTGGACGACATGGACATGGGCATCACGCACGTGATCCGCGGCGACGACCACGTGAACAACACGCCGCGCCAGATCAACATCCTGAATGCACTCGGCGGCGAGCCGCCCGTCTATGCGCACCTGCCGACCGTGCTGAACGAGCAGGGCGAGAAGATGAGCAAGCGGCATGGCGCGATGAGCGTGATGGCGTACCGCGACGCGGGCTTCCTGCCCGAGGCCGTCGTCAACTATCTCGCGCGGCTCGGCTGGTCGCACGGCGACGCCGAGATCTTCTCGCGCGAGCAGTTCGTCGAATGGTTCGATCTCGAGCATCTCGGCAAGTCGCCCGCGCAGTACGACCACAGCAAGCTGAGCTGGCTGAACGCGCATTACATCAAGGAAGCCGACAACGCGCGCCTCGCCGAACTCGCGAAGCCGTTCCTCGACGCGCTCGGCATCGACGACGCGGCGATCGCGACGGGTCCCGCGCTCGACGCGGTGATCGGCCTGATGAAGGACCGTGCGACGACGGTCAAGGAAATCGCGGAAGGCGCGACGATGTTCTACCGCGTGCCGGCGCCCGACGCCGATGCGCTCGCGCAGCACGTGACCGATACGGTGCGGCCGGCGCTGGCCGATCTCGTCGTCGCGCTGAAGGCGGCCGACTGGACGAAGGAGGCGGTGTCCGCCGCGTTGAAGGCGACGCTCGCCACGCACAAGCTGAAGATGCCGCAGCTCGCGATGCCGGTACGTCTGCTGGTGGCGGGCACGACGCACACGCCGTCGATCGATGCGGTGCTCGTGCTGTTCGGCCGCGACGTCGTGGTGTCGCGCATCGAGGCCGCGCTGGCCTGACGTTCGTGCGCGCGAAGTGGTCCGCGGATGAGCGAACGGACCGCTTCGCAAAAAATTTCGCGCGAATCGTAAAAAGGGTATTTACAAGTTCGAAATCGGTCCATATAATCTCATTTCTGTTCTGCAAGGGGGTATAGCTCAGCTGGGAGAGCGCTTGCATGGCATGCAAGAGGTCAGCGGTTCGATCCCGCTTACCTCCACCAACAGAACAAGCTGGATTGATTTGCGAAGCAGCGGTAGTAATAAATGCTTCACAAAATGATTCAAAGCAGTTAGAATTTCGGCCTTCGCTGTTGAATGAAAAGTAAATAGCGAAAGTCAGACGAATCTGAAAAGATTTTGTCCCCTTCGTCTAGAGGCCTAGGACATCACCCTTTCACGGTGAGTACAGGGGTTCGAATCCCCTAGGGGACGCCAAATTCAGCGGCGTTTCGTAGAAGTGTCGCAGGCTTGCAGGAACGTAACCGACGTCCTGCGGGTTGGGTAAGAAAGCTGGAGCGGTAGTTCAGTCGGTTAGAATACCGGCCTGTCACGCCGGGGGTCGCGGGTTCGAGTCCCGTCCGCTCCGCCAGAACGAAGCCCGTTCAAGACGTTTTTGAGCGGGCTTTTGTATTAAAGATGTAAGCAGTACGTTGTCCCCTTCGTCTAGAGGCCTAGGACATCACCCTTTCACGGTGAGTACAGGGGTTCGAATCCCCTAGGGGACGCCAGATTCAGCGGCGTTTCGTAGAAGTGCCGCAACGCGTGCAGGAACGTGACGAGATCCTGCGGGCGGTGGTGCAGAAAAGCTGGAGCGGTAGTTCAGTTGGTTAGAATACCGGCCTGTCACGCCGGGGGTCGCGGGTTCGAGCCCCGTCCGCTCCGCCAGAACGAAGCCCGTTCAAAAGCGTTTTTGAACGGGCTTTCTCGTTAAGGATGTAAGCAGTACGTTGTCCCCTTCGTCTAGAGGCCTAGGACATCACCCTTTCACGGTGAGTACAGGGGTTCGAATCCCCTAGGGGACGCCAGATTTCGGCGTCGTTCGAACAAACGACGCGCCGGCAGGAAGTAACCGACGCCTGCCAGGCAAGCAGCAAGACTGGAGCGGTAGTTCAGTCGGTTAGAATACCGGCCTGTCACGCCGGGGGTCGCGGGTTCGAGTCCCGTCCGCTCCGCCAGAAAATGAAAAAGCCCGCCTTGTGCGGGCTTTTTCATTGGTATCGCTCGTCGTGCCCGCAAGCGGGCACGTGACTGCGGGGCGGAGGAAGCCGCCTGCGCGGCTTCCGGCGGGACTCGAAGGGCTGCGCTTGCAAGCGCAGCCGCGGCCTGCGGCAGGTAGGCGAGTCCCGTCCGCTCCGCCAGAAAATGAAAAAGCCCGCCTCGTGCGGGCTTTTTCGCTTGCACCTCCGAGCGCACGTGCCGCCATGCCGCGTGCTGCATCGGATGTCGCGGCCCTACGAGAAATTCGCGATTGCATCCGCATGCGACTGCGCTATCGTGGCGGGGATGTGTTTCCGACTCCTGCGCGATGCTCGATCCGACCGACCTGCGACTCCTGTATCAGCTCCGGCCCGCGGAGCCCGGCGATTTTCCGTATGCCGAAGCGTTGACGCACGGCAACATGGGCGGCTACTACAAGCGCCATGGGCTCGTGTGGCGCAGCGATCTGTTCTATGCAAGCTGGCGCGAATCCGAGAACTTCATCCTCGAGGCCGACGGCGAGCGCATCGGCGTGCTGCGCGTGACCGAGGAGGGCGATTCGCTGCATATCCGCGACGTGCAGATCGCGGCCGGCCATCGCGGGCAGGGCGCCGGCACCTACCTGCTCGAGATGTCGCATCGCTGGGCGCGTGCGCGCGGGCTGCACGAACTGCAGTTGCGCGTGTTCGTCGACAATCCCGCCGCGCATTTGTACCTGCGCATGGGCTACCGGGTCACCGGGCCGCGGCTCGCGCAACTCGGCTCGATCCGCCACATGGTGCGGCCGGTCTGACGGTCCGACGCGCCGGAGCGGGCGATCAGCGGGCCGTGTCGATCGCGCCGTCGTCGTCTGGCGTTTCGCTGTCCGCGGCGGCGCCGTCCGGGCCTCGATGCTCGTAGCCGCGCAGCATGAACGCGCGCGGGCTTTCGCCGAACGCACGACGGAACATGGCCGAGAACGCGCTCTGGCTCTGGTAGCCGAGCTCACGCGCGATATGCGACAGCGGGCGCCCCTGGTTCAGCAGCGGGATCGCCCGCGCGAGCAGCGCCTGCTGGCGCCACTGCGAAAAGCTCACGCCCAGTTCCTGCTTGAAGAGTCGCGATATCGTGCGCGTGCTCGCGCCGACCTCGCTCGCCCAGTGCTCGAGCGACTCCGCGTGCGCGGGGTGTGCGAGCACCGATTCGCACAGCAGGCGCAGCCGTTTCTCGTCGGGCATCGGCACCGCGAGCGGCAACGGTTCGGCATGACTCAGCTCGTCGAGCACGAGCCCGCACAGCAGGCGCTCGCGCGCGGCGCTCAGGTCGCGCGCATCGAGTGCGACGATCAGCTCGCGCAGCAGCCCCGTCACCTCGACGACGCGGCATGCGTCGAGCCCGCCCGGCACGATCGACTCGTCGATATACAGCGTGCGCAAATAGGCTTCTTCGACGATCACGACCTCGTGCGTCACGTGCGGCGGCACCCAGATCGCACGGGACGGCGGCACCATCCAGGTCGTGCCGGTCGTCGCGACGCGCAGCACGCCGCGCGACGCGTACGCGAGCTGCGCCCATGCATGCGTGTGCAGCGGAATGCGGCGGCCGGCATCGACCTGCCGTGCGCGTACCCGCATCGGATGGACGGCCGTCGGCGCGAATTCCGGCGGGATGTCGATGACGTCGTACGGGTTCGATACGTCGGCTTGGGCGGGCGGATTCATGAACGGTTCGGGCGGCGCGGCGGCGATGCCGTTATTTTAGAAGGCGCCGCATAAGCGCATGCGGCGGTTTTTCGGGCCATCATGCCGGGTTCAAATGAACTTTGTGTGGGCACCGGCGAATCCGGGGCGACCGCCCGCGGTCGCGCGCCCCCGGCGGTTCGAACCATCGGGGCGGTATCGCGGTCTATCGATGCGTGCGCAATGGCACGCCAATCGCACACCGATCGCATGCGAACACGGCAACACACGAATCGAAGAGGAGAACCACGATGCGCCACGTATTCGTCTATGGCACCTTGAGAGCCGGACAGGCCAACGACATCGGCCAGGCGGCCGCCCGCCACGGAATCGCCGCGCCGACGCTGCTGGGCGCGGCCGCGCTGCCGGGCGAGCTGTACGATTTCGGCACCTACCCGGGCATGCTCGCCGGGCCGGCCGGCAAGTCGCTGGTCTGGGGCGACGTCTACGAGGTCGACGAGCAACTCGTCCCGGTGCTCGACGAGATCGAGCGCGTCTATCCGGGCGTCGACTCATTGTTCAAACCGGAAGAGGTGACCGTCGAGCTCGGCGGCCGGCAGTACGCGTGCCTGTATTATCCGGTTGCCGCGCATGCGGCGGCCGGGCGCCCGCGCATCGCGTCCGGCGACTGGGTTCAGTACCGGCGCGAGCAGGAAGCCGCCTGAGCTTGCCTGCGGGGGGCGGCGGGACAGCCGTAAAAAAGAAAGCGCCCCGCGGGGCGCTTTTTTCGTGCCGCCGTCGCATGCGACCGCCGCCACGGCGTGGCCGGCCGGCGACGCAACGGCGGCGTCGTCAGATTTCCTCGTACAGCGGCAGCGTCAGGAATTCGGTGAAGCCTTCCGACGTCGACATCTGCTCGAAGATCGCCGCCGCGCGCTCGTACGGCTGCGTGTTGCCGCCGACCGAGCGCTTCACGTTGTCGAGTTCGATTTTCGCGAATTCACGCACGAGTTCGGCCGTGACCTTGCGGCCGTCGTCGAGCACGCCCTTCGGCGAGCGGATCCATTGCCAGACCTGCGAGCGGGAAATCTCGGCCGTGGCGGCGTCTTCCATCAGGTTGTGGATCGGCACGCAGCCGTTGCCGTCGAGCCACGCGCCGAGGTAGTGGATCCCGACGTTGATGTTGTTGCGCAGGCCGGCTTCGGTGATCGGCGCTTCCGGCTGGAAGTCGAGCAGGTTCCGGCCTTCGACCTGCACGTCGTCGCGCTGCTTCGCGATCTGGTTCGGCTTGTCGCCGAGCACCTTGACGAACTCTTCCATCGCGATCGGCACGAGACCGGGGTGCGCGACCCAGCCGCCGTCGTAGCCGTCGGTCGCGTCGCGCTGCTTGTCCGAGCGCACGCCGCCCATCGCCTTGTCGTTCGCTTCCGGATCGTTCTTGATCGGGATCAGCGCGCTCATCCCGCCGATCGCCGGCGCGTTGCGCTTGTGGCAGGTCTTCAGCAGCAGCAGCGCGTACGCACGCATGAACGGCACCGTCATCGTGATCTTCGAACGGTCGGCCAGGCAGAAGTCGCGATCGTTCTTGAACTTCTTGATCGCCGAGAAGATGTAGTCCCAGCGGCCGGCGTTCAGGCCCGAGCTGTGTTCGCGCAGTTCGTACAGGATCTCGTCCATCTCGAACGCGGCGAGGATCGTCTCGATCAGCACCGTCGCGCGGATCGTGCCGCGCGGCACGCCGATCGCTTCCTGCGCGGCGACGAAGATGTCGTTCCACAGGCGCGCCTCGAGATGGCTTTCCATCTTCGGCAGGTAGAAGTACGGGCCCGAGCCGCGCGCGATCAGTTCCTTCGCGTTGTGGAACAGGAACAGCGCGAAATCGAAGATGCCGCCGGACACGCGCTGGCCGTCGACCGTCACGTGCTTCTCGTCGAGGTGCCAGCCGCGCGGACGCACGATCAGCGTCGCGACCTTGTCGTTCAGCTTGTACGACTTGCCGTTCTGTTCGAGCGAGATCGTGCGGCGCACCGCGTCCTTCAGGTTGATCTGGCCGTCGATCTGGTTCGTCCAGCTCGGCGCGTTCGAATCCTCGAAGTCCGTCATGTACGAATCGGCGCCCGAGTTCAGCGCGTTGATGATCATCTTGCGCTCGACGGGGCCCGTGATTTCGACCCGCCGGCATTGCAGGTCGGCCGGCAGCGGCGCGACCGTCCAGTCGCCTTCGCGAATCGCCTTCGTCTCGGCCAGGAAGTCGGGGCGCTCGCCTGCGTCGAGGCGTTTCGTGCGCTCGACGCGCGCCTGCAGCAGCGCCTGGCGGCGCGATTCGAACGTGCGGTGCAACGCCGCGACGAGTGCCAGCGCGTCGGGCGTCAGGATGGCTTCGTAACCCGGCTTGATTTCGCCGGTGATCGTCATGCCTTGCGGCAGCGTGATCGAGGTGCTCATGAGTCTCATCTCCTTGGTCGGTCAGTTGCGGTTTCGGTGAAGGGGGAAGGCGGCAGCGGCGAACGTCATGCACCCGGGCCGGGGCGCGTGCGGTTTGCGGGTCTGCCGGACGGAGCCGGGGTGGCGAGGAAGGCGAGCAGGTCGGCCATGCCGGTGCCCGTGCCGTCAGGCGGCGCGCCGAGTTCCTCGGCAGGCGCGCCCGTGCGGTTGAGCCAGAACGTCGTGTAGCCGAACCAGGTGGCGCCGGCGACGTCCCATGCGTTCGACGACACGAACACGATGTCGCGCGGGTTCGGCCCGAACGCGGCGGTGCCGAGCGCGTAGGCGGCCGGGCTCGGCTTGTACGCGCGCACGGTGTCGGCCGACAGCACGCGATCGAACAGCCCGGACATGCCGGCGCTCTTGATCGCGATGTCGAGCATTTGCGGGGTGCCGTTCGACAGGATCGCGAGCGGCGGGCGCGGCTCGAGCGCGCGCAGCTTGCGCAGCGCGGGCACCGTGTCGGGATAGGTGGACAGGCACGCGTATTCGTCCATCAGCCGCTTCTCGGCCGCGCCGTTCAGCGCGAGCCCGAGCCGGCGCGCGGCGAACCGCAGCGCATCGAGCGTGATGTCCCGGAACGGGCGATAGCGGGCGCCGGCCGGGTCGGCGAGCGTGCGCAACTGCGAGTATTCGATCTGCTTGCGTCGCCACAGCTGCGACAGCCGCTCCCCGTGACCGGGAAACATCTGCTCTGCCGCGGCCAGCACGGCGCGCACGTCGAACAACGTGCCGAATGCGTCGAAGAGGATGGCGTCGGGAGAGGAGAGTGTCGTTGTGGCCGACATAGCCTTGCGCTCCAGTTTCAGAGGTCGGATCGATTCTATTCGTGATCGAAGGTGCTAAAAAAGACGCTAATCATCACTTGATCTTTTACTTTCATATACCTAATCTTGGCGGCTCAAGCTATTTGAAGGGCGGCGACGCCGCCCTCGCGAGAGTCATGGACCGGTTCAAACAGATCGAAACGTTCGCCGCGGTCGCGGCGAAAGGCAGCCTGTCGGCGGCCGCGCACGCGGAAGGCGTCGCGCCGGCGATCATCGGCCGCCGCCTCGACGCGCTCGAGGAGCGGCTCGGCGTGAAGCTCCTGGTGCGCACGACGCGCAAGCTCACGCTGACGTTCGAGGGTTCGGCGTTCCTGGAGGACTGCCAGCGCATCATCAACGACATGCAGAACGCGGAGGCGAGCGTGTCCGCCGGCGGCGTCAAGGCGAGCGGCCACCTGCGGATTTCCGCGCCGGCCGGCTTCGGCCGGCGCCATGTCGCGCCACTCGTGCCCGAATTCAGCGTCGGACACCCGGACGTGTCGGTCACGCTCGACCTGTCCGACCGGATGGTCGACCTCGTCAACGAGGGGTTCGATTGCGCGGTGCGGCTCGGCGAGCTGCCCGATTCGTCGCTGGTGTCGCTGAAACTCGGCGAGAACCGCCGCGTGTGCGTCGCGTCCCCCGCGTATCTCGCGCGGCGCGGCACGCCCGCCACGCTCGCGGAACTCGCTCGCCACAACTGCCTCGCGCTCGCGGCGAATGCGAACCAGCAGCGCGGCTGGTCGTTCCAGGAGGACGGCAAGGTCGTGTCGATCCGCGTGAACGGCACGATGGAGTGCTCGGACGGCGCGGTGCTGCACGAGTGGTGCCTCGCAGGCCACGGGCTCGCGTGGCGCTCGTGGTGGGAAGTCGGCGAGGACATCGCGGCCGGCCGGCTCGTCAGCGTGCTCGACGCGTTCGCCGCGCCGCCGATCGGCATCCATGCGGTGTTTCCGCAGCGCCGGCATCTGCCGCTGCGGGTGCGCCTGTTTCTCGATTACCTGAAGCACACGTACGAGCGGCCCGGCTATTGGGGCGAGTAGGCGACACCCGCCCGCGCGTTTCCGATATGAGGGCGAACCCGCTGGCAATGCAGTGAGCGCGGTTTCGCACACTACAATCGGAAGAGGCATGCACGCCGTGTCGCGGCCGGCTCGGCTGGCGCCGCGGCGCGCGTGCGATTGACGAAGGAGGGCGCGATGTTCCGGCACATCCTCGTTCCAACCGACGGTTCCGAACTGTCGAAGAAGGCGATCGACGGTGCGATCGACCTGGCTCGTGCGGTCGGCGCGCGCGTGACGGCCTACGCGTGCCTGCCGCAATACCCGTACTCGCCGTTTTCCGAAGTGATCATCGAGCCGCCCGCCGATTTCCGCGCGCGCAGCGAGCGCGAGGCGCGTGCGCATCTCGAGGAGGTGGAAGCGGCCGCGAAGGCGGCCGGGGTCGCGTGCGACACGTGGACGAGCGTGCATCCGTCGCCGTATCTCGGCATCATCGAGGCGGCCGAGCGCGGCGGCTGCGACGTGATCTTCATGGC
Source organism: Burkholderia sp. MSMB1826 (assembly GCF_001526325.1). NCBI lineage: Bacteria > Pseudomonadati > Pseudomonadota > Betaproteobacteria > Burkholderiales > Burkholderiaceae > Burkholderia > Burkholderia sp. MSMB1826. Next base: position 28,252 of record NZ_LOYN01000018.1, read on the forward strand.
GTCCCACGGACGCCGCGGGCTCGGCAGCCTGCTGATCGGCAGCGAGACGCAGCGCGTGCTGACCCATACGAAAATTCCGGTGATCGTCTATCGGTAGGGCAGCGCCGGCCGTGGCCGGGCCGGCTGCACCGCCGAAAAAAGGGCGCGCCGGACGAAGCCGGCGCGCATCGTTGCTGGCGGCCCGCAGGCCGCGCGGCCGGTCGCGCAATGGGACTCGCGCGCCTGCCGTCTCCTCCCTGATTGTTGTCCGGTGGCCGATGCCGCGGCGTCGCGAGACGCGGCGGCATCGGCGTCACGCCCGCGCGTGTTACGCGACCTTCTTGCCGTCGAAGAACTGTTCGTCCTCGGTCGACCCATGCAGCGCGGTCGTCGACGCTTCGCGTTCGACCGTCTGCGTCACCGCGTCGAAGTAGCCGGTGCCGACCTCGCGCTGGTGCTTGACGGCCGTGAAGCCCTTGTCGGCTGCCGCGAATTCCGCCTGCTGCAGTTCGACGAACGCGCTCATCTGCGTGCGGGCGTAGCCGTGCGCGAGGTTGAACATCGAGTAGTTCAGCGCATGGAAGCCGGCCAGCGTGATGAACTGGAACTTGTAGCCCATCGCGCCGAGCTCCTTCTGGAACTTCGCGATCGTCGCGTCGTCGAGGTTCTTCTTCCAGTTGAACGACGGCGAGCAGTTGTACGACAGCAGCTTGCCCGGGAACTGCTTGTGGATCGCTTCCGCGAACTTCTTCGCGTACTCGAGATCGGGCTTGCCCGTTTCGCACCAGATCAGGTCCGCGTACGGTGCATATGCGAGGCCGCGCGAGACCGCCTGTTCGAGGCCCGGCTTCGTGCGGAAGAAGCCTTCCACCGTGCGCTCGCCCGTCAGGAACGGCTTGTCGTTGTCGTCGACGTCGGACGTGATCAGATCGGCTGCTTCCGCGTCGGTGCGGGCCACCAGCACGGTCGGCGTGCCCATCACGTCGGCCGCGAGACGCGCGGCCGACAGCTTCGCGACGGCTTCGCGCGTCGGCACGAGCACCTTGCCGCCCATGTGGCCGCACTTCTTCACCGACGCGAGCTGATCCTCGAAGTGGACGCCCGATGCGCCGGCCTCGATCATCGCCTTCATCAGTTCGAACGCATTGAGCACGCCGCCGAAGCCGGCTTCCGCGTCGGCGACGATCGGCGCGAAGAAATCGACGTAGCCTTCGTCGCCCGGGTTCTTGCCTTCCGACCATTGGATCTGGTCGGCGCGCGTCAGCGTGTTGTTGATGCGCTTCACGACGAGCGGCACCGAGTTCGCCGGGTACAGCGACTGGTCCGGGTACATTTCGCCCGCGACGTTCGCGTCGCCGGCCACTTGCCAGCCGGACAGGTAGATGGCTTTCAGGCCGGCCTTCACCTGCTGCATCGCCTGGTTGCCGGTCAGCGCGCCGAGTGCGTTGACGAACGGCTCGTTGTTGATGAGGCTCCACAGTTTTTCCGCGCCGCGCTTGGCCAGCGTGTGCTCGATCGGGATCGAGCCGCGCAGGCGGACGACGTCCTCAGCCAAGTAGCTGCGCTTGATGCCTTTCCAGCGCGGATCGGTTTCCCATTGCTGCTGCAGTTCCTGTGCCTGTTGCTGACGCGACATGATGAGCTCCTTGATGCGGTGTAGGCGTGACGGGCCGAATCTGACGGTGGTGATGCCGTTCGCGAAGCGGGGAAGCGGTGCATGCCGTTTCGCGAAGTCTTGTATAAGAGTCTAGGCAAATAGGCGGGAGCGAAACAGGGGCTGTCTCGGGAAGCGAGGAATTTTTTAGTTGTTTTTAATCAATAGCTTGCCAAGTTGATTTCGAGATAAGAAATGCGTTTTCCTATCCCGCAATCGTGCGGCTTGTGCCTTGCAGCATGATTTTTTACGACGCAAAAAAATTTTCCGCATCGTGAAATTGACGGCGAGACGAAAAAAAACCGGCGTGGACGCGCCGGTTGGCTGGACGGCCGGGTGGCCGATCCGCAGGGCGGCCGCCGGCCGCCCGTGTGTGCTTGTCTTACGAGGCCGAATTGCTGCGGCGCGGGCCGCCGCTGCGCTGACCGTCGCGACGCGGGCCGCCGTCGCGGCTACCGCCCGGCTTGCCGCTCCAGCCGCCGCCACTGCCGCCGCCGTAGCTGCGGCCGTTGCCGTTGCCGCCATAACCGCCGCCCGGCTTGCCGCCGAAACGACGACCGCCGTTGCCGCCGCCCGGACGGCCGCGGCCGCCGTTGCCGCCGTTGCGCGGGGGAGCCTTGCGCGGCTCGAAACCTTCGATCACGTTGACCGGCAGCGGCGAGCGCACGAAGCGCTCGATGCGCTTGAGCGCGCCTTGCTCGGCATGATGCACGAGGCTCACCGCGATACCCGAACGGCCCGCGCGACCGGTACGGCCGATACGGTGCACGTAGTCTTCCGCGAACTTCGGCAGGTCGTAGTTGAACACGTGCGTGATGCCCGGGATGTCGATGCCGCGGGCCGCGACGTCGGTGGCCACCAGCACGCGCACGCGGCGCTCGCGCAGCGCACGGATCGTGCGGTTACGCGCGCCTTGCGGCAGGTCGCCGTGCAGCGCGGCCGATTCGAAGCCTGCGTCGGCCAGACGGCCGGCGAGCTGGTCGGCGTCGATCTTGGTCGCCGTGAAGATGATCGCCTGGTCGAGCGCGTCGTCGCGCAGCAGGTGATCGAGCAGGCGATCCTTGTGGTCGCGGTCGTCGACGTAATGGACGGTCTGCGCGATGTTCGCGCGCGATTCCAGGCGCTGCTGGATCTCGATGCGCTCCGGGTCCTTCAACAGGCGGCTCGTCAGCGAACCGATCTTGCCGTCGAGCGTGGCCGAGAACAGCATCGTCTGGCGCGATTCCGGCGTGGCGGCGACGATCGTTTCGATGTCTTCGATGAAGCCCATGTCGAGCATGCGGTCGGCTTCGTCGAGCACGAGCATCTTCAGTTCCGACAGGTCGATGCGGCCGCGCTCGAGGTGATCGAGCAGGCGGCCCGGCGTGGCGACCAGGATTTCCGGGTTCTTCGCGAGCAGCATCAGCTGCTGGCCGTAGGCGACGCCGCCGAGGATGCTGACCGTGCGCAGGCGCTTCAGATGCTTGCCGTACGTCGATGCGGCCGTCGTGACCTGCATCGCGAGTTCGCGGGTCGGCGTCAGCACGAGCAGGCCCGGGCGCGCGACGGGTTGCGGGCGGCGCACGCGGCGGTCGCCCTGGTTCGGTTCGCGCGGCGCGCGCGGCTGCTGCGCCTGCGTCTTCTGGAGCTGTGCGAAACGTTCGATCGCGGGCAGCATGAATGCGGCCGTCTTGCCCGAACCGGTCGGGCTCGACACCAGCAGGTCGCGGCCGGCGATGCCGGCCGGAATCGCGCGCTGCTGCACCGGCGTCGGCTTCACGTAGCCGGCGGCCTGCAGCGCGGAGACGATCTCCGGCGACAACCCGAGCGACGCGAAGCTCGGCTCGTCCGACGCCGGTTCGACTGCGGCCGGTGCGGCGGCGTCGAGACCGAGCGCCTGGTCGGCGATCGCGTTGAGCGGGCTGGAGTTGATGCTCGAAGTCATAACAATCCTTGAAACACAGTGGGTGAAACGTCGGCGCCAATCGCGCATACCCAAGTCGTCGGATTCAGCGAGCAAATCGGGAAACGGGTGCAATCCGCCGAACCGTCGGCGGATGAGGCATTAGAAGCTGTTTTGGGTGCGGCGCGCTTCAGGAGCGGGACCGCCAGCCTAGTTGACGACCGCAAGGGTCGAAGCAGGAGGGGACAGGTTCTAAACCGGATTGGAGCTTAACGCTACGAGGCGTCGGGCCGGAACGGCTTGCGAGCCGAGCGCGGAAGGTGACGCAGGCCGCATTATAGAGAAATTTGCTGCGCTGCGCCACTGATTTGATTGCCGATTGCGGCGCGGGCGATCCGATCAGGACGCCGTGCCGTTTTTCAGCGATTCGACGAGTTCGATGTACTGCTGCTTCGCCGCATCTTGCGACGTGCCCTTCAGTGCGTCCCACGCATCGTATTTGTATTTGCCGACGATGTCGGTGAAGCCGGGCTTGTCGCCGTGCGCATCGCCGTCGGTCGCCTGCTTGAAGAGCGCGTACAGGCGCAGCAGGGTCAGGTTGCCCGGCCGTTCCGTCAGTTGCTTGACGTCGATCTGGGCTTGGTCGAATCGGGCGGTGAGTTCGCTCATCGGGTGTCTCCGTAAGGGTTTCAGATCGGCCGATCTTAACAAGCGGGCCGTCGCGCGGGGTCGAGCGATCCTTCCAAACCGCGGCCGGCGCCGCGCGTGCGCACAGATCGGACCCGATCGCCCGTGGGAGCGGGGCGGCGCATTACAATGTCGGCCATGACGCAAACAGTGCTCCTCGCCATCGATACGTCGACCGAATACTGCTCGGTCGCGCTGCTGCGCTCGGCCCCGGCCGATGACGCCGTTTCCACCCCGCAAACCTGGGTCCGTCACGAGCCGACGGGCGCCGTATCGAGCACGCGCGTGCTGCCGGCGATCCAGGAACTCTTCGCCGAATCCGGGCTGACGCTCGCCGATTGCGACGCGATCGCGTTCGGCGCGGGCCCCGGCTCGTTCACGGGCCTGCGGACCGCGACCGGCATTACCCAGGGCCTCGCATTCGGGAGCGGGCTGCCGGTCGTGCCGATCGGCACGCTGCTCGCGTGCGCCGAGCACGCGCGGCTGCGCGCGCCCGGCACGGTCCGCGTGCTCGCCGCGCTCGACGCACGGATGGACGAAGCCTACTGGGCGGATTTCGCGTGGGACGACGGCGCCGGCGACTGGCGCACGGTGCATCCGGCGTCGCTCGACGCACCGGGTGCCGTCGGCGTACCCGACGCGCCGTTCGTCCTCGCCGGCAATGCGGCCGCGGCGTTCGGCGCGCAATTGCCGGCCGCCGCACGGGCCGCCGCGATCGACGGCGATGCGCTGCCGCATGCGCTGGCGGTCGCGCATGCCGCGCTGCGCGCGTTCCGCGCGGGGCGTGCGGTGCCGGCCGACCAGGCCGCGCCCGAATACGTACGCGACAAGGTCGCGCAGACCACGGCCGAGCGCATCGCGGCACGGGCCGCGCAGACGGGCGGAGCGAACGGATGACGGGTGTCCTGTTGAGCGACCGCTATCTGGCGCCGATGACGGACGCCGATCTCGACGAGGTCGTCGCGATCGAGCGCGTCGCGTACGAATTCCCGTGGAGCCGCGGCAATTTCGAGGATTCGTTGCGCAACGGCTATCTGGGCGTGTGCCTGCGGCACGTGACCGGGTCGCTCGTCGGCTATTGCGTGCTGATGCCCGTGATCGACGAGATGCATTTGCTGAACCTGTGCGTCGCGCCGGCCGCGCAACATGCGGGCGCGGGCCTCGCGCTGCTGCGCGAGGCGGTGCGCATTTCGCGCGCGGAGCGGCTCGACGGCGTGCTGCTCGAGGTGCGGCCGTCCAATCCGCGCGCGATCCGTCTGTACGAGCGCTTCGGCTTCGTGACGATCGGCCGGCGCAAGAACTACTATCCGGCGAAGCATCGCAGCCGGGAGGACGCGATCGTGATGCGTCTGACGCTGAACAAGGACGAGGGGGATGCGCATGGCGTGGGCTGAAGCGGCGCTCGAGGAACTGGGCCTCGCGCAGATCTGGGTACGGCGCGGGCAACGCGCGGGCGAGGGCGCGGCAGCCGACGCGCCTGCCGTCGCGGCAACCGCGACGGCCGAGGTCGGTTCCGTCGTCGCGGCCGATCGGCCGGCGCGTGCGCCGGAGCAGGACGACGCGCCAGCGGCCGTCGCGCGTGGCGCTGCCGGTGGCTTGCCGGCTCGCGAGTCGCGGGCGCCGGCGCACGGTGTCGTCGATGGCGATCGCCCGCCCGCGCAGGCTGTGCCGTCCGATTCGGCCGCATTGTCCGATACGGTGCCGCCGAAGGCTGATACGTCGCCCGCCGGGGACGACGATTTCGCATGGTTCGATGCGGCGCCGCAGGGCGATGGCGTGCCGCCCGCCGAATCGCGTCCCGCCGGCACACCGGTCGCCGCGCTCGACTGGGATGCCCTGGCCGCGCGCGTGGCGGACTGCACGCTGTGCCGTCTGTGCGAGAAGCGGACCAACACCGTGTTCGGCGTAGGCGACCGCGAAGCGGACTGGATGCTGATCGGCGAAGCACCGGGCGAGAACGAGGACAAGCAGGGCGAGCCGTTCGTCGGCCAGGCCGGCAAGCTGCTCGACAACATGCTGCAGTCGCTGTCGCTCAAGCGCGGCGACAACGTGTACATCGCGAACGTGATCAAGTGCCGGCCGCCCGGCAACCGCAACCCGGAGCCGGACGAGGTCGCGAGCTGCGAGCCTTATCTGCAGCGCCAGGTCGCGCTCGTGAGACCGAAGCTGATCGTCGCGCTCGGCCGTTTTGCCGCGCAGACGCTGCTGAAGACGGACGCGAGCATCGCGTCGCTGCGCGGCCGCGTGCATGCGTACGAGGGCGTGCCGGTGATCGTCACTTACCACCCGGCCTACCTGTTGCGCAGCCTGCAGGACAAGTCCAAGGCGTGGGCCGACCTGTGCCTCGCGCGCGACACGTTCCGGCGTGCGGAAGGCGCCGACGCGAACGGCCCGACCGGGCAATGACGACCGGCGCGGCGTGCGCGTTCGTCGATACGCTGCATGACGTCGCGGTGCGCGACCTGGGCTGGCTGCTGGCCAGCCCGAGCCTGCTCACCGCGGTGCCGGGCGCACCGCTCGCCCACCCATGGCCGGATGCGGCCGGGCAAGCGGCCGTCGAAGGGTGGCTCGCCGCGCTCGATGCGCGGCCCGAGCCGCTGCATCGCGCGCTCGACGGGTTTCGGCCCACCCGGCTCGGACGCTACGCCGAATGCCTGCTCGAGTATTTTCTGACGCACGGGCCGTCGCTGCGGCTCGTCGCGGCCAATCTGCCGCTGCGCAGCAACGGCCGCACGCTCGGCGAAGTCGACTTTCTCGTCGACGCGCCGGATGGCCGGCGCCTGCACTGGGAGCTCGCGGTGAAGTGCTATCTGTGCGCGCCGGTGCGCGACGGCGCGTCGCTCGCCGACTTCGTCGGCCCCAATCTCGTCGATCGGTTCGACCGCAAGCGCAGCCGGCTGCTCGATCACCAGTTGCGGCTCGGCGAACACGACGGCTTTGCCCGGCTCGGCTACGGCGCGCCGTCCGACGCGCAGATGTTTATCAAGGGTTGGCTGTTCCATCCGTACGGCACACCGGTCTCGCCGGTGTCCGCCGAAATCGCGCCGGATCACCCGCGCGGTTTCTGGTTGACGCACGCGCAGTGGCCGGCGTGGGTGGCCGCGCAGCGTGACGGCGCGGCATGGAGCGTGTTGCCGAGGCTGGCGTGGCTGGCGCCGCGGCGTGCCGCCGCCGGCGCGGGTGTCCAGCCCGAGCCGCTGGCGAGCGCACTAGAACTGCCGCCCGTGCTGGCGGCGCGCCAGGCGCCCGACCTGATCTGCATCCATGAAAAGGGTGCCGACGGCACGTGGCGCGAGACGGCGCGCGGTTTCGTCGTGCCCGACGACTGGCCGGGGCGCGCGCAGGCGTTCGCGGCGCAGGATCGCTGACGCCGCGTCAGCCCGCGCTTACCACCAGCGATGAAAGTGATGGACCGGGCCGACGCCGTGGCCGACGTCGAGGTGGCCGCTCGCGGCGATCGCGCCGGTCAGGTAGGTCTTGGCGTCGCGTACCGCGCTTTCCAGATCGGGCTGCTGCGGCAGCAGCGCGGCGATCGCCGACGACAGCGTGCAGCCGGTGCCGTGCGTGTTGCCGACCGGCAAGCGCGCGCCTTCGAGCCGCACGGTGCGTGTCGCTTCGACGAGCCAGTCGGGGCTCGCGGACGCGTCGGGCAGGTGGCCACCCTTCATCAACACGGCGCGCGCGCCCGTTTGCAGCAACGCCTGGCCTTGCCGGACCATGTCGTCTTCGGTGGACGCGGGCGCATCGTTCAATAGTGCGGCCGCTTCGGGCAGGTTCGGCGTGACGACCGTCGCGAGCGGCAGCAGCGTGTCGCGCAGCGCGTCGACGGCATCGGGCGCGAGCAGCGCGTGGGCGCTCTTCGAGATCATCACCGTGTCGAGCACGACGAAGCGCGGCGCATAACGGCGCAGCGCGTCGGCCACCGCGTGCACGATCGCCGCGTTGGCGAGCATCCCGATCTTGACCGCATCGATGCGGATGTCGTCGAACACCGCGTCGAGTTGCGCGGTCACGAAGGCGGCGTCCGGCGCATGCACGCCCGTCACGCCGCGCGTGTTCTGCGCGGTCAGCGCGGTGATCGCGCTCGCGCCGTACGCGCCGAGCGCGGAAAACGTCTTCAGGTCGGCCTGGATGCCTGCGCCGCCGCCCGAATCGGAGCCGGCGATCGTCAGGATGTTGGGTATCGGGTGCGTCATGAGGGCAACGTGCCGGTTCGAGGACCGGCGCCGGCGGACGAAAACGGAGAGTGTAGCGTCAGTGCCGCGATTCGCCGATCAGCGCGACCGAGTCGAACTGACGCTGGTTCGCCTGGTGGCGGCGCATCACGAGCCACATCGTCAGGCAGACGAACGTGCCGAACAGCACGATCACGACGCCGACCGGCACGTCGAGCCACACGAGCACCGCATACAGGCACAGCATCACGAGCACCGACAGGTTCTCGTTGAAGTTCTGCACCGCGATCGAATGGCCGGCCGACAGCAGCACGTGGCCGCGATGCTGCAGCAGCGCGTTCATCGGCACGACGAAGTAGCCGGACAGCGCGCCGACGCCGATCAGGAAGACGTAGGCGACGATCAGGTAGAACGGCAGGCGCAGGTGGCCGAAGTGCACGGCCCAGTGCGACGGGAACAGGTCGCGCGTGTAGAACGCCATCAGCATCACCGCGATGCCCATGACGATGCCGACGGGCAGCACGGTCAGCGACTTCTTCAGCGGAATCCGGGCGGCGGCGGCGATCGCGCCGCCCGCGACGCCGACCGCGACCACGGCCTGCAGGATCGCGCCTTCGGACAGCGACATGTTGAGCGACACCTCGGCCCATTTCAGCACGATGAACTGCAGCGTCGCGCCGGCCCCCCAGAACAGTGTGGTGACCGCGAGCGAAATCTGGCCGAGCTTGTCGCGCCAGAGCACCATGAAGCAGTCGGCGAAATCGGTGAGCAACTTGACCGGGCCGCGTTCCTGCTTCGGATAGCGGGCGCCCGTGTCGGGAATGCGCAGGTTGAACAGCGCGGCGATCACGTAGATCGCCATGATGATCGCCATCGCGGCTTCGGCGGGCGTGCCGATCCAGTCGGGCGTGTGCGCGATCACGTGCGAGGCGATGTGCGGGCTGATCAGCGCGCCGCCGAGCACGGTGCCGAGGATGATCGAGCTGACGGTCGTGCCTTCGATCCAGCCGTTCGCGGCGACCAGCCGGTCGGCCGGCAGCAGTTCGGTGAGAATCCCGTACTTGGCGGGCGAGTAGGCCGCCGCGCCGAAGCCGACGATCCCGTATGCGATCAGCGGGTGGGCGCCGAACAGCATGATCATGCAGCCGACCACCTTGATCGAGTTGGTGATGAACATCACGCGGCCCTTCGGGCGCGAATCCGCGAACGCACCGACATACGCCGCCAACACCACGTACGACAACACGAAGAACAGCTTCAGCAGCGGTGTCATCCAATTGGGGGCGTGGAGGTCTTTCAGCAGGGCGATGGCGGCGATGAGAAGCGCATTGTCGGCCAGCGACGAGAAAAACTGCGCGGCCATGATGGTGTAAAAACCTTTTTTCATCTGATGCGATGCTTTCGTCGCTGCGGCAGGGCCGCGTAGGCCGCCTGGTATGCGATCGGCTTATTCCGTTCGAAATGGGTTGTGCGCACGGCTTTATAACATGAAAATACGCGAATTCGGACTAGCAAGATTCCCCGATCGTTCCGCAAATTGCCGGCTTCGGTGCTCAAAAGGCGCGGTAAGCTGATGATTCGCAAGCGTCTTTACGTAAATTTCCCATGCCGCGCCCGATCTCCGCCACCATCCACACCGCCGCTCTCGCGAACAATCTCTCCGTCGTCCGCCGCTTTGCCGGCCCGTCCAAGGTCTGGGCGGTCGTCAAGGCCAATGCGTACGGCCACGGTCTCGCTCGCGCGTTTCCGGGCCTGCGCGGCACCGACGGCTTCGGCCTGCTCGACCTCGACGAGGCCGTGAAGCTGCGCGAGCTCGGCTGGGCCGGCCCGATCCTGCTGCTCGAAGGCTTCTTCCGCTCGACCGACATCGACGTGATCGACCGCTACAGCCTGACGACGACCGTCCACAACGACGAGCAGATGCGGATGCTGGAGACGGCGCGGCTGTCGAAGCCCGTCAACGTGCAGCTCAAGATGAACAGCGGAATGAACCGGCTCGGCTACGCGCCGGAGAAGTATCGTGCCGCTTGGGAGCGCGCGCGCGCGTGCCCGGGCATCGGCCAGATCACGTTGATGACCCATTTTTCGGACGCGGACAACGAGCGCGGCGTCGCCGAGCAGCTCGCGACGTTCGAGCGTGGCGCGGAAAACATCGCCGGCGCGCGCAGTCTCGCGAATTCGGCGGCCGTGTTGTGGCATCCGGACACGCACTTCGACTGGGTGCGGCCGGGGATCGTGCTGTACGGGGCGTCGCCGTCCGGGTTGTCGTCCGATATCGCCGACACGGGGTTGAAGCCCGCGATGACGCTCGCGTCCGAGCTGATCGCGGTGCAGACGATCGCGAAGGGCCAGGCGATCGGCTATGGCTCGACGTTCTCCGCGCAGGCGCCGATGCGAATCGGCGTCGTCGCGTGCGGCTACGCGGACGGTTATCCGCGCGTCGCGCCGGAAGGCACGCCCGTGATCGTCGACGGCATCCGCACGCGGATCGTCGGTCGCGTCTCGATGGACATGATCACCGTCGACCTGACGCCGTGCCCGCAGGCCGGCGTCGGCGCGCGCGTCGAGCTGTGGGGCAACGCGCTGCCGATCGACGACGTCGCGCGCCATTGCGGCACGATCGGCTACGAGCTGATGTGCGCGATCGCCGCGCGCGTGCCGGTGCGAGCGGAATAAGGGCGTCGCGCGTGGCCAAACAGAAAACCGTTTACGTCTGCAGCGAGTGCGGCGGACAGACCCCCAAGTGGCAGGGCCAGTGCCCGTCGTGCCAGGCCTGGAACACCCTCGTCGAATCGGTCGCCGAGTCGTCGGCTGCGCACCGTTTCCAGTCGCTCGCGAAGCGGGCGCCGGTGCAGCGTCTCGTCGACATCGAGGCCGCCGACGTGCCGCGCTTCTCGACCGGCATCGGCGAATTCGACCGCGTGCTGGGCGGCGGGCTGGTCCCCGGCGGCGTCGTGCTGATCGGCGGCGATCCGGGCATCGGCAAGTCGACGCTGCTGCTGCAGTCGCTCGCGGATATCGCGAGCGAGCGGCGCGCGCTCTATATCAGCGGCGAGGAATCGGCCGCGCAGATCGCGTTGCGCGCGCAACGGCTCGCGCTGCTGGACGGCGGCGCGCCGGCGGCCGAACTGAAGCTGCTCGCCGAGATCCAGCTCGAGAAGATCCAGGCCGCGATCGATGCGGAGCGGCCGGACGTGGCCGTCATCGACTCGATCCAGACCGTCTATTCGGACGCGCTCACGTCGGCGCCGGGCTCGGTCGCGCAGGTGCGCGAATGCGCGGCGCAGCTCACGCGCATCGCGAAACAGTCGGGCACCGCGATCATCATGGTCGGGCACGTGACGAAAGAAGGCAACCTGGCCGGCCCGCGCGTGCTCGAGCACATCGTCGACACGGTGCTGTATTTCGAGGGCGACACGCATTCGTCGTTCCGGCTCGTGCGTGCGTTCAAGAACCGCTTCGGCGCAGTCAACGAGCTCGGCGTGTTCGCGATGACCGAGCGCGGGCTGCGCGGCGTAGCCAACCCGTCCGCGCTGTTCCTGTCGCAGCACGAGCAGGTCGTGCCCGGTTCGTGCGTGCTCGTCACGCAGGAAGGCACGCGCCCGCTGCTCGTCGAAATCCAGGCGCTCGTCGATACGGCGCACGTGCCGAACCCGCGCCGGCTCGCGGTCGGCCTCGAGCAGAACCGGCTCGCGATGCTGCTCGCGGTGCTGCACCGGCACGCGGGCATCGCGTGCTTCGACCAGGACGTGTTCCTGAATGCGGTCGGCGGCGTGAAGATCACCGAACCGGCCGCCGACCTCGCGGTGCTGCTCGCGATTCACTCGTCGATGCGCAACAAGGCGCTGCCGAAAGGGCTGATCGTGTTCGGCGAGGTGGGGCTGGCAGGCGAGATCCGGCCGTCGCCGCGCGGGCAGGAACGGCTGCGCGAGGCGGCGAAGCTCGGTTTCACGTCCGCGCTGATTCCGAAGGCGAATGCGCCGAAACAGGCGATCGAAGGGCTGAACGTGATGGCCGTCGAGCGGCTCGAGCAGGCGATCGACCGCGTGCGCGATCTCGAATGAGCGATCTCGGATGAGCATCCGGCGCGCGCGGGCTGGGCGTCGCCGGACGATCTGTCGCGTAATTCACCGTAAAGAATATGTAGGCTGCTGTAACCCGCCGGACATCGCTTTTCCCTATCCTTTGCCGGAATGTCGAACCGCGCAATGCGAAGGGAACCTATGTTGAAATCGTATGGGGAAGCGCCTGGCGGACGCCTTTACAACCTGCGCGGCTGCCGCGTGTCGGAGCCGATTCGCCAGCCGTGGGGCGGCGGATGCCGAATCGTCGAATGGATCGACGAAGAAGGGCGCCTGGCGCGCAAGGTCGTGTCCGAAGATGTGACGGAAGCGGAAGTCGTCGCGGCGATTCGCCGGCCGACCCAAGGGCGCCGATACCTGATGGGCGACGACGAACAGATGCCGCGCGACACGCTGCCGCGCCGCTGAACGGATCACGCGGCGGGCCGATGCGGCCATGTCGACACAGCAGTGACCGACGAGGCCGGGCCAGGTGCCCGGCCTCGTCGTTTTCGCGGCCGGGCCGTTTCGTCGGGCATGGACGCTCCGACGCACCGCGCCGCCGATGACGCGATCGTCGGCTGACGGCCCGGCGGCCGCGTTCAGCCGATCTGCTCGAGTTCTTCCTGCGCGGCGAGCCAGTCGGCCTCGACCGTCTCGAGTCGCGTGTTGACCTCGCCGAGCTTGCGGATCGCGTCGGTCAGCTCCGTCTTGCGCGCGGCCTCGTAGCTCGCCGGATCGGCGACGAACGCGTCGAGGCGCGCCTTCTCGGCGTGCAGCGTTTCCATTTCCTTTTCGAGCTTCGTGATGCGGGTCTGCAGCGGCTTCTTCAACTGCGACAGCCGCTGGCGTTCCTCGGCCGCCTGGCGCTTCTGATCCTTGCGATTGATGCCCGGATCGGCGCCCGCGGCGGCCGCGCTGTCGGCCTTCGCGGCCGCGCGCTGCTCGGCCGCATGCTGCAGCAGCCAGTCGCGGTAGTCGTCGAGGTCGCCGTCGAACGGCTGCAGCCGGTGCTTCGCGACCAGCATGAACTGGTCGGTCGTCGCGCGCAGCAGGTGACGGTCGTGCGACACGAGGATCAGCGTGCCTTCGAACTGCGCGAGCGCCATCGTCAGCGCGTGGCGCGTTTCGAGGTCGAGGTGGTTCGTCGGTTCGTCGAGCAGCAGCAGGTTCGGCTTCTGCCAGATGATCAGGGCCAGCGCGAGGCGCGCTTTTTCGCCGCCCGAGAACGGCCCGACCGGGCTGGTCGCCATGTCGCCCGAGAAATTGAAGCCGCCGAGGAAGTCGCGCAATTCCTGCTCGCGCGTGTCGGGCGCGAGCCGCGCCAGGTGCGCGAGCGGCGAATCGTCTTCGCGCAGCGTCTCGAGCTGGTGCTGCGCGAAATAGCCGATCGTCAGCCCCTTGCCGTCGCGCACGTGCCCCGACAGCGGCGCGAGCGTGCCGGCCAGTGTCTTGATCAGCGTCGACTTGCCCTGGCCGTTCGCGCCCAGCAGGCCGATGCGCTGGCCGTTCTGGATCGACAGCGCGACGCGCTCGACGATCGGGATGTCCGTGCCGTCGTCGGCGCGGTAGCCGCAACGGACGTCCTCCATCACCATCATCGGGTTCGGTGCGGCATCGGGCGTGCGGAATTCGAACGTGAACGGCGACGCGATGTGCGCGGGTGCGATCAACTCCATCTTCTCGAGCGCCTTCATCCGGCTTTGCGCCTGCTTGGCCTTGGTCGCCTTGGCCTTGAAGCGGTCGACGAAGCTCTGCAGGTGCTCGATCGTCTTCTGCTGCTTTTCGTATGCGCTTTGCTGCAGCGCCAGTTGCTGCGCGCGCAGCACTTCGAACTGCGAGTAGTTGCCGCCGTAGCGCTTCACCTGGCGGTTTTCCAGATGCAGCGTGACGTTGCAGATCGAATCGAGGAATTCGCGGTCGTGCGAGATCACGACGAGCGTGCCGGGGTAGCGGTGCAACCAGTCTTCGAGCCACACGATCGCATCGAGATCGAGGTGGTTCGTCGGTTCGTCGAGCAGCAGCAGGTCGGAGCGGCACATCAGCGCCTGCGCGAGGTTCAGCCGCATGCGCCAGCCGCCGGAGAAGCTCGCGACGGATTCGCGCGTTTGCGCGAGCGTGAAGCCGAGGCCGAGCAGCAGCGCTTCGGCGCGGGCCGGCGCGGTGTAGCCGTCGGCATCGGCGAACGCCGCGTGCGCGTCGGCCTCGGCGGCGCCGTCATGTGCGGCCGACGCGGCGGCGATGCGGGCCTCGATCTCGCGCAGCGCGGTATCGCCGTCGAGCGTGTAGTCGAGCGCCGAGCGGTCGACCGCGGGCGTTTCCTGCGACACGTGGGCGATCCGCCACGACGGCGGCATCGAGAAATCGCCTCCGTCGGAATGCAGCTCGCCGCGCAGGACGGAAAACAGCGTCGACTTGCCGGCGCCGTTCGCGCCGATCAGGCCGGCTTTCTCGCCGGGATTGAGCACGAACGAGGACGACTCGAACAGCGGCTTGGTGCCGCGCGCAAGGCTGAACTGATTGAAACGGATCACGGCGGAAATGACTGGCCAAAACCGCTATTCTAGACCGCGCGCCGATCGCGCCGGGCATCGGCCGCTCGGCCGATGCCGCAACGGCGCAATTTCGCCTAGACTCCACGTCGATCCGGTTTCATATAAGGAGTGCCCGATGTCCACCCTGTATTCGTTCAGCGCGGAGACGCTCGCCGGTGCGCCGGTCTCGCTCGATGCGTATCGCGGCAAGGTGCTGCTGATCGTCAATACCGCGAGCGAGTGCGGTTTCACGCCGCAGTACGCGGGTCTGCAGAAGCTGTACGACCAGTACGCGGCGCGCGGCTTCTTCGTGCTCGGCTTCCCGTGCAACCAGTTCGGCAAGCAGGAGCCGGGCGACGCCGCGCAGATCGGTGCGTTCTGCGAGCGCAACTACGGCGTCACGTTCCCGATGTTCGCGAAGATCGACGTGAAGGGCGACCATGCGCATCCGCTGTATCGCTACCTGACCGACGAGGCGCCCGGCATTCTCGGCCTCAAGGCGATCAAGTGGAATTTCACGAAATTCCTGATCGACCGCGAAGGACGCATCGTCAAGCGCTACGCGCCGTCCACCAAGCCCGACGAAATCGCCGCGGACATCGACAAGCTGCTGTGACGGCGCAGCGCGGCGTGCGCGGCGCTCGTCAGGGCCGTTACAGGATCGGCGCGAACAGCCGCGCGACGTGCATCGCGATGCGCCGCCAGGCGGGCGACTGCCGGTATTCGTCCGCATCGACCTCGTACGCCAGCGCGAAGTCGGCATCGAGCATCGTCTCGACCTCGTCGGCGAACGCCGGGTCGACGGTCAGCACCATGACCTCGAAATTGAGGCGGAACGAGCGGTTGTCGAGATTCGCGCTGCCGATCGCCGCCGCGACGCGGTCGATCAGCACGACCTTCTGGTGCAGGAAGCCGGGGCGGTAGCGGAACACCTTCACGCCCGCATCGACGAGGTCGCGCGCGTAAAGCTTCGACGCTTCGAACACGACGTAGTGGTCGCGCCGGCTCGGGATCAGGATGCGTACGTCGACGCCGCGCATCACGGCGAGCTTCAGCGCGCACAGCACGGCTTCGTCGGGAACCAGGTACGGCGTGGTGATCCAGACCCGCTCGCGCGCGGCATTGATCGATTCGACGAAGAACAGTGAGCCGGTTTCCTGCTTGTCGGCCGGCCCCATCGGCACCGCGAGGCAATGCATGGCGTCGCCGGGCTGCGCGGGCGGCGGCAGCGCGATGGGCGGCAGCTTCTGCGTCGCCCAGTGCCAGTCTTCGGCGAACACGTACTGGATGCTCGCCACCACGGGGCCGCGTATCTCGATGTGGGTGTCGCGCCATGGCGACAGGCGCGGCTTCGCGCCGAGATATTCGACGCCGACGTTGTGACCGCCGACGAACGCGCGATTGCCGTCGACGACGACGATCTTGCGATGGTTGCGGAAGTTCAGCTGGAAGCGGTTGACGAATTTCCGGTTGGTCGCGAACGGATGGACCTCGACGCCGCCCCGGCGCAATGCGTCGACGTAGCCGTGCGGCAGGTCGAAGCTGCCGATGCTGTCGTACAGCAGGCAGCAGCGTACGCCGGCGGCCGCG
Source organism: Burkholderia sp. MSMB1826 (assembly GCF_001526325.1). Lineage (NCBI taxonomy): Bacteria > Pseudomonadati > Pseudomonadota > Betaproteobacteria > Burkholderiales > Burkholderiaceae > Burkholderia > Burkholderia sp. MSMB1826. Next base: position 44,814 of record NZ_LOYN01000018.1, read on the forward strand.
CGCGCGAGCAGCGAGTCGCGCAGCATCCGGCCGAGCGCATCGTCGCGCACGATGAAGAACTGGACGAGCACGTAGTCGCGCGCGGCGTCGATCGCCGACAGGATGGCCGAGAACGTCGCGTCGCCGTTCACGAGCGTGCGCACCGAATTGCCGCCGAGGAACGGCATGCCGCCGAGCCGCGTGAGCGCGAGCACGGCGGCCTGGCCGAGCGCGTCGGCGGCCGGCCCGTCGGTCGCGTCGGTGGTGCGCCACGGCGCGCGCGGTGTGTGCGTGCGCAACATGTCCAGCTCGTGGCGTCGGGCGTCGACGTAGCCGGAGAATTTGCTGCGGCCGAGGAACAGGTACGGAACGAGCGTCAGGTACGGCATGGCCGTGAGCGAGACGGCCCATGCGATCGCGCCTTGCGACGTGCGCGTGTTCATGATTGCGTGGCACGCCGCGACGATCCCGAGCACGTGGATGGTCAGGATCAGGGTGCCGAGATGTAGCCAGTCGAGGGTCATGGGCGCGTAAAGGACTCCCGAGGGGACTCCGGAGTCGATTCCGGAGGTCGTGCGGCCGGGTGGCCGCCTCCGCGCATCTTACCCAACCGTGCGGCGCAACGGTGCGCCGCACGGTGGGCGGGCCGGAAACGCTCAGGCCTTGCGCGGCAGGTCCGATGCCTGGATCAGGAACACGGCGTCGTCGCCCGCGCTGGTGGGCAGCCACGTGAGCTCGAGGCCGCCGAACGCCGCTTCGACGTGCTCGCGCTCGTTGCCGATCTCGACGACGAGCACGCCGTCGTCATGCAGCCAGCGGTGCGCTTCGGCGACGATGCGTCGCACGATGTCCATCCCGTCGTCGCCGCCGGCGAGCGCCATCTCCGGCTCGTGCCGGTATTCGGGCGGCAGCGCGGCCATCGACGCTGCGTTCACGTACGGCGGATTCGTCAGGATCACGTCGTAGCGCGAGTCGGGATCGGTGCGGAACGCGGGCAGCGGGGCATAGAGGTCGCCGCGGTGCAGCCCGATGCGGTCTTCGAGACCGTAGTCGCGCACGTTGATCTCCGCGACTTCGAGCGCCTTGTCCGACAGGTCGACCGCGTCGATCTCGGCGTTCGGGAACGCGCTCGCCGCGAGGATCGCGAGGCAGCCGGAGCCGGTGCACAGTTCGAGCACCGCGCCGACCTGCTCGGGATCGGCGACATACGGCTGCAGCCCGTCGTCGAGCAGCTCGCCGATGAACGAGCGCGGCACGATCACGCGTTCGTCGACGTAGAAGCGGTGGCCGTGCATCCACGCTTCGTGCGTGAGGTAGGCGGCCGGCACGCGGTCGGTCGCGCGTCGTTCGATCACCGCGAGCACGGCCGCGATTTCGTCGGGCAGCAGGCGCGCGTCGAGGAACGGCTCGAGCGTGTCGAGCGGCAGGTCGAGCGTATGCAGCACGAGGTAGGCCGCTTCGTCGTACGCATTGTCGGAGCCGTGGCCGAACGCGAGCTTCGCTTTCGAGAAGCGCGTGACCGCGTAGCGCAGCAGGTCGCGGATGGTGGCGAAAGGTGTCGTCATGCGAGGCTCCGTCAGGCGATCAGTTGTTCGAGCACGCGTCGGTACACGTTCTTCAGCGGGTCGACGAAGCGCACTTCGATATGCTCGTCGATCTTGTGGATGCTGCCGTTCGGCGGGCCGAACTCGATCACCTGCGGGCAGATGCGCGCGATGAAGCGGCCGTCCGACGTGCCGCCCGTCGTCGACAGCTCGGTCGTGATGCCGGTCTCGGTGCGGATCGCGTTTTCCAGCGCGCCCGAGAGTTCGCCGCGCGGCGTGAGGAACGGCAGGCCGCTCACCGACCACTTCAGCGTGTATTCGAGGCCGTGCTTGTCGAGGATCGCGTGCACGCGGGCCTGCAGGCCCTCGACCGTGCTCGCGGTCGAGAAGCGGAAGTTGAACAGCAGGTCGGCGTGGCCGGGGATCACGTTGGTCGCGCCGGTGCCGGCGTGCAGGTTCGACACCTGCCAGGTGGTCGGCGGGAAGTATTCGTTGCCTGCGTCCCACTGTTCGGCCGCGAGCTCGGCGAGCGCCGGTGCGAGCAGATGGATCGGGTTCTTCGCGAGGTGCGGATACGCGATGTGGCCTTGCACGCCCTTGACGACGAGTTCGCCGGACATCGATCCGCGGCGGCCGTTCTTGACGACGTCGCCGAGCTCGGCGCTCGACGTCGGCTCGCCGACGATGCAGTAGTCGAGCCGCTCGCCGCGCTCCTGCAGCAGTTCGACGACCTTCACGGTGCCGTCGGTGGCCGGGCCTTCCTCGTCGCTCGTGATCAGGAACGCGATCGCGCCGCGGTGGCCGGGATGGGCCGCGACGAATTCCTCGGATGCGACGACGAATGCCGCGAGCGACGTCTTCATGTCGGCCGCGCCGCGGCCGTACAGCTTGCCGTCGCGATGGGCGGGGATGAACGGCGGCGAGGTCCACTGTTCGAGCGGGCCGGTCGGCACGACGTCGGTGTGGCCCGCGAATGCGAGCAGCTTGCCGTCGCGGCCGTCGGCGCCGCGCTTGACGGCCCACAGGTTGGTCACGCCGTGCGACGCGATGGTCTCGCATTCGAAGCCGAGCGCGGCGAGGCGCTCGGTCATGATCTGCTGGCAATGCTGGTCGTCGGGCGTCACGGACGCGCGGGCGATCAGTTGTTCGGTAAGGGCTAGGGTGGCGGACATGGTTCGGACCACTTTCGATAAAAAATGCCGGCGCGGTGGCCGGCAGCGACAGGGCGTCGGGCGGCGCCCGCGAGCGCCGCGCGGGTGGCCCTATGCGGCAAACAGCGCCGCGTATTGATCGGCCGCGAAGCCGAGCGATTTCACGCGACCGTTGACGACGAGCACGGGGCGCTTGATGACCGACGGCTTGTGGATCATCAGCGCGACCGCGCCGGTCTTCGTTTCGGCGGCGGCCTTCATCGCGTCGTCCAGGCCGCGCCACGTGGTGCCGCGCTTGTTCACGAGCGCGTCGAGCGACACGTCCTTCAGCCAGTCTTCGATCAGCGGCGCGCTGACGCCGAGCTTCTTGAAATCGTGGAACTCGAATTCGACGCCGTGATCGTCGAGCCACACACGGGCCTTCTTCACGGTGTCGCAGTTCGGAATGCCGTAGACGACCACGGTGTGCGGCTTCGCCATCAGTCGCCTCGCAGCAGCTCGTTCAGGCCGACCTTCGCACGCGTCTTCGCGTCGACCTTCTTCACGATCACCGCGCAGTACAGGCTGTGCGAGCCGTCCTTCGACGGCAGGTTGCCGGCGACGACGACCGAGCCGGCCGGGATGCGGCCGTAGCTCACTTCGCCCGTCTCGCGGTCGTAGATCTTCGTGCTCTGGCCGAGGTACACGCCCATCGAGATCACCGAGTTTTCCTCGACGATCACGCCTTCGACGACTTCCGAGCGCGCGCCGATGAAGCAGTTGTCTTCGATGATGACCGGGTTCGCCTGCAGCGGCTCGAGCACGCCGCCGATGCCGACGCCGCCCGACAGGTGCACGTTCTTGCCGATCTGCGCGCACGAACCGACCGTCGCCCACGTGTCGACCATCGTGCCTTCGTCGACGTAGGCGCCGATGTTGGTGTACGACGGCATCAGCACGACGTTCTTCGCGATGAACGAGCCGCGGCGCGCAATCGCCGGCGGGACGACGCGGAAGCCGCCCGCGGCGAAATCTTCGGCCGTGTAGTTCGCGAACTTCGACGGCACCTTGTCGTAGAACTGCGAATAGCCGCCGGCCGGCATCGGCGCGTTGTCCTCCAGGCGGAACGACAGCAGCACGGCCTTCTTCAGCCACTGGTGCACGGTCCAGTTGCCGTCGATTTTCTCGGCGACGCGCAGTGCGCCCTTGTCGAGCTGCTCGATCGCGTGAGCGACGGCTTCGCGGACGTCGGCGGGCGCGGCCTTCGGCGACAGCTCGGCGCGGTTTTCCCAGGCGGTATCGATGATTTGCTGAAGTTGTTGCGACATGTTCGTTTTCGCAGGAGATGGATGGAATTGATCGGGATGGACGATTACCGCGCGAGGGAGCGGCAGAAATCGACGATGCGTTGCGCGCCCTCGACGCATTCGGGGGTGCCCGCGACGAGCGCGATCCGGATGAAATCGCGGCCCGGGTTGGTGCCGTGCGCATCGCGCGCCAGGTACGAGCCGGGCAGAACCGTCACATTATAGTCGGCGTACAGGCGGCGGGCGAACTCGGTGTCCGACAGGCCGGTGCGCGCGACGTTGGCCCACAGGTAGAACGCGGCGTCGGGCAGCTTCACGTCGATCACGTCGGCGAGCATCGGCGTGACCGTGTCGAACTTCTGCAGGTACAGCGCGCGGTTCTCGCGCACGTGCGCCTCGTCGTTCCACGCGGCGATGCTCGCGTGCTGCCAGACCGGCGACAGCGCGGCGCCGTGGTACGTGCGGTACAGCAGGAATTGCTTGAGCAGCGCGGCGTCGCCGGCGACGAAGCCCGAGCGCATGCCCGGCATGTTCGAGCGCTTCGACAGGCTCGACAGCATCACGAGCCGCTCGAAGCCGCGGCCGAGGCGGTGCGCGGCCTCCAGGCCGCCGAGCGGCGGCGCCGCTTCGTCGAAATAGATTTCCGAATAGCACTCGTCGGACGCGATCACGAAGCCGTGGCGGTCCGACAGCGCGAACAGCTCGCGCCAGTCGTCGAGCGTCAGCACGGCGCCCGTCGGGTTGCCGGGCGAGCACACGTACAGCAACTGCGTACGCGCCCACACTTCGTCGGGCACGGCCGCGTAGTCGCACGCGAAGTTGCGCGCCGGGTCGCTGTTCGCGAAATAGGGTTCGGCACCGGCCAGCAGCGCCGCGCCTTCGTAAATTTGATAGAAGGGATTCGGACAGAGTACGATCGCTTTCTTGCCGTCGGCGCGCGGGCTTGCGTCGATCACGGTCTGCGCGAGCGAGAACAGCGCCTCGCGCGAGCCCGACACCGGCAGCACCTGCGTGGCCGGATCGATCGCCGGTAGCCCGTAGCGGCGCTCGAGCCAGCGCGCGATCGACGTGCGCAGCGCGTCCGAGCCGGCCGTGGCCGGGTACGACGCGAGGCCGTCGAGCGCGGCCACCACGGCTTCGCGGATCAGCGCCGGCGTCGCGTGTTTGGGCTCGCCGATGCCGAAGCTGATGGGTTTGAGGTCGCCGGAAGGCGTCACGTCCTTGAACAGGGCGCGCAGCTTTTCGAAGGGATAGGGCTGGAGCGAGTCGAGTCGAGGGTTCACGGGCGAAGCGGCCATCGCGGCCGGTTGGAGCGAAAGAAGCGGCGGGCGCGCCGCGCGGCTGCGAACGGGCGCGGCGGGCGCGCGGGTCGCAGCGGACGATTATAACGTGACGAAATGCGGTCACGGCCTGCCGGCACGGCGGCCGGGCCGGTCGAATAAAGGGTATCGAATCAAATGAACAACGCGGTACGCGGCAGCCTGCCGACGCTGGCCATCCTGATCGGCGCGTCGGTATGGGGCCTGATCTGGTATCCGCTGCGGATCCTCGCGTCGCTCGGCGTGACGGGCACACTCGCGAGCGCGCTGACGAGCCTCGTCGCGTTCCTGTTCGTGATCGTCGCGCGGCACCGCACGATCGCGACGCTGCGCTGGCACTGGGTGCTGCCGGGCATCGCGGTGACGGCCGGCGTGACGAACCTCGGGTTCGTATGGGGCACGATCCACGGCGAAGTGTTGCGGGTGATGCTGCTGTTCTACCTGACGCCGGCCTGGACCGCGATCTACGCGCACTTCCTGCTGCGCGAACGGCTGACCTGGGCGGGCGCAGGGCTGGCTGCGCTGTCGATCGGCGGCGCGATGCTGATGCTGTGGTCGCCGGCGCTCGGCTTGCCGCTGCCGGCCAACCCGGCCGAATGGGCGGGTCTCGCGGCCGGGCTGAGCTTCGCGATGAGCAACGTGCTGGTGATCAAGGCGAGCCGCGAGCTGCCCGACACGCGCGCCGAAATGCGCACCGCGACGCTGTTCGGCGGCGCGGCCGTGTTCGGCGCGATCGCGTCGCTGTTCGAAGGGTTGCCGGCCGCGCCGGCGAGCGCTCAGCTGGGCGTGGCCGCGCTGATCGTCGCGGCGATCGGCGTGACGATGGCGTCGAACAACCTGCTCGTCCAGTACGGCCTCGCGCGCGTGCCGGCGAACCGCGCGTCGATCATCATGCTGTTCGAGATCGTGATCACCGCGCTGTCGGCATGGGTGTTCGCGAACGAGCTGCCGAGCGCGCGCGAGTGGGCGGGCGGCGCGTGCATCGTGCTGGCGACGCTGCTGTCGAGCCGGGTCCATCGCGCCGCGCCGGCACCGGACAAACCCGGCGACGGTCGGGACGGCGCACGCGCGATGGTATGATGGAAGCCGTTTGCGGGGCCCAACGCTGGATGCGCGCGGCCCCGTTTTTGAATTCCGGGGCGCGTGGCGCGCAGGGGCTCTCCGGCCCCGCGCCGGGCGGCCCCGTCCGTTTCACACCTTCTTCACATCCGATACCGCCGTGCGTCTGAGCTCGATCAAACTCGCTGGCTTCAAATCCTTCGTCGATCCCACGCATTTCCAGGTTCCGGGCCAGCTCGTCGGCGTGGTCGGCCCGAACGGATGCGGCAAGTCCAACATCATCGATGCCGTGCGCTGGGTGCTCGGCGAGTCGCGCGCGTCCGAGCTGCGCGGCGAATCGATGCAGGACGTGATCTTCAACGGTTCGACCGCCCGCAAGCCCGGCAGCCGGGCCAGCGTCGAACTGATCTTTGACAACTCCGACGGCCGCGCGGCCGGGCAGTGGGGCCAGTACGGCGAGATCGCCGTCAAGCGCGTGCTGACGCGCGACGGCACGTCGAGCTACTACATCAACAACCTGCCGGCGCGCCGCCGCGACATCCAGGACATCTTCCTCGGCACCGGCCTCGGGCCGCGTGCGTACGCGATCATCGGGCAGGGCATGATCGCGCGGATCATCGAGGCGAAGCCGGAAGAGCTGCGCGTGTTCCTCGAGGAAGCCGCCGGCGTGTCGAAGTACAAGGAACGCCGCCGCGAAACCGAGAACCGCCTGCACGACACGCGCGAGAACCTGACGCGCGTCGAGGACATCGTGCGCGAACTCGGCGCGAACCTCGAGAAGCTCGAGGCGCAGGCGGTGGTCGCGACCAAGTACAAGGAACTCGTCGCCGACGGCGAGGAGAAGCAGCGCCTGCTGTGGCTGCTGCGCAAGAACGAGGCCGCCGGCGAGCAGCAGAAGCAGCAGCGCGCGATCGAACAGGCGCAGATCGACCTCGAAGCACAGACGGCGAAGCTGCGCGAAGTCGAGGCGCAGCTCGAGACGCTGCGCGTCGCGCACTACTCGGCGAGCGACGCGATGCAGGGCGCGCAGGGCGCGCTCTACGAAGCGAACGCCGAGGTGAGCCGCCTCGAAGCCGAGATCAAGTTCATCGTCGAATCGCGCAATCGCGTGCAGGCGCAGATCGCCGCGCTGAATGCGCAGCGCGAGCAGTGGCGCGCGCAGGCCGAGAAGTCGCAGGACGAACTCGAGGAAGCCGAAGAGGCGCGCGCGATGGCCGACGAGAAGGCCGCGCTCGCCGAAGACAACGCGGCCGCGAAGCACGATGCGCTGCCGGCGCTCGAAGCGAAGTGGCGCGACGCGCAGGCGCAGCTCAACGACGAGCGCGCGCGGATCGCGCAGACCGAGCAGTCGCTGAAGCTCGAAGCCGCGCACCAGCGCAACGCCGACCAGCAGCTCCAGCAGCTTCAGCAGCGCCACGAGCGCCTGAAGGCCGAGGCGGGCGGGCTGGATGCGCCCGATGAAGCACAGCTCGAGGAGTTGCGCATGCAGCTTGCCGAGCAGGAAGAGATCCTCGCGCAAGCGCAGGCACGTCTGAGCGATGCGCAGGAGGCGCTGCCGCGCCTCGACGGCGAGCGCCGTGCCGCGCAGGAGCGCGTGCAGGCCGAGAGCGCGCAGATCCACCAGCTCGAGGCGCGGCTCGCCGCGCTCAAGCAGCTGCAGGAGAACGTGCAGACCGAAGGCAAGATCCAGCCGTGGCTCGACAAGCACGAGCTCGGCGCGCTGCCGCGTCTGTGGAAGAAGCTGCACGTCGAGGCCGGCTGGGAAGCGGCGCTCGAGGCCGTGCTGCGCGAGCGTCTCGCCGCGCTCGAAGTATCGAATCTCGACTGGGTGAAGGCATTCGCGACCGATGCGCCGCCCGCGAAGCTCGCGTTCTACGCGCCGCCCGCGGCCGGCGAGCCGCCCGCCGCAGTGGCCGGGCTGCGGCCGGTGCTGTCGCTCGTGCGCATCGACGACGCGGGCATCCGCGCGGTGCTGAACGACTGGCTCGGCAACGTCTATGTCGCCGACGACGTCGCGCAGGCGCTCGCGACGCGCGCGCAGCTGCCGGCAGGCGGCGCGTTCGTCGTCAAGGCCGGCCATATCGTCACGCGCGTCGGCGTGCAGTTGTACGCCGCCGATTCGGAGCAGGCCGGGATGCTGGCCCGCCAGCAGGAAATCGAAAACCTGGCGCGCCAGGTGCGTGCGCAGGCGCTGCTCGCCGACGAGGCGCGCACGGCTGCCGTGCGTGCGGAAGCCGCGCACACGCAGGCCACGCAGGCGCTCGGCGACGTGCGCGCGCAAGCCGAGCGTGCGACGCAGCGCGTGCATGCGCTGCAGATGGACGTGCTGAAGCTCGCGCAGGCGCACGAACGCTATACGCAGCGCAGCACGCAGATTCGCGAGGAACTCGAGGAAATCGGCGCGCAGATCGAAGAGCAGCGTGCGCTGCGCGCGGAGTCGGAAGCGAATTTCGAGCGCTTCGACGGCGAGCTCGCGGAACTGCAGGCGCGCTTCGAGGACAATCAGCTCGCATTCGAGTCGCTCGACGAATCGCTGACGCAGGCGCGTCAGGAAGCGCGCGACCTGGAGCGCGGCGCGAACGACGCGCGCTTCGCCGCACGCAACGCGGTGACGCGGATCGACGAACTCAAGCGCACGATCCAGGTGGCGCACGAGCAGAGCGAGCGCGTCGCCGCGTCGCTGGAGGACGCGCGCGCCGAACTCGAGACGATCAACGAGCAGACCGCGCACACCGGCCTGCAGGACGCGCTCGAGATTCGTGCGGTGAAGGAAGAGGCGCTGCAGGCCGCGCGGATCGAGCTCGACGACCTGACCGCGAAGCTGCGCGCGTCGGACGAGCAGCGGCTCGTCGCCGAGCGTTCGCTGCAGCCGCTGCGCGACCGCATCACCGAGCTGCAGTTGAAGGAGCAGGCCGCGCGCCTGTCCGTCGAGCAGTTCGCCGAACAGCTCGCGGCCGCCGAGGTCGACGAGGCCGCGCTGGCCGCGAAGCTGACGCCGGACCTGAAGCCGTCGTACCTGCAGGGCGAAGTCACGCGCCTGAACAACGCGATCAATGCGCTCGGCCCGGTCAACATGGCCGCGCTCGACGAGCTGAAGGCCGCGAGCGAGCGCAAGGTGTTCCTCGATGCGCAATCGGCCGACCTGATCGACGCGATCACGACGCTCGAGGACGCGATCCACAAGATCGACCAGGAAACCCGCACGCTGCTGCAGGGCACCTTCGACGAGGTCAACCGTCATTTCAGCGACCTGTTCCCGCGCCTGTTCGGCGGCGGCCAGGCGAAGCTGATCATGACGGGCGACGAGATTCTCGATGCCGGCGTGCAGGTGATGGCGCAGCCGCCCGGCAAGAAGAACGCGACGATTCACCTGCTGTCGGGCGGCGAGAAGGCGCTGACCGCGACCGCGCTGGTGTTCGCGATGTTCCAGCTGAACCCGGCGCCGTTCTGTCTGCTCGACGAGGTCGACGCGCCGCTGGACGACGCGAACACAGAGCGTTTCGCGAATCTCGTGCGCGCGATGTCCGACAAGACGCAGTTCCTGTTCATTTCGCACAACAAGATCGCGATGGAAATGGCGCAGCAACTGATCGGCGTGACGATGCAGGAGCAGGGCGTGTCGCGGATCGTTGCGGTGGACATGGAAACCGCCGCGGGTTTTGCCCAGAATTGACGTTTGACGAAACCGGACCGCGTTCGCGCGGCGCATGGGCGCCCGTTCGCGGTCCCGACGAAAAAGAATTGCTGATGGAGCGTGCATGGACGAGTTGACACTCGGTTTGATCGGCGCGGGCGCCGTCGTGGTGGGCGGCGTCGTGGTCTACAACGCATGGCAGGGCGCGAAAGTGCGGCGCAGGATGCCGCGCCCGATGCCGGAGGAAGCGACCGAGGCGATGAACCGCCCCGAGCGCGACGAAGAGTTGCCGTTCATCGAACCGGTGCGTCAGCCGGTGCGCCGCGAACCCGCGGCACCGATCGCGACGGCGACCGCGGCCGACGCCGCGCGCGTCGAGCCGACGTTCGGCGGGGCCGCCGGCGGTGCGGCGCCGGCCGATATGCCGGCCGACCTGCAGGCCGAGGCGACGGGCGTCGACACGTCGTCCGAATCGACCGAACCGACTGCCGGTGAAGAAGCCGTGCCCGCCGCCGCACGCGAAGCGGCGGCCGAATCGGCCGAGCCGACCGAACCGGTGATGCCGGCCGCGACGACGGTCTCGTCGGCGCCGCCCGCGATCGTCGACCGCCGGATCGACTGCATCGTGCCGATCCGCCTCACCGGTCCGCTGCCGGGCGACAAGATCCTGCCGGCCGCGCAGCGGCTGCGCCGCGCGGGCAGCAAGCCCGTGCATATCGAAGGCAAGCCGGAAGGCGGCCAGTGGGAGCTGTTGCAGAACGGCGTGCGCTATGAAGAGCTGCGCGCGGCCGCGCAGCTCGCGAACCGCAGCGGCGCGCTGAACGAGCTCGAATTCTCCGAATTCGTGACGGGCGTCCAGCAGTTCGCCGACGCGATCGACGGCGCGCCGGAATTCCCGGACATGATGGAAACGGTCGCGATGGCGCGCGAGCTCGACGCGTTTGCCGCGCAGTGCGACGCACAGCTGTCGATCAACGTGATGTCGGACGGCGCGCCGTGGTCCGCGAACTACGTGCAGGCGGTCGCTTCCCAGGACGGGCTGCTGCTGTCGCGCGACGGCACGCGCTTCGTGAAGCTCGACGCGAAGCAGAACCCGGTGTTCATGCTGCAGTTCGGCGATACGAACTTCCTGCGCGACGACCTGACGTACAAGGGCGGCAACAGGATCACGCTGGTGCTCGACGTGCCGGTGGCCGAAGAGGACATCCTGCCGTTCCGGCTGATGTGCGATTACGCGAAATCGCTGTCCGAGCGGATCGGCGCACGCGTCGTCGACGATTCGCGCCGGCCGCTGCCCGAGTCGACGCTGCTCGCGATCGAGCAGCAACTGATGAAGCTGTACGCGAAGCTCGAGGAAGCCGGCATCCCGGCCGGTTCGCCGGTCACGCGGCGCCTCTTCAGCCAGTAACGCGACGGCGCGGACGGCGAGCTGCGGCGCCGTCGTTCGCCGCTGCGGCGCACACCGTTTCGTGTGCGCCGCAGCACGTCATCCGGCCCGCATTGCGTGCCCCGCCGCGGCGTCAAACTGAGATAATCGGGTATCCGATTTTTCAGAACGAATCTGCCGCCAGCATGGCCCGAACCCAAGCCGAACCGCCAGCCAGTCAGCCCGATGCGCGCGCCGCGTGGCTGCGCGACCAACTCGAGCGGGCGAACTACGCCTATTACGTGCTCGACCAGCCGGATCTGCCCGACGCCGAATACGACCGGCTGTTCCGCGAGCTGCAGCAGCTCGAGACCGACCATCCCGAACTCGTGACGCCCGATTCGCCGACGCAGCGCGTCGGCGGCGAAGCGGCCGGCGGCTTCAGGCCGGTCGTGCACGATGCGCCGATGCTGTCGCTGAACAACGGTTTCGCCGACGAGGACATCGTCGCGTTCGACAAGCGCGTCGCCGACGCGCTGGCCAAGACGACCGATCTCGCCGGCTCGGTGACGGACCCTGTCGAATACGCGTGCGAACTGAAGTTCGACGGCCTCGCGATTTCGCTGCGCTACGAGCGCGGCGTGTTCGTGCAGGCATCGACGCGCGGCGACGGGACGACGGGCGAGGACGTGACCGAGAACGTGCGCACGATCCGCTCGATTCCGCTGAAGCTGAAGGGCAAGCACGTGCCGGCCGTGCTCGATGTGCGCGGCGAGGTGCTGATGTTCAAGCGCGATTTCGCACGCCTGAACGAACGTCAACGCGCGGCCGAGCAGCGCGAATTCGCGAACCCGCGCAACGCGGCGGCGGGCAGCCTGCGTCAGCTCGACCCGAAGATCACCGCGCAGCGTCCGCTGTCGTTCTTCGCGTACGGGATCGGCGTGCTCGACGGCATGCCGATGCCCGACACGCACAGCGCGCTGCTCGACTGGTACGAGGCGTTCGGCCTGCCGGTGAACCGCGAGCGCGCGGTCGTGCACGGCGCCGAAGGCCTGCTCGGCTTCTTCCGCAAGGTCGGCGAGAAGCGCGATGCGCTGCCGTACGACATCGACGGCGTCGTCTACAAGGTCAACCGGCGCGACGAGCAGGAGCGGCTCGGCTTCGTGTCGCGTGCGCCGCGCTTCGCGCTCGCGCACAAGTTTCCCGCGCAGGAAGCGCTGACGAAGCTCGTCGCGATCGACGTGCAGGTCGGCCGTACCGGCGCGATCACGCCGGTCGCGCGTCTCGAGCCGGTGTTCGTCGGCGGCGCGACCGTGACCAACGCGACGCTGCACAACGAGGACGAAGTGCGCCGCAAGGACATCCGGATCGGCGACACCGTGATCGTGCGCCGCGCGGGCGACGTGATTCCGGAAGTCGTCGGCGCGCTGCTCGACCGGCGCCCGGCGGATGCGGCCGAGTTCGTGATGCCGACCGAATGCCCGGTGTGCGGCTCGAAGATCGAGCGCCTGCCGGACGAGGCGATCGCGCGCTGCACGGGCGGGCTGTTCTGCCCGGCGCAGCGCAAGCAGGCGCTGTGGCATTTCGCGCAGCGCCGCGCGCTCGATATCGACGGCCTCGGCGAGAAGATCATCGACCAGCTCGTCGAGCTGAATCTGGTGCGTACGCCGGCCGACCTGTTCAATCTCGGCTTCGCGACGCTGGCCGAACTCGACCGGTTCGCCGAGAAGTCCGCGCAGAACCTGCTCGACTCGCTCGAGAAGGCGAAGCATACGACGCTCGCGCGCTTCATCTACGGGCTCGGCATTCGCCATGTCGGCGAATCGACCGCGAAGGATCTCGCGAAGCATTTCGGCTCGCTGACGCCGATCATGGACGCGTCGATCGAGGAACTGCTCGAAGTCAACGACGTCGGGCCGATCGTCGCCGAGTCGATTCACCAGTTCTTCGCGGAAGAGCACAACCGCACGGTGATCGAGCAACTGCGCGCACCCGGCAAGGTCACGTGGCCGGAAGGGCCGCCCGCGCCGAAGGCGCCGCAGGGCGTGCTCGCCGGCAAGACCGTCGTGTTGACGGGCACGCTGCCGAATCTCACGCGCGATGCGGCGAAGGAGATGCTCGAAGCGGCGGGCGCCAAGGTGGCCGGTTCGGTATCGAAGAAGACGGACTACGTGGTCGCGGGCGCCGAAGCCGGCAGCAAGCTCGCGAAGGCCGAGGAACTCGGCATCCCCGTGCTGGACGAAGACGGTCTGCACCAACTCCTGGAGGGCAATACGCCATGATTCGCGAGATCCTGAAGATGGGCGATCCGCGCCTGCTCGAAATCGCGCAGCCGGTCGAGCGGTTCGATACGGCCGAGCTGCACGAGATCGTCGCGGACATGTTCGAGACGATGCACCATGCGAACGGCGCCGGGCTGGCCGCGCCGCAGATCGGCATCGGGCTGCAGATCATCATCTTCGGCTTCGGCAACAACAACCGCTACCCGGATGCGCCGCCGGTGCCCGAGACCGTGCTGATCAACCCGAAGATCGAGTACATGCCGCCGGACATGGAAGAGGGCTGGGAAGGCTGCCTGTCGGTGCCGGGCATGCGCGGCGTCGTCAGCCGCTACGCGAAGGTGCGCTACAGCGGCTTCGACCAGTTCGGCGAGAAGATCGATCGTGTCGCCGAGGGGTTCCACGCGCGCGTGGTCCAGCACGAATACGATCACCTGATCGGCAAGCTGTATCCGATGCGGATTACCGACTTCACGCGCTTCGGCTTCACCGAGGTGTTGTTCCCGGGGCTCGATCCGGCCGACGACGACTGATCGGCCGCGCTTCCCGGAAAAGAAAAAACCCGCGCGAGCGGGTTTTTTCTTGGCGGGCGCACGTTACGTGCCCGAGGTCAGAACGTCTCGTCGGCGGACAGGTAGCGCCATTGGCCTTGCGGAAGCGCGCCGAGCATCACGCGGCCCATCCGCACGCGCTTCAGGCCGATCACGTCGAGGCCGACCAGTTCGCACATGCGGCGAATCTGGCGCTTCTTGCCTTCGCGCAGCACGAACCGCAACTGCTCGCCGTTCTGCCAGCTCACCTGCGCGGGCTTCAGCGCGACGCCGTCGAGCTCGAGACCGTGGCGCAGCTTCGCGAGCGATTCCGCGGGGAAGTGCTGGTCGATGTCGATCAGTCGTTCGCCGAAGCGCACGCGCACCAGGTATTCCTTGTCGATGTCCGACTGCTCGCCGATCAGTTGCTTCGCGATCACGCCGTTCTGCGTCAGCACGAGCAGGCCGGTGGAGTCGATGTCGAGACGGCCGGCCGGTGCGAGCGCATGCAGGTGCTGCGGCGAGAAGCGCACCGGCGAATGGTCGCCGCTCCAGCGGTTCGCGCGCGTGATCAGCACGGCCGCCGGCTCGTAGCCGTCTTCCGCCTGGCCCGACACGTAGCCGACCGGCTTGTGCAGCAGGATCGTCACCTGCGCGGCCTGTGCCGCGCTCGCGCGCTCGTCGATTTCGATCTTCTGGTCGGCGCGCACCTTGGTGCCGAGCGTGTCGATGCGTTCGCCGTCGACGAGCACCCAGCCCTTTTCGATCCATTCGTCGGCTTCGCGGCGCGAGCACATGCCGAGTTCGGACATCCGCTTCGACAGGCGCATCAGGCCCGTTTCGTCGCCGTAGTCGACGTCGGCCGCCGCGCGCTTGACGGGTTGTGCGGTCTTCACCGCGCCGAACGAACGGCGCTCGCCGTCGCGCGCGGGGCGGGTCGGGCGGTCGCCGAAGCTGCGTTTCGCGCCTTCGCCGGCCGCCTTGTCGCGATAGGACGGACGTTTGTTGTCTTCAGCGCCTGCTGCGCGGCGGGGACGCGCATCGTCGTCGCTGCGGCGCGGCGGACGATCCGACGACGTGCGACGGTCGCCGAAGCTGCGCTTCGCGCCTTCGCCGGCCGCGTTGTCGCGGTAGGACGGGCGTTTGCCTTCGTCGCTGCCGGCACGGCGCGGCCGTGCAGCGTCGTCGCTGCGGCGCGGCGGGCGATCGGACGACGTGCGGCGATCGCCGAAGCTGCGCTTCGTGCCTTCGCCGGCTGCGTTGTCGCGGTAGGGCGGGCGTTTGCCTTCGTCGGCACCCGCACGACGCGGACGTGCATCGTCGTCGCTGCGGCGCGGCGGGCGATCCGACGACGTGCGGCGATCGCCGAAGCTGCGCTTCGCGCCTTCGCCGGCTGCGTTGTCGCGGTAGGACGGGCGCTTGCCTTCGTCGGCACCCGCACGACGCGGCCGTGCATCGTCATCGTTGCGGCGCGGCGGGCGATCGGACGACGTGCGGCGATCGCCGAAACCACGCTTCGCGCCTTCGCCGGCTGCG
The DNA here is from genome assembly GCF_001526325.1 of Burkholderia sp. MSMB1826. Lineage (NCBI taxonomy): Bacteria > Pseudomonadati > Pseudomonadota > Betaproteobacteria > Burkholderiales > Burkholderiaceae > Burkholderia > Burkholderia sp. MSMB1826. Next base: position 60,497 of record NZ_LOYN01000018.1, read on the forward strand.
TTGTCGCGATACGGGGCGCGCGGGCCGCGTTCGGCACCGCCGTCACGCGGCGCACGCTGGGCCGGTGCGCGATCCGCACCCGCGCGTTCGGCGCCTGCGGCGCCACGCGGCTTGAACGAGCGTTCGCCGGCGGCTGCCGCAGGCGCCTTCTTCGGGCGGGCCGGCTTGTCTGCGGCGGGCGGCGCAGCGGGGCGCACCGCCTTGCGGGCGACGAGGCTGCCGGAGCGGACAGGGGCGCGAGTCGGCGACGCCGGCTTCGGATTCTTGACGGTTAATTTGGTGCGCATAAACGCTGGGATTCATTCAGACTGCGATCGCGCGCAGCAATTCGGTTTCGAGCTGGATCTGCAGGCGATTGTCGGACAGGCCGGCGCCCGCGAGCAGGAAGATGTCTTCGACGCGCTCGCCGAGCGTATTGATCCGCGCCGCATGGACGCCGATCCGATGTTCGGCGAGTACGCGCGCGATCGAATAGAGAAGGCCCGGCCGGTCGTTGGCCGACACGGACAGGATGTAGTACTGACCGCGCTCGTCGGCCCGCAGGTCGACGCGCGGCGTGATCGGAAACGTCCGGGACAGCCTCGACAGGCGACCCTTCGACGGCTCCGGCAGCGGTGCGGTTTCGGCGAGCCGCGTCGCGAGCTGCTGTTCGACGAGATTCGCGATGTCGCGATAGCGCACGTCGCGTTCGGTCTGCGTGACGATGAAGTTGTCGAGCGCATAGCCGTGCCGCGTCGTGCTGACGCGCGCATCGAGCACCGACAGCCCGTTACGGTCGAAATACGCGCAAATGCCCGCGAACAGGTCGGGGCGGTCCTTCACGTACACGAGCACCTGCAGCGCGTCGCCGATCGGCGACGGCCGCGCGCGGACGATCGCGGTTTCGGCGTTCACGTGCCGGTACAGCACGCGCGTCTGCCATGCGATGTCGGCCGCGTCGTGACGCAGGAAGAAGCCGACGTCGAGCTGATCCCACAAGGCGCGGTGCGCATCCTCGGGCACGGTTTCCAGGCGCAGCAGCGCGAGCGCCTGCTCCTGCCGCGACTTCAGCTCCGAATGCGCGTCGGGATTCGCGCCGCCGAGCACCGCGAGCGTGATGCGGTAGAGATCCTCGAGCAGCTTGCCCTTCCACGTGTTCCACACCTTCGGGCTCGTGCCGCGGATATCGGCGACGGTCAGCAGGTACAGCGCGGTGAGATACCGTTCGTTGCCGACGACCTCGGCGAAGCGCTTGATGACGTCGGGGTCGCTCGTGTCCTGTTTTTGCGCGACCTGGCTCATCGTCAGGTGATGCTGGACGAGCCACACGATCAGCGCGGCATCGTCGCCGGCGATGCCGTGCTCGCGGCAGAAGCGCCGCGCGTCGGCCATGCCGAGCGTCGAGTGATCGCCGCCGCGGCCTTTCGCGATGTCGTGGAACAGCGCCGCGACATACAGCACCCACGGGCGCTCGAAGTTGCCGATCAGCTGGCTGCAGAACGGATATTCGTGCGCATGCTCGGCCACCGCGAAGCGGCGGATGTTGCGCAGCACCATCAGGATGTGCTGGTCGACCGTGTACACGTGGTACAGGTCGTGCTGCATCTGCCCGACGATGCGGCGGAAATTCAGCAGGTAGCGGCCGAGCACGCTCGTCTGGTTCATCAGCCGGAACGCGTGCGTGATCCCTTCGGGTTGCTGCAGGATCCGCATGAACGTGGCGCGGTTCCGCGGATCGCGGCGCCACGTGTTGTTCATGATTTCGCGCGAGTTGTACAGCGCACGCAACGTGCGGGCGGACAGGCCCTTCACGCCGCGCGTCGTTTCGTACAGCAGGAACGCTTCGAGGATCGCGTCGGGATGGCGTTCGAACACGCCGTCGTCGACGATCTCGAGCATCCCCTGTTTCTCGACGAAGCGATCGGCCGACAGCACGCGCGTGATGCCGCTCGTCGCCGGGAAGAGCTGCGCCTCGATGTTCTGGATCAGGATCGTCGCGAGCTGCGTGACTGCTTTCGCGGACCAGTAGTAGCGGCGCATCAGCTGCTCGCTCGCGCGCTTGGCCTGCGTCGGCTGGTAGCCGAAGCTTTCGGCGGCTTGCGTCTGCAGGTCGAACACGAGCATGTCCTGACGGCGCCCGGCGATCACGTGCAGCCGCGCGCGCAACGTCTTCAGGAAGCCTTCGTTGCGGCGCAGCTCGCGCGCTTCGCGGTCGGTGATGAGGCCGCGCGTGTCGAGTTCGCGCCAACTGCTGCCGAAGCCGGCCGCGCGCGCGATCCACAGGATGGTCTGCAGGTCGCGCAGCCCGCCGGGGCTTTCCTTCACGTTCGGTTCGAGGCTGTACGGCGTGTCCTGGAACTTCGCGTGGCGCTGACGCATCTCGAGCACCTTCGCGGTGAAGAACGCGCGTGCGTCGAGCGCTTCGTGATAGCGCACGGTGAAGCGCTCGAACAGCGCGGTGCTGCCGACGATGCGGCGCGCTTCCAGCAGCGAGGTCTGCACCGTGACGTCCTGCGACGCCTCTTCGATGCACTGCGCGACCGTACGCACGCTGCTGCCGATCTCGAGGCCGAGATCCCACGCCATCCCGATGAAGCGCTCGATGCGCGCGTCGAGCGCCGGGTCGTGCGCATCGGGCAGCAGCACGAGGATGTCGACATCGGAATAGGGCGCGAGCTCGCCGCGCCCGTAGCCGCCGACGGCGACGAGCGCGAGCGACGCGGGCAGCCCGCATTCGTCCCACACGCGCTTCAATGCATCGTCGGTGAGTTTCGACAGCGCGTGCATCAGCGACGCGACGTTCGCCGCGCGGCGAAAGCGCTCGAGCAGCTCCGTCTTGGCGGCCTTGAATTCGGCGCGCCGCGACAGCGCTTCGGGCGAGGGGGCAGCGTGAGCGCTCATGGGCGGCCGTTCGGGTGCGGAGGTGGGGCGGGCGCGACGGCGCTCAGACGGCGGCGGCCGGTTGCGCGAACACGGGGCGCGCCGGCGTGCCGGCCGACACGGTCAGCACTTCGTAGCCGGTGTCGGTGACGAGCACCGTGTGCTCCCATTGCGCGGACAGGCTGCGGTCGCGCGTCTTGACCGTCCACTGGTCGGGCATCGTGCGGATGTCGCGCTTGCCGGCGTTGATCATCGGCTCGATCGTGAAGATCATCCCGGCCTTCAGCTCGATGCCGGTGCCCGGACGGCCGTAGTGGACGACCTGCGGATCCTCGTGGAACACCGTACCGATGCCGTGGCCGCAGTATTCGCGCACGACGCTGTAGCCCTGCGCTTCCGCGTGCTTCTGGATCGCGTAGCCGATGTCGCCGAGGTGCGCGCCGGGCTTGACCTGGTCGATGCCCAGCCACATGCATTCGTAGGTGGTCTGCACGAGGCGCTTCGCGAGGATCGAACCCTCGCCGACGATGAACATCCGGCTGGTGTCGCCGAAATAGCCGTTCTTGATCACGGTGATGTCGATGTTCAGCGCGTCGCCGTTCTTGATCACCTTCTCGCCGGGAATGCCGTGGCAGATCACGTCGTTGACCGAAATGCAGGTGGCCTTCGGGTACGGCGGATAGCCGGGCGGCTGGTAGTTCAGCGGCGCGGGGATCGTGCCTTGCTCGTTGATCATGAACTCGTGGCAGAGCCGGTCGAGTTCGGCGGTCGTGACGCCCGCGACGACGTGCGGCGTGATGAAGTCGAGCACTTCGCTCGCGAGACGGCAGGCAACGCGCATCTCCGCGATATCGTGTTCGTTTTTGAGCGTAATAGCCATCGAGGTATGCCTGGAATGCGGTGAATTGACGGATTATCGCACCTTATGGCGGGCCTCGCAGCCCCTGCGGGCCGCCCGGATGCGGGTTTTCGCGGATTGTCCGGCCCGCTGCCGCGCGGCAAGCGAAAGTGCCGCGCGACTTGAGAGCCGACAAATCCGCGTGCTATACTCTTTGGCTAAGTCGATATCCAAATGCCGAACTTTCCCCATTTTGGGGCGGCATCGCGGTGAAAGGCTTGCGGCACGGGCGTTTTGCACGTGCCGAATCGCAAGCCGGCGCAACCAGGGTGCCGGCCGCGCGGAATTCACGCCCTTCGGGCGGGTTCGCGCGGCGGTACGGCGGCCGGCTTAAGACCCAACCCTCGTGGAGAATTTACATGGCAGTCACGATGCGCCAAATGCTGGAAGCGGGTGTCCACTTCGGTCACCAGACGCGCTTCTGGAACCCGAAGATGGCTCCGTTCATTTTCGGTCACCGCAACAAGATTCACATCATCAACCTCGAAAAGACGCTGCCGATGTTCACGGACGCACAGAAGTACGTGCGTCAGCTGGCAGCGAACCGCGGCACGATCCTGTTCGTCGGCACGAAGCGCCAGTCGCGTGACACGATCGCTCAGGAAGCGCAACGTGCGGGCATGCCGTACGTCAACGCACGCTGGCTCGGCGGCATGATGACCAACTTCAAGACGCTGAAGGTGTCGATCAAGCGCCTGAAGGACATGGAAGCGGCCGTCGAGGCGGGCGAAACCGAGAAGATGAGCAAGAAGGAAGCGCTGCTGTTCGAGCGTGAAATCGCCAAGCTGCAGAAGTCGATCGGCGGCGTGAAGGACATGGGCGGCATTCCGGACGCGATCTTCGTCATCGACGTCGGCTACCACAAGATCGCCGTCACGGAAGCGAACAAGCTGGGCGTGCCGGTCATCGCCGTGGTCGACACGAACCACTCGCCGGAAGGTGTGGACTACGTGATCCCGGGTAACGACGACTCGAGCAAGGCAGTCGCGCTGTACGCTCAAGGCGTGGCCGATGCGATCCTCGAAGGCCGTGCGAACGCGGTCAACGAAGTGGTCCAGGCAGCGCGCGGCGACGACGAGTACGTCGAGGAAAACGCGTAACTGGCCCCGAGCCGGCGCAAAAAGGGGGCTCTCAACAGGCCCCCTTTTTTTAAGCTTGTGCGCCGGACCTGATCGCGCCGAATCGGTGCGGGTCCGGAAACGAATCCCGGCCGTTCGCGTCCAAGCGGGCGGCGTTGTGAATACAGACTCAAGGAGCGAATGATGGCGGCAATTACCGCAAGCATGGTGGCAGAACTGCGCGCAAAGACCGACGCACCGATGATGGAGTGCAAGAAGGCGCTGACGGAAGCCGACGGCGATCTGGCCAAGGCTGAAGAGCTGCTGCGCGTCAAGCTCGGCAACAAGGCGAGCAAGGCCGCATCGCGCGTGACGGCCGAAGGCGTCGTCGCATCGTTCGTCGGCGGCAACGCGGGCGCGCTGGTCGAACTGAACTGCGAAACCGACTTCGTCGCGAAGAACGACGACTTCCTCGCATTCTCGAAGACGGTCGCGGAACTCGTCGCGACGAAGAACCCGGCCGACGTGGCAGCACTGTCGGCGCTGCCGCTCGACGGCAAGACGGTCGACGAAGTGCGTCTGGCGCTGGTCGGCAAGATCGGCGAGAACATCTCGATCCGCCGTTTCGTCCGTTTCGAAACCGCGAACAAGATCGCCACGTACCTGCACGGCGCGCGTATCGGCGTGATCGTCGAGTACACGGGCGCGGAAGAGCAGGTCGGCAAGGACGTCGCGATGCACATCGCCGCGATGAAGCCGGTCGCGCTGTCGTCGGCCGACGTGCCGGCGGAACTGATCGAGACGGAGCGCCGCGTGGCCGAGCAGAAGGCTGCCGAATCGGGCAAGCCGGCCGAAATCGTCGCGAAGATGGTCGACGGCAGCGTCCAGAAGTACCTGAAGGAAGTGTCGCTGCTGAACCAGACGTTCGTGAAGAACGACAAGCAGACGATCGAGCAGATGCTGAAGGCAGCGAATGCCGCAGTGCAGAAGTTCGCGCTGTTCGTCGTCGGCGAAGGCATCGAGAAGCGCCAGGACGACTTCGCCGCCGAAGTGGCCGCGCAAGTCGCAGCAGCAAAGCAGCAGTAAGCAGTCAGGCAGTATCCGCGGCGGGCGTCCGCTCCGCCGCGGCCGGCGGCGCCGCCGGCCGGCCGGGAACCCCGGTCCGGTCGTCGGCGCTTGCCCGAATCAGTATTTCGCCCCTACAGTTCGTGGTTGTCATCCTCTCGTCGCTCGGAAGCCCCTATGTCCAATGCCTATAAACGCGTCCTCCTCAAACTCTCCGGCGAAGCGCTGATGGGCGACGATGCCTTCGGCATCAATCGCGCGACGATCGAACGGATGGTGGCCGATATCGCGGAAGTCGTGCGTCTCGGTACGCAGCTCGCGGTCGTGATCGGTGGCGGTAATATTTTCCGCGGCGTCGCGGGCGGCGCGGCCGGCATGGACCGCGCGACGGCCGACTACATGGGGATGCTCGCGACGATGATGAACGCGCTGGCGCTGCAGGACGCGATGCGCCACGCCGGCATCGAGGCGCGCGTGCAGTCCGCGCTGCGCATGGACCAGGTCGTCGAGCCGTACATCCGGCCCCGCGCGATCCGTCAGCTCGAGGAAGGCCGCGTCGTGATCTTCGCGGCCGGCACCGGCAACCCGTTCTTCACGACCGATACCGCCGCCGCGCTGCGCGGCTCGGAAGTGGGCGCCGAAGTCGTGCTGAAGGCGACCAAGGTCGATGGCGTATATTCTGCCGATCCGAAGAAGGATCCGTCGGCCACGCGCTATACGACGATCAGCTTCGACGAGGCGATCAGCCGCAACCTGCAGGTGATGGACGCGACGGCGTTTGCGCTGTGCCGCGACCAGAAGCTGCCGATTCGCGTGTTTTCGATCAACAAGCCGGGCGCACTCAAGCGCATCGTGCTGGGCGAGGACGAAGGTACGCTCGTCCACGTGTAAACTCCCGCGGACGCGGGCGATCGGCGCGGGTTGCCGGCCGCGGCGCGCGACACGCGCCGGGCGGGGCTCGCGTTCTTTTGAAGGTTTGAAGGTTCGGAGGTTGAAATGAGTGTCGCTGATGTCAAGAAGGGCGTCGAGCAAAAGATGCAGCGCTCGATCGAAGCGTTCAAGAACGATCTGGCCAAGATCCGTACGGGCCGTGCACACACCGGCCTGCTCGATCACGTGCAGGTCGACTACTACGGCTCGATGGTGCCGATCTCGCAGGTCGCGAACCTGACGCTCGTCGACGCACGCACGATCGGCGTGCAGCCGTGGGAAAAGAACATGGTCGCGAAGGTCGAGAAGGCCATCCGCGAAGCCGATCTGGGCCTGAATCCGGCGACGGCCGGCGATCTGATCCGCGTGCCGATGCCCGCGCTGACGGAAGAGCGCCGCCGCGAGCTGACCAAGGTCGTGAAGAGCGAAGGCGAAACGGCCAAGGTCGCGATCCGCAACCTGCGCCGCGACGCGAACGAAGCGCTGAAGAAGCTCGTCAAGGACAAGGAAATCTCGGAAGACGACGAGCGCCGTGCGAGCGACGACGTGCAGAAGCTGACCGACAAGCACGTCGCCGAAGTCGACAAGCTCGTGCAGACCAAGGAAGCCGAGATCATGACGGTCTGACGACCGTCCTCGCGCGCCGCCTTCTTCCCGCATTACTGTCTCAACGGCCATGACCTATACCAGCTCTACCGTTCGCGTGCCTGACGTCGGTGTCGTGCCGCGTCACATCGCGATCATCATGGACGGCAACGGCCGTTGGGCGACCGAACGCCGCTTGCCGCGCGTCGCGGGGCATACCCGCGGCGTCGATGCCGTGCGGGCGGTGGTCGAAGGCTGCGCGCGCGCCGGCGTCGAATACCTGACGCTGTTCGCGTTCAGTTCGGAAAACTGGCGCCGGCCGAACGACGAAGTGTCGTTTCTGATGCGGCTGTTCATCACCGCGCTCGAGCGCGAAGTGGGCAAGCTGCATGCGAACGGGATCCGCCTGCGTGTCGTCGGCGATCTCGAGCGTTTCGAGCCGCGCATCCGCGAACTGATTCGCCGCGCCGAAACCAAGACGGCGCGCAATACCCGTCTGACGCTCACCATCGCGGCCAACTACGGCGGCCGGTGGGACATCCTGCAGGCGACGAAGAAGCTCGTCGAGCAGGCCGTGCGCGAAGGTCGCGAGGTCGAAGTGACCGAGGACGCATTCGCGCCGCACCTGGCAATGGCTTACGCGCCGGAGCCCGATCTCTTCATCCGCACCGGCGGCGAGCAGCGCGTCAGCAACTTCCTGCTGTGGCAGCTCGCGTACGCCGAATTCTATTTCACCGACAAGTACTGGCCGGATTTCGACGGCGCGGCACTGGCCGACGCGATGGCGTCGTATACCGAGCGCGAGCGCCGTTTCGGGCGCACGAGTGCGCAGCTCGAACCGCAATCGCAGAACGCCGACTCCCTTTCATGCTGAAAACCCGTGTGATCACGGCGATCGCGATGCTGGCGGTGCTGCTGCCGGTGACGCTGTTCGCGCCGCTCGACGGGTTCGGTGCGCTGATCGGCGTCGTGCTCGTGTTCGCCGCGTGGGAGTGGGCGCGCCTGCTGAAGCTCGGCGGCGCCGGCCCCGTCGTCTACGCGGTCGTCGCGGCGCTCGCGCTCGCGGCCACCGTGCCGCTCGGCGTCGATGCGGCTTCGTCCCGTCCCCTTTTCATGGCGGCCGGCGTGTTCTGGCTGCTGGTCGGTCCGTTCGCGCTGCGACGCAAGCCCGAACTCGCGGGCGGCGTCTGGCGGCCGTTCCTGCTGGCCGCCGGCCTCGTCGTATTCGCCGCCTGCTGGCACGCGCTCGTCGCAGCTCGCGCGCAGGGCGTGCCGTTCGTGCTGTCGCTGCTTCTGGTCGTCTGGCTGGCCGATATCGGCGCATACTTCGCAGGCAAGGCCTTCGGAAAGCGTAAACTGGCCGTCACGATCAGCCCCGGCAAGAGCTGGGAAGGCGCGATCGGCGGCTGGTTCGCAGTCGTGGTCGTCGCCGGTGTCGCGATGGCCGTGCACGCATTCGAACCGACCCTGTTTTCTGCATTCGCCGCGCGGTACGGCATGCCCGGCGCGTGGGCCGCGCTGACGCTGCTGGTCGCGTACAGCGTGATCGGCGACCTGTTCGAGTCGCTGCTGAAGCGGCAGGCGGGTGTGAAGGATTCGAGCGGACTGCTGCCGGGCCACGGCGGCGTGCTCGATCGTGTCGACGCGCTGCTGCCGGTGCTGCCGCTCGCGATGCTGCTGCTTGGTTAAACCATTATTTCTGTTATGCAAAAACGTCTGACATTGCTCGGTTCCACGGGCTCGATCGGAGACAGCACGCTCGATGTGGTCGCGCGCCATCCCGAGCGCTTCTCGGTCTATGCGCTGACCGCGCACCGCAACGGCGACAAGCTCGTCGAGCAGTGTCTGCGCTTCGCGCCTGAAGTGGCGGTGGTCGGCGATGCCGCGACGGCCGCGCACGTCGACGCGAAACTGCGCGCGGCGGGCAGCAAGACGATCGTGCTGCACGGGCCGCAGGCGCTCGTCGACGTGTCGAAGAGCGACGGTTGCGACACGGTGGTCGCGGCGATCGTCGGCGCGGCCGGCCTCGCGCCGAGCCTGGCGGCCGCACGCGCCGGCAAGCGGATCCTGCTCGCGAACAAGGAAGCGCTCGTGATGTCGGGCGCGATCTTCATGGACGCCGTGCGCGACCATGGCGCGATCCTGCTGCCGGTCGACAGCGAACACAACGCGATCTTCCAGTGCATGCCGCGCGATGCGGCCGAACACGGCGGGATCTCGAAGATCATCCTGACCGCGTCGGGCGGCCCGTTCCGCACGCGCGAGCCGGCCACGCTCGTCGACGTGACGCCGGACGAGGCGTGCAAGCACCCGAACTGGGTGATGGGCCGCAAGATCTCGGTCGATTCCGCGACGATGATGAACAAGGGCCTCGAGGTGATCGAGGCGCACTGGATCTTCGGGCTGCCGGGCGACCGGATCGACGTGCTGATCCATCCGCAGAGCGTGATCCATTCGCTCGTGTCGTACCGCGACGGCTCGGTGCTCGCGCAGCTCGGCAACCCCGACATGCGCACGCCGATCGCGCACGCGCTCGCCTTCCCCGAGCGCGTCGACGCGGGCGTCGACCAGCTCGACCTCGCGCAGATCGCCCAGTTGTCGTTCGAGAAGCCCGATTACGCGCGCTTCCCGTGCCTCGCGCTCGCGCTGAAGGCGCTCGAGGAAGGCGGTATCGCGAGCGCCGCATTGAACGCGACGAACGAAGTGGCGGTCGAAGCATTTCTCGAGCGCCGGATCGGCTTCATGGCGATCGCGGCGACGGTCGACGCGGTGCTCAACGCGCTGCCGAACCGCGCGCCCGACGGGCTCGACGACGTCCTCGCGGCGGATGCCGAGGCCCGCCGCCTCGCGGCCGCGATCATTGCAAAAGCGCCTGCGCCACGCGTGGAGCGTACGGTCTGAATGAGGTGCTCATGAACGTGCTGGTCGAACTGGTCGCGTTTGCGGTGGCGATCGGGGTGCTGGTCGTCGTGCATGAGTACGGACATTATCGCGTCGCGCGCTGGTGCGGCGTGAAGGTGCTGCGTTTCTCGATCGGCTTCGGCCAGCCCGTCGCGCGCTGGGTCGGCCGCAGGACGGGCACCGAGTGGACGCTGTCCGCGCTGCCGCTCGGCGGCTACGTGAAGATGCTCGACGAGCGCGATCCGGGCCCGGGCGGCATTCCGCCCGACGAGCTCGGCCAGGCATTCAATCGCCAGTCGGTCTACAAGCGCATCGCGATCGTCGCGGCCGGGCCGATTGCGAACTTCCTGCTGGCAATCGCGCTGTTCTCCGCCGTATTCGCCACCGGCGTGACCGAGCCGGCCGCGATCGTCGCGCCGCCCGCCGCCGGCACGGCGGCGGCCCGCGCGGGCTTTGACGGCAGCGAGACGGTCGTGTCGATCCGCAACGCGCAGGGCGGCGAGTCCGAACCGGTGCGATCGTGGTCGGATCTGCGCTGGAAGCTGCTGTCGGCCGCGTTCGACCATCGCGAGGTCGTGCTCGGCGCGCGCGACGGCAATGCGACGTTCGATTTCCGCGTCGACCTGCGCAACGTGCCCGACAGCCAGCTCGACGACGACTTCATGGCTCATCTGGGCTTCGAGGCCGGCGGCGGCGCGTTGTCGGTCGCGTCGGTGCAGCCGGGTAGCGCGGCGGAGCAGGCCGGCCTGAAGGTCGGCGACAAGCTGGTCGCGCTCGACGGCAAGCCGCTCGGCGGCGCGGCGCGCTTCATCGATACGGTGAAGCACCACGCGGGCCAGCCGCTCGACCTGCAGATCGAGCGCAACGGCGCCGCGCAGACGGTGTCGATCGTGCCGCAGATGCAGCGCGACGACGAATCCGGGCAGCAGGTCGGCCGGATCGGCGCGGCGCTGTCGATGCACGCGCCGTCGGTGGACGTGCGCTACGGGCCGATCGAGAGCCTGCGGCTCGGCGCGCACCGCACGTGGGACATCTCCGTGTATTCGCTGAAGATGTTCGGGCGGATGATCACGGGTAACGCGTCGCTGAAGAACCTGTCCGGCCCGGTGACGATCGCCGACTACGCAGGCAAGAGCGCGCGGCTCGGCCCGTCGGCGTTCCTGTCGTTCCTCGCCCTTGTCAGCATTAGCCTTGGCGTCCTGAACTTGTTGCCGATTCCCGTTTTGGACGGGGGGCATCTGTTATATTATGCGGTTGAAGCCGCGACCGGGAAAGCCGTCTCGGAGCGTTGGCAGCTGATTCTGCAAAGAGCCGGGTTGATCTGCATCGTCGCATTGTCGGCGATCGCGCTGTTCAACGATTTGGCTCGGTTAATCCATTTCTGAAGCGTCAGGCGGCGGCCGCGGGTCAGCCGCCCGATTTGATGCAGCTAAATATTGGGGATGCATGTTGTTCAAACCTCATCGCTTTGTACCTAAGACAGTTGCAGCGGCCGCGCTCGCCGCGCACGGCCTCGCGGCGCATGCAGCGGCACCGTTCGTGGTGCAAGACATCAAGATCGAGGGGCTGCAGCGCGTCGAAGCGGGTTCGGTGTTCGCCTATCTGCCGATCAAGCAGGGCGATACCTTCACGGACGACAAGGCATCCGAAGCAATCCGCGCGTTGTACGCGACGGGCTTTTTCAACGACGTTCGCATCGCCACGCAAGGCAACGTCGTGATCGTGCAGGTGCAGGAGCGGCCGGCCATCGCGTCGATCGACTTCACCGGCACGAAGGAATTCGACAAGGACAACCTGACGAAGGCGCTGCGCGCGGTCGGCCTCGCCGACGGCCGCTACTACGACAAGGCGCTCGTCGACAAGGCGGAGCAGGAGCTCAAGCGCCAGTACCTGACGCGCGGCTTCTATGCGGCCGAGGTCAAGACGACGATCACGCCGGTCGACGCGAACCGCGTGTCGATCCTGTTCGCGGTCGCCGAAGGCCCGAGCGCCAAGATCCGGCAGATCAACTTCATCGGCAACAAGGCGTTCAGCACCAGCACGCTGCGCGACGAGATGCAGCTGTCGACGCCGAACTGGTTCTCCTGGTACACGAAGAACGACCTGTACTCGAAGGAAAAGCTCACGGGCGACCTCGAGGCCGTGCGCTCGTACTACCTGAACCGCGGCTACCTCGAGTTCAACATCGAGTCGACCCAGGTGTCGATCTCGCCGGACAAGAAGGACATGTACCTGACGGTCACGCTGCACGAAGGCGAGCCGTACACGGTGTCGGGCATCAAGCTGTCGGGCAACCTGCTCGATCGCGAGGCCGAGCTCAACAAGCTGATCAAGATCAAGCCGGGCGACCGCTTCTCCGCCGAAAAGCTGCAGCAGACCACCAAGTCGATCGTCGACAAGCTCGGCGAATACGGCTACGCATTCGCGACCGTCAATGCGCAGCCGGACATCGACCAGGCGAACCACAAGGTGAACCTGAACCTCGTCGTCGACCCGAGCCGCCGCGTGTACGTGCGCCGCATCAACGTGGTCGGCAACACGCGCACGCGCGACGAAGTGGTGCGCCGCGAAATGCGCCAGCTCGAAAGCTCGTGGTTCGACTCGAACCGCCTCGCGCTGTCGAAGGACCGCGTGAACCGTCTCGGCTACTTCACCAACGTCGACGTGACGACGGTGCCGGTGGAAGGCACGAACGACCAGGTCGACGTGAACGTGAAGGTCGACGAAAAGCCGACCGGCGCGATCACGCTGGGCGCCGGCTTCTCGTCGACGGACAAGGTCGTGCTGTCGGCCGGCGTGTCGCAGGACAACGTGTTCGGTTCGGGCACGAGCCTGTCGGTGAACGTCAACACCGCGAAGAGCTACCGTACGCTGACCGTCACGCAGGTCGACCCGTACTTCACGGTCGACGGCATCAAGCGGATCACGGACGTCTTCTACCGCACGTACCAGCCGCTCTACTATTCGACGAGCTCGAGCTTCCGGATCATCAGCGCGGGCGGCAACCTGAAGTTCGGCATTCCGTTCTCGGAAGTCGATACCGTCTACTTCGGCGCGGGCTTCGAGCAGAACCGCCTCGACGTCGATTCGAACACGCCGCAGAGCTACCAGGATTACGTGAACGAGTTCGGCCGCGTGTCGAACACGGTGCCGCTGACGGTGGCGTGGTCGCGCGATGCGCGCGACAGCGCGCTGATTCCGAGCCGCGGCTACTTCACGCAGGCGAACATGGAGTACGGCGTGCCGGTCGGCAAGATCCAGTACTACAAGGCCGACCTGCAGGCGCAATACTACTATTCGTTCTCGCGCGGCTTCATCCTGGGCCTGAACCTGCAGGGCGGGTACGGTAACGGTATCGGCAACCCGTACCCGATCTTCAAGAACTACTACGCGGGCGGTATCGGCTCCGTGCGCGGCTACGAGCCGAGCTCGCTGGGCCCGCGCGATACGAAGACGAACGACCCGATCGGCGGTTCGAAGATGCTGGTCGGCAACATCGAGCTGACGTTCCCGCTGCCGGGCACGGGTTACGACCGCACGCTGCGCGTGTTCACGTTCCTCGACGGCGGTAACGTGTGGGGCAATGCGCCGGGCGGCACGAGTACGGGCGCCAACGGCCTGCGCTACGGCTACGGCGTGGGTCTCGCGTGGATCTCGCCGATCGGCCCGCTGAAGCTGAGCCTCGGCTTCCCGCTGCAGAAGCATGAAGGCGACCAGTACCAGAAATTCCAGTTCCAGATCGGGACGGCGTTCTGACCGAACGCATGACAACAGCAACGAGAGGGTAATTTTGCTAACCGGTAAGTTTTCGAAACGAGTGATGTGCGCGCTGACCGTTGCGCTGGCCCTGGGCGCGGCGACGGTGCACGCACAGGACGTCGCCCGCATCGCGGCGGTCAATTCGGATCGGATCCTGCGCGAGTCGGCGCCCGCCAAGGCGGCGCAGACGAAGCTCGAAGCCGAGTTCGCGAAGCGTGACAAGGATCTGCAGGATCTCGCGGCACGTCTGAAGTCGATGTCCGATTCGCTCGACAAGAACGGCACGTCGTTGTCGGCGGCCGATCGCGCGCAGAAGCAGCGCGATCTCGCGCAGCTCGACACCGACTTCCAGCGCAAGCAGCGCGAGTTCCGCGAAGACCTGAACCAGCGTCGCAACGAAGAGCTGGCTGCCGTGCTGGAAAAGGCGAACAAGGTCATCAAGCAGATCGCCGAGCAGCAGAATTACGACCTGATCGTGCAGGAAGCCGTGTACGTCAGCCCGCGCATCGACATCACCGACAAGGTGCTCAAGGCGCTCGCGTCCGGCTCGGCGAACTGAACGGAGCAGACGACGAATGGCATTGACGCTCGAGGAACTCGTAAAGCGGTTCGGCGGCGAGATCGCCGGCGACGCACAGTGCACGGTCGGCGGCCTCGCGCCGCTCGACCAGGCAGGCCCTCAGCAACTCGCGTTTCTCGCGAACCCGAAGTACCTGTCGCAGGTCGAGACGACCCGCGCCGGCGCGGTGCTGATCGCGCCGAAGGATCTTGAAAAGCTGGGCGCGGCCGCCACCGGTCGCAACTTCATCGTGACGCCGAATCCGTACGCGTACTTCGCGCGCGTCGCGCAGATGTTCATCGATCTCGCCACGCCGCCGCGTGCGGCCGGCGTGCATCCGAGCGCGACGATCGATCCGGCCGCGCAGGTCGCCGCGACCGCGGTGATCGGCCCGCACGTGACGGTCGAGGCCGGCGCGGTGATCGAAGACGGCGTGCTACTCGACGCGAACGTGTTCGTCGGTCGCGGCACGACGATCGGCGCCGGCTCGCATATCTATCCGAACGCATCGGTGTACCACGGCTGCAGGATCGGCCCGCGCGCGATCATCCATGCGGGCGCCGTGATCGGCTCGGACGGCTTCGGCTTCGCGCCGGATTTCGTCGGCGACGGCGACGCGCGCACCGGCAGCTGGGTCAAGATCCCGCAGGTCGGCGGCGTGACGATCGGTGCGGACGTCGAAATCGGCGCGAACACGACGATCGACCGCGGCGCGATGGCGGATACCGTCATCGAGGAATGCGTGAAGATCGACAACCAGGTGCAGATCGGCCACAACTGCCGGATCGGCGCGTACACGGTGATCGCCGGCAGCGCCGGCATCGCGGGCAGCACGACGATCGGCCGCCACTGCATGATCGGCGGCGCGGCGGGGATCGCCGGCCACGTGACGCTCGGCGACTATGTCATCATCACCGCGAAGTCGGGCGTATCGAAATCGCTGCCGAAGGCCGGCATCTACACCAGCGCGTTCCCGGCCGTCGACCACGGCGAATGGAACAAGAGCGCCGCGCTCGTGCGCAACCTCGACAAGCTGCGCGAGCGCGTCAAGGCGCTCGAAGCCGCGCTCGCCGCCCAGGGCGGCGCCCACGCCTGAGCCCATCATGCGAGACCACGAACCGGGCACGGCCAGCGCAACCGGCCCGGTTCGTCAGACTGGGTCGCACGGCGGCCCGCTTCAGCCTTTGCATCACCACCGCGCAGCCTCTGCGTGAGACGAACCATCATGAGCACTGAAAAAATCAATCTCGACATCCACAAGATCCTCACGCTGCTGCCGCATCGCTACCCGATTCTGCTCGTCGACCGCGTGCTCGAACTCGAACCGCACAAAGGGATCAAAGCGCTGAAGAACGTGTCGATCAACGAGCCGTTCTTCCAGGGGCACTTCCCGAAGCGGCCGGTGATGCCGGGCGTGCTGATCCTCGAGGCGCTCGCCCAGGCCGCGGCGCTGCTGACGTTCGCGGAAGAGCAGCCGAAGGATCCGGAGAACACGCTGTATTACTTCGTCGGGATCGACGGTGCCCGCTTCAAGCGCGTGGTCGAACCGGGCGACCAGCTGATCCTGAACGTGACGTTCGAGCGCTACATCCGCGGCATCTGGAAATTCAAGGCGGTGGCGGAAGTGGACGGCAAGGTGGCGGCGGAAGCCGAACTGATGTGCACGGTCAAGACGGCCGACGCGGCGCCCTGAGCGACGCGGCACGCATGGGTAACGTAACGCGAGCAACGCGACACATCATATCGAGAGGCAACGGCGCATGACCAGGATTCATCCTACCGCGATCGTCGAGCCGGGCGCGCAGATCGACGAATCGGTCGAGATCGGCCCGTACGCGATCGTCGGCCCGCACGTCACGATCGGCGCGCGCACGACGATCGGCTCGCACAGCGTGATCGAAGGCCATACGACGCTCGGCGAGGACAACCGCATCGGCCATTACGCGTCGGTCGGCGGCCGTCCGCAGGACATGAAGTACAAGGACGAGCCGACGAAGCTCGTGATCGGCAACCGCAACACGATCCGCGAATTCACGACGATCCACACGGGCACCGTGCAGGACGTCGGCGTGACGACGCTCGGCGACGACAACTGGATCATGGCCTATGTGCACATCGGCCACGACTGCCGCGTCGGCAACAACGTGATCCTGTCGAGCAACGCGCAGATGGCCGGCCACGTCGAGATCGGCGACTTCGCGATCGTCGGCGGCATGTCGGGCGTGCACCAGTTCGTGCGCATCGGCGCGCATTCGATGCTGGGCGGCGCGTCGGCGCTCGTGCAGGACATTCCGCCGTTCGTGATCGCGGCGGGCAACAAGGCCGAGCCGCACGGGATCAACGTCGAAGGGCTGCGCCGGCGCGGTTTCTCGGCCGACGCGATCTCGGCGCTGCGCAGCGCGTACCGCGTGCTGTACAAGAACAGCCTGTCGCTGGAGGAAGCGAAAGTGCAACTGCGCGAACTCGCGCAAGCGGGTGGCGACGGCGATGCGCCGGTGAAGGCGCTCGTCGAGTTCATCGACGCGTCGCAACGCGGCATCATCCGCTAAGCGATGCCGCTCCCGACCAATCAGCTGCGGCTCGCGATGGTGGCCGGCGAGCCGTCGGGCGACCTGCTCGCGGCGTCGCTGCTCGGCGGCCTGCGCGAGCGGCTGCCCGAATCGGCCCAGTATTACGGGATCGGCGGGCAGCGCATGATCGCGCACGGCTTCGACTCCCACTGGCAGATGGACAAGCTGACCGTGCGCGGCTACGTCGAGGCGCTGGGTCAGATTCCCGAGATCCTGCGAATTCGCGGCGAACTGAAGCGCCAGTTGCTCGCCGAACGGCCGGATGCGTTCATCGGCGTCGACGCGCCCGATTTCAACTTCAACGTCGAGCAGGCCGCGCGCGACGCGGGCATCCCGTCGATCCACTTCGTGTGCCCGTCGATCTGGGCGTGGCGCGGCGGCCGGATCAAGAAGATCGCGAAGTCCGTCGACCACATGCTGTGCCTGTTCCCGTTCGAACCGGCGATTCTCGACAAGGCCGGCGTCGCATCGACCTACGTCGGCCATCCGCTCGCCGACGACATTCCGCTCGAACCCGACACGCACGGCGCGCGCATCGCGCTGGGTCTGCCGGCCGACGGCCCGGTGATCGCGGTGCTGCCGGGCAGCCGGCGCTCGGAGATCGCGCTGATCGGCCCGACGTTCTTCGCGGCGATGGCGCTGATGCAGCAGCGCGAGCCCGGCGTGCGGTTCGTGATGCCGGCGGCGACGCCCGCGCTGCGCGAGCTGCTGCAGCCGCTCGTCGACGCGCACCCGCAGCTCGCGCTGACGATCACCGACGGCCGTTCGCAGGTCGCGATGACGGCCGCCGACGCGATCCTCGTGAAAAGCGGCACCGTCACGCTGGAAGCCGCGCTGCTGAAGAAGCCGATGGTGATCTCGTACAAGGTGCCCTGGCTGACCGGGCAGATCATGCGCCGGCAGGGCTACCTGCCGTATGTCGGCTTGCCGAACATCCTGGCGGGGCGTTTCGTCGTGCCCGAGCTGCTGCAGCATTTCGCGACGCCCGAGGCGCTCGCCGACGCGACGCTCACGCAGCTGCGCGACGATGCGAACCGCCGCACGCTGACCGAAGTGTTTACCGAAATGCATCTTTCGCTGCGGCAGAACACGGCCGCGAAGGCGGCCGAGGCCGTCGTGCGCGTGATCGAGCAACGCAAGGGGCGCGCATGACCGCCGTCCGTGCACCGCGCCGCCGTGCGTCGAGCGACGTGCAGGGCGGTTTCGATTTCAGCCGCCCGGACGAGATCGTCTGCGGCGTCGACGAAGCCGGCCGCGGCCCGCTCGCGGGGCCGGTGGTGGCTGCCGCGGTGATTCTCGATCCGGCGCGGCCGATCGACGGGCTCGACGATTCGAAAGTGCTGTCCGCGAAGAAGCGCGACATGCTGTACGACCTGATCGTCGAGCGTTCGCACGCATACTGCGTCGCGTCGGCGAGCGTCGACGAAATCGATACGCTGAACATCCTGCACGCGACGATGCTCGCGATGAAGCGGGCCGTCGAAGGGCTGTCGGTGCTGCCGACGCTCGCGCAGATCGACGGCAACCGTTGCCCGACGCTGAGCGTGCGCGCCGAGGCGATCGTCAGCGGCGACGCGCTCGTGCCGAGCATCTCGGCCGCGTCGATCCTCGCGAAGGTCACGCGCGACCGGATGCTGGTCGATCTGCACGAACGCTTCCCGGTGTACGGCTTCGACGTCCATGCGGGCTACGGCACCGCGAAACATCTTGCCGCATTGCGCGAGCACGGCCCGTGCGAAGCGCATCGGCGCTCGTTCGCGCCCGTGCGTGCGGCGCTCGATCTGATTCGATGAAAAGCATTACTTCCCGCGACAACCCGCTGTACAAGCGCCTGAAGGCGCTCGCGGGTTCGACGGCCCATCAGCGCCGCAGCGGCCAGGCGCTGCTCGAAGGTTTCCATCTGGCGAGCGCATACCTCGACACGGGGGCGACGCCCGAGCTGTGCGTCACGACCGAAGGCGCGCTCGGCCACGCCGACGCGCAAGCGATCGTCGCGCGTATCGACGCGCAGCGGATCGTCACGCTGCCGGACGCGTTGTTCGGGCAACTGTCGAACGTCGTCAACGGTGTCGGCTTCCTGCTGCTGGTCGACCGGCCGGCGCAACCGCTGCCCGAACGCGTGACGGATACGGCGGTTGTGCTCGACGGCGTGCAGGATGCGGGCAACGTCGGTTCGATCCTGCGCAGCGCGGCGGCGGCCGGCGTGCGTCACGTGTTCTGCGCGCCGGGGACGGCCCATGCGTGGTCGTCGAAGGTGCTGCGTTCGGGCATGGGCGCGCATTTCCTGCTGTCGATCCATGAGGATATCGACGCGGCGGCGCTGGCCGAACGCCTCGACGTACCGGTCGCGCTGACCGACTCGCATGGCGCGCAGGCGGTCTACGACTGCGATCTGTCGGGGCCCGTTGCATGGGTGTTCGGCAACGAAGGCGCCGGCGTGTCGGCATTCTGGCGCGACGCGGCCGCGCATCGCGTGACGATTCCGCAACCGGGCGGGATGGAGTCGCTGAACGTTGCGGCGGCGGCGGCGGTGTGCCTGTTCGAGCAGGTGCGGCAGCAGCGGCGCGTATGACGGCGCGGCGTTATCACGTTGTCCGCCGATCTGACCGCACGATGAAAGAAGGCCGCGTTCGACGCGGCCTTTTTGCTGTTGGCGGCGGCCTCGCGGCCGCGCCGGCGGGGTGGGCCGTCAGTACGACTGCCGGTCGAGGCGGATTTCCTGCAGGATCGTCGTCGCGATTTCCTCGATCGACTTGTGCGTCGACGACAGCCACTTGATCCCTTCGCGGCGCATCATCGCCTCGGCCTCGTTGATCTCGTAGCGGCAGTTCTCGGGCGCCGCGTACTTGCTGCCCGGCCGGCGCTCGTTGCGGATCTCCGACAGGCGCTGCGGGTCGATCGACAGCCCGAACAGCTTGTCGCTGTACGGCGACAGCGCCGACGGCAGCTTGCCGCGTTCGAAATCCTCCGGAATCAGCGGATAGTTGGCGGCCTTCACGCCGTACTGCATCGCGAGGTACAGGCTCGTCGGCGTCTTGCCGCTGCGCGACACGCCGACGAGGATCACATCGGCCTCCGACAGGTTGCGGTTCGACTGGCCGTCGTCGTGCGCGAGCGAGAAGTTGATCGCCTCGATCCGCGTCTTGTATTCCTCGGTGTCCGCATTCTGGTGGCCACGGCCCATCGCGTGACTCGACTTGAGTTCCAGTTCCTGCTCGAGCGGTTCGACGAAGCGCTGGAACATGTCGAGCACGAGCGCGTTCGAGCGCTTGACGATGTCGTTCGACTCGCTGTCGACGAGCGTCGTGAACACGATCGCGCGACGGCCGTCGTGCACGGCGGCCTCGTTGATCTTCTCGACGGTCGCATAGGCCTTGTCGAGCGAGTCGACGAACGGCACGCGCACGAGGCGGAATTTCTGGTCGAACTGGGAAAGGATCGAATGCGCGAAGGTTTCGGCAGTGATCCCGGTGCCGTCGGAGACGATGAATACGGTAGGCAGCATGAATCTGGACGTCGAGCGTGAAGGGCAGTTGCGCGGGCGGCTGGAGGCGAGCCTCCAGACCCAGTGACAAGGTCGCGCCACATCCGGCAGCCGGCACGGTAGAATAGCGGCAACCTGTTGGATAAGCAATTGCGGGGGCAGGGCGCGAACGGCGCTCGGTGGCTGGGCCGCGCGATTCCCGAATTCCCGGCAAGTCTGGCGATTTGTCTGAAAATATCGCCCTTCTGCCGGGATTTTTGCAAATCGGGTCGGAAGATTTCCGCCGCTGCGAGTGTTTATCTAACAGGTTGCGCAAGACGCGCCGCGCCTTTTTGCAAGCGCCCGCGTTCGAGCCCACTTGCGCGATCGAGCATTTTTTTCACACTTAGGGGCTTGTATGACTAACGCAGCAAACGTCGCAAAGGACCAGGCGTATGTAATTCCGTTCGAGCAGTTGCGGATGACCGATGTGGAGATCGTGGGCGGCAAGAATGCGTCGCTCGGCGAGATGATCAGCCAGCTTTCCGAAGCAGGCGTTCGCGTTCCCACCGGTTTCGCCACGACCGCGCTCGCATTCCGCGATTTCCTCAAGCACAACGACCTGACCGACCGGATCGCCAAGCGTCTCGAGTCGCTCGACATCGACGACGTGAAGGCGCTCGCCGAAGCCGGCGCCGAAATCCGCAAGTGGATCGTCGACGCGCCGCTGCAGCCGCGCCTCGAGCAGGAAATTCGCGCGCAGTTCGAAGTGCTGAAGAACGGCTCGCCGAGCGAACTGTCGTTCGCCGTGCGCTCGTCCGCGACCGCGGAAGACCTGCCCGATGCATCGTTCGCCGGCCAGCAGGAGTCGTATCTGAACGTCGTCGGCATCGACGACGTGCTCGACCGCATGAAGCACGTGTTCGCGTCGCTGTACAACGACCGCGCGATCTCGTACCGCGTGCACAAGGGCTTCACGCACGCCGAAGTCGCGCTGTCGGCCGGTGTGCAGCGCATGGTCCGCTCGGACGTCGGCGCCGCCGGCGTGATGTTCACGATCGACACCGAATCGGGCTTCAAGGACGCCGTGTTCATCACGTCGAGCTACGGCCTGGGCGAAACCGTCGTGCAGGGCGCGGTGAACCCGGACGAGTTCTACGTGTTCAAGACGACGCTCGCGCAGGACAAGTACCCGATCATCCGCCGCTCGATCGGCTCGAAGCTGATCAAGATGGAATTCACGCAGCCGGGCGAGCCGGGCCGCGTGAAGACGGTCGACGTGCCGCACGAGCAGCGCAACCGCTACTCGATCACCGACGACGACGTGATCGAGCTCGCGAAGTACGCGGTGATCATCGAGAAGCACTACCAGCGTCCGATGGACATCGAGTGGGGCAAGGACGGCCGCGACGGCAAGATCTTCATCCTGCAGGCGCGTCCGGAAACGGTGAAGAGCCAGGCAACCGGCAAGGCCGAGCAGCGCTTCAAGCTGAAGGGCCAATCGCAGGTGCTGGCGACGGGGCGTGCGATCGGCCAGAAGATCGGCGCGGGCCCCGTGCGCGTGATCCAGGATCCGTCGGAAATGGAACGCGTGCAGCCGGGCGACGTGCTGGTGGCCGACATGACCGACCCGAACTGGGAACCGGTGATGAAGCGTGCAGCGGCGATCGTCACGAACCGCGGCGGCCGCACCTGCCACGCGGCGATCATCGCGCGCGAGCTCGGCGTGCCGGCCGTCGTCGGCTGCGGCGATGCGACCGACATCCTGAAGGACGGCGCGCTCGTCACCGTGTCGTGCGCGGAAGGCGACGAAGGCAAGATCTACGACGGGCTGCTCGAGACGGAAGTCACGGAAGTGCAGCGCGGCGAACTGCCGGAAATCCCGGTCAAGATCATGATGAACGTCGGCAACCCGCAGCTCGCGTTCGACTTCTCGCAACTGCCGAACGCCGGCGTGGGCCTCGCGCGTCTCGAGTTCATCATCAACAACAACATCGGCGTTCACCCGAAGGCGATTCTCGAGTACCCGAACATCGACCAGGACCTGAAGAAGGCGGTCGAGAGCGTGGCGCGCGGCCATGCGTCGCCGCGTCAGTTCTACGTCGACAAGCTGACGGAAGGCGTCGCGACGATCGCGGCGGCGTTCTATCCGAAGCCCGTGATCGTGCGTCTGTCCGACTTCAAGTCGAACGAGTACAAGAAGCTGATCGGCGGTTCGCGTTACGAGCCGGACGAGGAAAACCCGATGCTGGGCTTCCGCGGCGCGTCGCGCTACATCGCCGACGATTTCGCGCAGGCGTTCGAGATGGAATGCCGTGCACTGAAGCGCGTGCGCGACGAAATGGGCCTGACCAACGTCGAGATCATGGTGCCGTTCGTGCGGACCGTGAAGCAGGCGGAGCGCGTCGTCGGCCTGCTCGAGAAGTTCGGGCTGAAGCGCGGCGAAAACGGCCTGCGCCTCGTGATGATGTGCGAAGTCCCGACCAACGCGATCCTCGCCGAAGAGTTCCTGGAACACTTCGACGGCTTCTCGATCGGCTCGAACGACCTCACGCAGCTCACGCTCGGCCTCGACCGCGATTCGGGCATGGAACTGCTGGCAGTCGACTTCGACGAGCGCGACCCGGCCGTCAAGTTCCTGCTCAAGCGTGCGATCGATACTTGCCGCAAGATGGGCAAGTACGTCGGTATCTGCGGCCAGGGCCCGTCCGATCACCCGGACTTCGCGCAATGGCTGACCGACGAAGGCATCGTGTCGATCTCGCTGAACCCCGACACGATCATCGATACGTGGCAGGCGCTCGCCAACCGGAAGTAACGGTCGGTCATGCAACCTCGGCGAAAGTGCGGTCCGCCGCGCTTTCGTTGAAGGCAAAATGCAAGGTTCGTGCTATAAACACCCCGGTAAGCACCGGGGTGTTTTTTTTCGTCGGTACGCATGGGGCCATCTCAAGCGCACCGGCCGCTGCGCACAGCCGCGCGCGCAGCGAATATAGTGAGCATCGGGGACGTTTTTCGGGAGACCACAATGATGTCGGGGCATCTGTTCTGGTGGGTCGGAGTCGGCGTGCTGGTCGTCGCCGAATTGCTGACGGGCACGTTCTACCTGTTGATGATCGCGCTCGGCTTTCTCGCGGGCGGGGCGTTGCAACTGGCCGGTTTCGCGCCGCACGTGCAGTTCGGCGCGGCGGCCGTGGTCGCGATCGTCGCGATGATCGTGCTGCGTCGTTCGGGGCTCGGCCGCAAGCAGAAGCGCGACACGTCGACGAATCCCGACGTCAATCTCGATATCGGCTCGACCGTTACGGTCGATGCGTGGCATGACGGCCGCGCGCGCGTACGGTATCGCGGCGCCGACTGGGACGTCGAGCTCGCGCACGGCGAGCGCGACGATGCGCACGTGTACCAGGTGAGCGCCGTGCGCGGCAACCGCCTCGTGGTCGTGGCGAAACCCGCGGGCTGATCGTCCGCTGATACAACAAGGAGGAAATATTCATGGATTCGCTGATCATCTGGGTTGTCCTGCTCGTCATCGCGATCGTGATCGTGTCGAAGACGGTGAAGATCGTGCCGCAGCAGCATGCATGGGTGCTCGAGCGCTTCGGGCGCTATCACGCGACGCTGTCGCCCGGTCTCAATATCGTGCTGCCGTTCGTCGATCGCATCGCGTACCGGCACGTGCTGAAGGAAATTCCGCTCGACGTGCCGAGCCAGGTCTGCATCACGCGCGACAACACGCAGTTGCAGGTCGACGGCGTGCTGTATTTTCAGGTGATGGATCCGATGAAGGCGTCGTACGGGTCGAGCAACTTCGTGCTCGCGATCACGCAGTTGTCGCAGACGATGCTGCGCTCGGTGATCGGCAAGCTCGAGCTCGACAAGACCTTCGAGGAGCGCGATTTCATCAACCACAGCATCGTGTCGGCGCTCGACGACGCCGCGGCGAACTGGGGCGTGAAAGTGCTGCGCTACGAGATCAAGGACCTGACGCCGCCGAAGGAGATCCTGCACGCCATGCAGGCGCAGATCACCGCGGAGCGTGAAAAGCGTGCGCTGATTGCCGCATCCGAAGGCCGCAAGCAGGAACAGATCAACCTCGCGTCGGGGGCGCGCGAAGCCGCGATCCAGAAGTCCGAAGGCGAGCGGCAGGCCGCGATCAACCAGGCGCAGGGCGAAGCCGCCGCGATTCTGGCGGTGGCCGAGGCGAACGCGCAGGCGATCCAGAAAATCGCGACCGCGATTCAGTCGCAAGGCGGGATGGACGCGGTGAACCTGAAGGTCGCCGAGCAGTATGTCGGCGCGTTCTCGAATCTCGCGAAGCAGGGCAACACGCTGATCGTGCCGTCGAACCTGGCGGATCTCGGCACCGCGATCTCGTCGGCGCTGACGATCGTCAAGAGCGCGGGGGCGGCCGCGGGCGCGAAGGGCTGAACGTGACGCGCGTAGTTAGCGTGCCCGCGATGCAGCGTAGGAGAGGCTGTGCGACGGGATTGCGCCGCGCATGTGCTGAAGAGGTGCGCGGGCATGCGGCGAATCGTCGCGCAGCTTCAGCGTAGCCGCGTATGCATGGCCGGAGCGCGACGCAGCGATTCACCCGGCGTAGTGAGCGGCGGTCCGGCCGGCGCTCACACGCATTGCACGACACAATGCAACACGGCCCGCTTCGAGCGGGCCGTGTCGTTGGCGATGAGCGTCGCGAGCGTCAGGCGCCGGCGCGCATGATGCGCGCCTTCTCGCGTTCCCAGTCGCGTTTCTTTTCGGTTTCGCGCTTGTCGTGCAGCTTCTTGCCCTTCGCGAGCGCGATGTCGCACTTCACGCGACCGCCCTTGTAGTGGAAGTTCAGCGGCACGAGCGTGTAGCCGCGCTGCTCGACCTTGCCGATCAGCTTCTTGATTTCCTCGCGGTGCAGCAGCAGCTTGCGCGTGCGAACCGGGTCGGGCTTGATGTGCGTCGAGGCTTCGGGCAGCGGGCTGATATGGGTGCCGATCAGGAAGATCTCGGCGTTCTTCACCACGACGTAGCCTTCCTTGATCTGGCCGCGCCCGGCGCGCAGCGCCTTGACTTCCCAGCCTTCGAGCACGAGCCCCGCCTCGTAGCGTTCCTCGATGTGGTAATCGAAGTGCGCTTTCCTGTTGTCGATGATGCTCATGAAAGGATCGGGCCAAGTCGTTTAAAATCACGATTTTAGCAAAGCGGGGCGAGAATCGCCCGGCTTGGCGTTCCTACTTTGAGCGATGCCGCGCGATTTATGGCAGATGTCCAGAAAACCGTATTGATCCGTCATTCGGCGGAACAGATGTTCGACCTCGTCACCGACGTGGCCGACTACCCCAATTTCCTGCCCTGGTGCGGCGGTGTCGAGATTCGCCGTCAGGACGAGAGCGGGATGGAAGCGCGCATCGACATCAACTTCAAGGGCATCAAGCAGCATTTCGCGACGCGCAACACGCAGCAGCGCCCGACGCGGATCGACATGGAGTTCACGGACGGCCCGTTCAAGAAGTTCACGGGCTCGTGGCGTTTCACGGCGCTGCGCGCCGATGCGTGCAAGATCGAATTCGCGCTGCATTACGAGTTCTCGAGCATCCTGCTCGAGAAGATCATCGGGCCGGTGTTCAGCCACATCGCGAACACGTTCGTCGATTCGTTCGTGAAGCGCGCGGACCAGCGCTACGGAAAGGGGTGACGCGATGCTGTCGATCGAAGTCTGCTACGCACTGCCGGACCGCCAGACGCTGATTCCGCTGTCGCTGCCCGAAGGCGCGACCGTGCGCTCGGCAATCGACGCGAGCGGCGTGCTCGCGCTGCATCCGGAGATCGATCTCGCACACGCGAAGACGGGCGTCTACGGCAAGCTCGCGCCGCTCGACGCGCCGCTCGTCGATCACGACCGCGTCGAGATCTACCGTCCGCTGATCGTCGATCCGAAGCTCGCGCGCCAGCGGCGCGTCGACAAATCTCGCCGCGACGGCTCGATCGAGGGCCGCAAGTGGATGCACAAGGACGCGCGCTGACGCGTCGTTCGCCCCGATTGGTCTGATCGAACGCCGCGGCGCTCAGTGGGCCGCGGCGTTTGCGTTTGCCGGCGCGCTGCCCGGCGTGTCGCCGTGCCGTCGCACCGAGCCGTATACACCGGCGAGCAGCAGCACGAGTGCGGCGATCTCGAGCGCGTGCGGCATCCGCCGGTCGTACACGAACGCGTACAGCATCGCGAACACGGTTTCGAACACGATCAGCTGACCCGACAGCGTGAGCGGCAGCCGCTTCGACGCGGCATTCCACAGCCCGTTGCCGAGCCACGATGCGCCGATCGCGAGCACGAGGTTCAGCAGCCAGAACAACTGCCAGCGCGACGCCGGGACGGCCGGCTGCACCATGCCGGCCGGCAGCGCGAGGATCGCCAGCCAGCAGAGCCCGCCGAGCAGGCCCGTCACGACACCCCACAGCACCGACCATTCGTTGCCGCCGAAGCGGTGATGACGTTGCAGGTAGCGTGCATTCGCCACCGCGTACCAAGTCCAGCTCGCGAGCGCGCCCGCCGCGCACGCGATGCCCGCGAGTTTCTGGGCCAGCGTCGTGGCGTGCGCGGCTTCGGACGTGAACAGGTCGACGTTGATGCAGACGATGCCCGCGATCACCAGCGCGAGCGGGGCGGCGAGCCGCCGCAGCGGCACGGCGCCATGGTCGCCGAGGCCCGCGAGCGTGACGGTCACGGGCAGCACGCCGACGATCAGCGAACTCGGCGCGATGCCGATCAGGTGCACGGCGCCGGACAGCAGCATGTAATACGCGACGTTGCCGACGATGGCGAGCTTCACCAGGGCGGCGAGATCCTCGCGGGTCAGCCGCGCGAGCAGCGAGCGGGCGGCGGGCAACGCGGCCGCGAGCGACACGAGGCCGTACATCGCGTAGCGGCCGGCGCTCAGCAGCAACGGCGAGAAATCGGTCAGCAGCCGCGGAACGAGAAACACCATGCCCCACAGGGCGCCTGCCAGGACACCGTACACCACGCCGCGCTGCATCGACCGCTCCGAACAAATGACCGAGGTGCGCGCATCTTAGCGAGGCCGTCGCGGCGGCGTCTTGTTCATTCCTGCACTCGGGGCGGGGCGCGGCGCGTCGAACGGCTTCGACGGGCGGCGCATCAATCTTCTGCCGGATCGGGTGGCGCCTGCGTGCCGTCGGTGGCGGCACGCGTGCGCGCCGGGCGGCGCACGGCGCGCAGCTTGCCGCTGTTGCCGCCGCCGCAGTAGAAGCGGTCGTGACCGTCGGATTCGAGCCCCGAGACGCCGACGCCGGCCGGCATGTCGATCTGCTCGAGCACCTGGCCCGTGCGCGGATCGATGCGCCGCAAGTCGCTCTGGTCGGCTTCCCACGTGCCGTGCCACAGCTCGCCGTCGACCCAAGTCACGCCGGTGACGAAGCGGTTCGATTCGATCGTGCGCAGCACGGCGCCCGATTGCGGATCCACCTGATGAATCTTGCGTTCGCGGTACTGGCCGACCCACAGCGTGCCTTCCGCCCATGCGAGCCCCGAATCGGCGCCGCCGCCGGGCGCCGGAATCGTCGCGAGCACGCGGCCCGATTCGGGGTCGATCTTCGCGATGCGGTCCTCGACGATCTGGAACAGATGGCGGCCGTCGAACGCGGTGCCCGCGTGCGCGGCGACGTCGAGCGAACGGACGGTCGTGCCGCGCTCGGGGTCGAGCGCATTCAGCTTGTCGCCGGACGCATACCACACGTGCTGCCCGTCGAACGTGACGCCGTGTACGCCGTCGACGCCCGGAAACGGGCCGTACTCGCGAAGGATGTCTGCAGCGGAGCGTTTCATGTTCGTCACCTCGTCGTTCGATGAGGCCATCCTAATCGCCCGGCAACGCGACCGGGAGTAACAAGGTCGTCGCGAATCCGGGCAGCGGCGGCGTCAGCCAGCGGCGCGCGCGTCCGCGCCCGAGCGCCTGTACCTTGCCGGTTTCCGCGAGCGCATCGAGCGCGCGCTGCACGGTGCGCTGGCTGGCGCCAAGTGCGAGCGCCAACGCGGAGCTCGACCACGCTTCGCCGTCGGCGAGGAGCGCGAGCACGGCCGCATGGCGATCGTCGACCGGGCGCGCGAGGACGACGGTCTCGCGCACGCCGAGCGGCTCGAGCGCGAAGCCGCGCGGCGTCGCGACGACGTTCGCGAGCGGGCGCAGCACCGCGCGCAGCCGGCCCATCTCGACACGCAGCCGCGCGCGATGCGATTCGTCGGCCTGTTTCGCGCGGAACGCGGCGGCGACGAGCGCATTTCTCGACACGTCGGCCGGCCATGCCTCGCCGAGCGCACGGGCGAGCACGAACAGCACCGGACGCCGCGCGAGGGACACGGTCGTGCGCGCATCGCGCACCGTGTGGCGGCACGCGTCGACGACGAGCGCATTCGACTCGAACAGCGTCTCGACTTCGTCGAGCGGCACGAGCCGCGACGTGCCGCGCGCGATGAGCCGCGCGGCCGGTGCGTCGAGCACGCGCGCGGCGGTGTCGACCTCGGCCGCCAGCGCGGCGATGCCGGCGGCGTGGGCGGCCGTTCGCGCCCGGGCAAGCGCCGCACGGGCCGCGTGCGTGCGAATGCGGCGCATCGCGATACCGGCCGCGATCAGTTCATGGGCGGCGCGCGAGGCGGGCGGCAGCGGCGTGGGATCGAGATGCGCGAGCAGCCGCTCGGCCTCGTCGAGATGGCCGATCAGCAGCAACCGGCGCACGCCGAGGTAGCGGGCATGCGCGGCGTTCGCGCGGTCGCCGTGCGCATCGAGCGTCGCGCAGGCCGCATCGAGCGCACGCGCGGGCCAGTGCAGGTCGCGCGACGCGAGCGCGATCTCGGCTTCCGCGACGACGCAGCGCGCCCGTGCGACCGCTTCCTTCGCGCCGAACGCACGGGCGGCGCCGCGCACGAGCGCCCGTGCACGGTCGAAATCGCCGAGCTGCGCGAGCGCGATGCCGCGCAGCGCGAGCGCCGGCGCATCGTCGCGCAGCGCGACGCGGTTCAGCGCACCGAGCGCGTCACCGGCGGCGAGCGCGCGCGCGGCCGCGGTGATCAGCGAATCCATTCGAATCCCGACACACTTGTCACTCCCTCCGGTCCGATGCCCGGCACTAATCTAGCACCACGCACACGGCCCCGTACGCCGTGCCCGGATACCCATCGGAAGGAGGAACCCGCAATGACGACCCATCTCACCGGAACCCGCGACGAATGGCTGGCCGAACGCCGCGCGCTGCTCGACGCGGAAAAGGCGCTGACGCGGCAAAGCGACGAACTCGCGCGGCGGCGCCAGGCGCTGCCGTGGGTGCGCGTCGACAAGACCTACCGGTTCGATACCGAAGCAGGGCAGGCGACGCTCGACGACCTGTTCGGCGGCCGTTCGCAATTGCTCGTCTATCACTTCATGTTCGGCCCCGACTACAAGGCCGGCTGCCCGTCGTGCTCGGCGCTCGCCGACGGCTTCGACGGCTTCGCCGTGCATCTGGCGCATCACGACGTGACGCTCGCGGCCGTGTCGCGCGCGCCGCTCGCGAAACTGCTCGCCTACCGACAGCGGATGGGATGGACGTTTCCGTGGGCGTCGTCGGTCGGCAGCGATTTCAACTTCGACTTCAACGTGTCGTTCACCGAAACGCAGCAGCGCGCGGGCGACATCGAATACAACTATGCGCGGGCCGCTCACGCGATGGACATGGATCCGCCGCCGGCGCCCGTCGTGCAGTTCGCGGCCACGTGCGGCACCGACGCGGCCACGTATTCGCTCGACCGGCCGGGGATGAGTGCGTTCGTGCGCGAGGACGGCGCCGTCTATCACACGTATTCGACCTACGCGCGCGGCCTCGACGGATTGTGGGGGATGTACCAGTGGCTCGATCGCGCGCCGCGCGGCCGCAACGAGGCCGGCCCGTGGTGGCGCCGTCACGACGAGTACGCGCGGGGCTGAGCGGCCGGCTGCGAGCGGGAGCGCGCGATGACGCGGCCGACAACCGGCGACGCGGCAGCCGATCCGCGGGCATTCGGCGCGGCGGCCGTGGCCGTGTTCGTGGTCGCCGCGATGGCGACGCTGGCGCAGCACGCGTCGATGGCCGCGATGGGCGGCGAACCGATGTCCGGCGGCTGGGTGGCCTCGGCCGTCTGGCTGCGGCCGTGCGGCCGGGGCGCCGGGCGCGCATTCGCGGCGTTCGTCGGAATGTGGGGCGCGATGACGGTGACGATGATGCTGCCCGTGCTCGCGCCGCAGCTCTGGCATGACTGGCAGCGCATCGGTCCGCGGACGGCGCGGTCGGCCTGGCTCGTCGTCGTCGTGGGGGCGGGATATTTCTCGGTCTGGATGGCGC
This sequence comes from Burkholderia sp. MSMB1826, assembly GCF_001526325.1. Taxonomy (NCBI): domain Bacteria; kingdom Pseudomonadati; phylum Pseudomonadota; class Betaproteobacteria; order Burkholderiales; family Burkholderiaceae; genus Burkholderia; species Burkholderia sp. MSMB1826. The sequence goes on from NZ_LOYN01000018.1 coordinate 91,500, forward strand.
TCGGGGCGCTCGTGTTTCCGGCCGGCGCCGCACTGACGACGGCCGGCGCCCGGCTCCCGGCGCTCGCCCGTGCGATGCCCTTCGCGGCCGGCGCCGTTGTGGCGGCCGCGGGCGCGTTGCAATTCTCCGGCTGGAAGGCGCGCCGGCTGGCGTGCTGCCGGCACGCGGCGGCGCACGCGCCCTGGCCGCGGGCGGCGCCGGTCACGGCATGGCGGTACGGCGTGCGCGCTGCCACCCGATGCGGCGCGTGTTGCGGGAACCTGATGGCGGTCGCGCTGGCGGCCGGCATGATGGATCTGCGCGTGATGGCCGCGGTGACGGTGGCGATCGCCGCCGAACGCGTGGCGCCGGCCGGCGAACGCGTCGCGCGGATCGTCGGTTGCGCGGCGGTGGCGGGCGGCGTGGCGATGATCGTCCGCGCGGCCGGGCTGGCGTGACGCGCGGCAGGCCAGCCGCTTCGGCGGGGCGCCGGGCCGTGCGCGGCCGCTGCCGCCGCGGCCGTGTGGCCCCGCCGCGACACGGGCGCTTGCCGCCCGGCCGCGTTTGCGCGAATGGCTCGATGCGGCGATGAAACGAAAAGCGATCGAAAACGAACCGAACGGCGATCCGAACGATTCGGCCCCCGAACGGGCGAAACCGCCTAAGCCGTTGTTCGTGTTGTGAAAATTCGCAGCGCTTCGCGTATAATTCGCTTTTGCGCCCATAGGATTTGCCATGCGTCTGATCCAAAAAGCACTCACTTTCGATGACGTGCTCCTCGTTCCCGCCTTCTCCGACGTTCTCCCGCGCGACACCAGCCTCAAGACCAAGCTGACCCGCAACATCTCCCTGAACATGCCGCTCGTGTCCGCCGCGATGGACACGGTCACCGAAGGTCGCCTCGCGATCGCGATGGCGCAGCAGGGTGGCGTCGGTATCGTCCACAAGAACCTCACGCCGGCCGAACAGGCCCGCGAAGTCGCGAAGGTCAAGCGTTTCGAGTCGGGCGTCGTCCGCGACCCGATCACGGTCCCGCCGCAAATGAAGGTGCGCGACGTGATCGCGCTGTCGCGCCAGCATGGCATCTCGGGCTTCCCGGTCGTCGAAGGCCCGCAGCTCGTCGGCATCGTCACGAACCGCGACCTGCGCTTCGAAACGCGCCTCGACGAGCCGGTCAAGTCGATCATGACGCCGCGCGAGCGCCTCGTCACGGTCAAGGAAGGCACGCCGCTCGCCGAAGCGAAGGCGCTGATGCACAGCCACCGCCTCGAGCGCGTGCTGGTCGTCAACGACGCGTTCGAGCTGCGCGGCCTGATGACCGTCAAGGACATCACGAAGCAGACCGAGCACCCTGACGCGTGCAAGGACGAACACGGCAAGCTGCGCGCAGGCGCGGCGGTCGGCGTCGGTCCGGACAACGAGGAGCGCGTCGAGCTGCTGGTGCAGGCCGGCGTCGACGTGATCGTCGTCGATACCGCGCACGGTCACAGCAAGGGCGTGCTCGAGCGCGTTCGCTGGGTCAAGCAGAACTTCCCGCACGTCGAGGTGATCGGCGGCAACATCGCGACGGCCGCCGCCGCGAAGGCGCTGGTCGAGTACGGCGCGGACGCGGTCAAGGTCGGTATCGGCCCGGGCTCGATCTGCACGACGCGGATCGTCGCGGGTGTCGGTGTGCCGCAGATCAGCGCGATCGCGAACGTCGCCGAAGCGCTGAAGGGCACCGGCGTGCCGTGCATCGCCGACGGCGGCGTGCGTTTCTCGGGCGACGTGTCGAAGGCCCTCGCGGCCGGCGCGAACGCGGTGATGATGGGCAGCATGTTCGCGGGCACCGAAGAGGCGCCGGGCGACGTGTTCCTGTATCAGGGCCGCCAGTACAAGTCGTATCGCGGCATGGGTTCGGTCGGCGCGATGAAGGACGGCGCGGCGGACCGCTACTTCCAGGACAACTCGGCGAACATCGACAAGCTCGTGCCGGAAGGCATCGAAGGCCGCGTCGCGTACAAGGGTTCGGTCAACGCGATCCTGTTCCAGCTGGTCGGCGGCGTGCGCGCCAGCATGGGCTACTGCGGCTGCCGCACGATCGACGAACTGCACGAGAAGGCCGAATTCGTCCAGATCACCGCGGCGGGCATGCGCGAGTCGCACGTGCACGACGTGCAGATCACGAAGGAAGCGCCCAACTATCACGTGGACTGATCGCCGATGAAACCGCTGCTGCGAGCCGTGCTGATCGTCGATGCCGTGCTGCTGCTGGCGTTCGGCGTGCTGTTCGTGCTGACGCCCTGGCAGGCGCTGTTCAACGCGCTGCAACTGGCGAACATCGAGCCGGCGATGCTCGGCCAGGCGTTCGGTATCGCGCTGCTCGGGCTCGCGTGGCTCGCGTTTCATGCGGCGTTCAACGGCGACCTCACGGCGCCCGTCGCGCGGTCGGTCGGCCACGTGTACTGGCTGACCGGCGTGCTGACGGTCGTGTGGTCGATCGGCACCGGCAGCGGGCCCGCGCTCGCGGCCGCCGGCCGGGTGCTGTCGGCCGTGGCCGGAGTCGCGCTGATCGTGCTCGGCCTCGGCGGCGTGCGGCTCGCATCGGCCGTGCGCCGGCGCGAGAAAGTGCAGGCGCTCGAAGGCCGGAGCGCGCAGCGTCCGGTCGAACCGGCGCCGGCCTCCGCAGCGCAGCCGCGGGTCGAGCCGGTCGTCGGCCGTCCGGTGGCGCCTGCGGCGCCGGCTGCGGCGACCCCGTCGGCTGCGTCCGACCGCGCATCAGGCAGCGTCGCGTTCGACGCGCGCCCGCCGTCGCAGGATTGACCGGCGATGCGTCGCGCGTGCCGCCTGCCGCCCGACGCCGCCGACCATGCTTTTGACGCAGCGCTCGATGCGCTGCTTTTCTTATTCTCTTCATCCCGTCCGCAGCCATGCACGACAAAATCCTGATTCTCGACTTCGGTTCGCAAGTCACCCAACTGATTGCACGGCGCGTGCGTGAAGCGCACGTCTACTGCGAAATCCATCCGAACGACGTGTCCGACGACTTCGTCCGCGAGTTCGCGCCGAAGGCGGTGATCCTGTCGGGCAGCCACGCGAGCACGTACGAAGACCATCAGCTGCGCGCGCCGCAGGCCGTGTGGGAGCTCGGCGTGCCGGTGCTCGGCATCTGCTACGGGATGCAGACGATGGCCGTGCAGCTCGGCGGCAAGGTCGAGTGGAGCGACCATCGTGAATTCGGCTACGCGGAAATGCGTGCACACGGCCATACGCGCCTGCTCGACGGTATCGAGGATTTCACGACGGCCGAAGGCCACGGGATGCTGAAGGTCTGGATGAGCCACGGCGACAAGGTGGCCGAGCTGCCGCCGGGCTTCGCGCTGATGGCGTCGACGCCGAGCTGCCCGATCGCCGGCATGGCCGACGAGGCGCGCGGCTACTACGCGGTGCAGTTCCATCCGGAAGTCACGCACACGGTGAAGGGCCGCCAGATCCTCGAACGCTTCGTGCTGCAGATCGCCGGCGCGAAGCCCGACTGGATCATGAAGAACCACATCGAGGAAGCCGTCGCGAAGATCCGCGAGCAGGTCGGCGACGAGGAAGTGATTCTCGGCCTGTCGGGCGGCGTCGATTCGAGCGTCGCGGCCGCGCTGATCCATCGTGCGATCGGCGATCAGCTGACGTGCGTGTTCGTCGATCACGGCCTGCTGCGCCTGAACGAAGGCAAGATGGTGCTGGACATGTTCGAGGGCCGCCTGCATGCGAAGGTCGTGCACGTCGATGCGTCCGACCAGTTCCTCGGCCACCTGGCCGGCGTGACCGATCCGGAAGCGAAGCGCAAGATCATCGGCCGCGAGTTCGTCGAGGTGTTCCAGGCCGAGGCGAAGAAGCTGTCGAAGGCGAAGTGGCTCGCGCAGGGCACGATCTACCCGGACGTGGTCGAATCGGGCGGCACGAAGACGAAGAAGGCGACGACGATCAAGAGCCACCACAACGTCGGTGGCCTGCCGGAGACGCTCGGCCTGAAGCTGCTCGAGCCGCTGCGCGACTTGTTCAAGGACGAAGTGCGCGAGCTGGGCGTCGCGCTCGGCTTGCCGCCGGAGATGGTGTACCGCCACCCGTTCCCGGGCCCGGGCCTCGGCGTGCGGATTCTCGGCGAAGTGAAGCGCGAGTACGCGGACCTGCTGCGCCGTGCGGACGCGATCTTCATCGAGGAGTTGCGCGGCACGACGGCCACCGCGCAGGACGCGGCTGCCGGCCTGTGCGGCGAGGCCGACGTCGGCAAGACGTGGTACGACCTGACGAGCCAGGCGTTCGCGGTGTTCCTGCCGGTGAAGTCGGTCGGCGTGATGGGCGATGGGCGGACGTACGACTACGTGACGTCGCTGCGCGCGGTGCAGACGACCGACTTCATGACCGCACACTGGGCGCACCTGCCGTATGCACTGCTCGGCCGCGCGTCGAACCGGATCATCAACGAAGTGCGCGGGATCAACCGGGTCGTGTACGACATCTCGGGGAAGCCGCCGGCGACGATCGAGTGGGAGTGATACGGCGTCGAGGTGTGTCGCGATGACTGATAGCGGCATCGGATGATGCGGACGCCCGGCGGGGATACCTGCCGGGCGTTGTTGTTTGTGTTGTTGGCGGTCGAATTCGGTTGACGATACTGGAGGACCTATTCATGCAAACCGGCTATGCTGAGGTGCCGCAGCTGACGCTGCCTGGATTCGAGGCAACTCGATTGATGCCGGAGCATCGTCTTTTCTTTGCCGTGATGCCCGACCCGGGCACCGCTACGCGCATGACCGAGCAGCGCGCGCGTCTGGGCTCCGATGTGCGGATCAGCGGTCGCTCGCTCGACGCTGAGCGTCTGCATGTCACGTTGTACAGCTTGGGCGACTTCGTGCATGTGCCGGAGGTGATTGTCGAGCGGGCATGTTTCGCCGCAGCAACTATCGATGTGGCGCCGTTCGGTGTGACGTTTGATCAGATGTTCCGCTTCAACGGGCGACCGGGTCATCGGCCTTTCGTGCTGACGGGGAGCGACGGCCTGGACGCGTTGGTCATGTTTCAGCGCCGCCTTGTCGACGCTCTCAGAGGAGCCCGTCTGCGTATTTCGGAAACGCGTTTCACGCCGCATCTCACGTTGCTGTACGGCGATGGAAAATTCAGTCGGTGCGACCTGGAGCCGATCACCTGGACAGTGAACGAATTCGTCCTGATCCGCAGCTGGCTCGGCAAGACGCATTACGACGTTATCGGGCGTTGGCCGTTGACGGGCCAGGTCGCGAAAGACTGAATCGTTCACGATTTGCAATCCTGCGATGGATAGAGTCGTGCCCTGAACGGCAGACGAAAGACCGCGATTCCGTGGTGGGGTGAGGTCGGGGCAGTTCGCCCTGTTTCTGGACGCAGTACGCATCTGACGGCGCACATATCCCGCTGTTTTCGAGCGACGATTTATCAATAACAGTTCATTTGATCATTGCGATCAAACTGCATTGACGAACGTTTCGCCCTGTTGCCGGATCGTTGTAGTCGAGTGTCGTTTAGAATGGAACATCTGAATTTTTATGCTTTGAATAAATTTCGCATAAGGGGCATATGGTTTCAATCTGGGTGAACGGCGAAGAAAGAACCAGGCAGATCAAAGACTGGACGATATGGTGGGGTGCCGACAGGGAGGAGTTGATGTTGACTTGTCACTTCCCGTCCGGAAAATCTTTTCATAGTCCGCTCAGCAATTGCAGAATCGAACCGACTGAAATAGTCCAAGACAGGCTCCTGTCAAAGAAAGGAGGGGTGCAATTCAGCGTCGTCGACAAGGTGGTGATTTATGGCGGGAAATACGCTGCCGTCTACTATCCGGGGAGCCGAAAGATTTACGTCATGAACGCTCACGATATTGATCTCGCCCACACGACAAAAATCAAGGATGAACCGGTATTCCGTTATTTCGTTGCCGTGGCAAAGGCCCGAGCCGAACAAGCGAGCCCGGAGGACAAACCGATCGCCGACAACGTGGTGCGCCAGTTGGAGAGGCTGGCTCCTCATGAAGACACGGCGTTGCTCGCGTATTGCACGGCACGACACCAGATGCGGGCACAAGGAGGGGACTTTATTTACCCTTTTGGTGTCAACGAGAGTCAGCTCAAGGCGGTGGAGCAAGCTTTCGCCTCGCAAATCAGCCTGATAGAAGGGCCGCCCGGCACGGGAAAGACGCAAACCATCTTGAACATTCTGGCCAATATTCTATTACGGGGGAACACGGTCGCTATCCTGTCCAACAACAATGCTGCCGTTGAAAACGTCTATGAAAAACTGAACAGGGTCGGGCTGGATTATGTGGTTGCCAAGCTGGGCCGGGCGGCAAATCGTGACGATTTCTTTGTCGATATTCCCGTCTTGCCGTCGGAGCCGCCCGCGCCAGCTCCTGCGATGGATGAGATCCAAGCGGTCCTGCAGAAGCTGAAGCAACATTTATATATTCAGAACACCGTGGCGCGCCTGCAGGCCGAGGTCGATGAGCTCACCGTAGAGCTGAACTACCTGCTGGAGTGGCAGCACGAGAACTCGGTGGCGATGCCGGTTTCTCTGGGCAAGTACAAACTGTCTCCACGAAAATCGTCGGACCTGATGGCGTATCTGACCTATCTTGCCGAGAATCGTATCCGGCTCAAGGACAGGCTCGAGCTGCTGCTCAATTTTGGAATCTTTCGGGCGAAGCCATTTGATGACTGGGAAAAGCGCAAATCAGTGATTTACGCGTTGCAGAAGCATTACTACGAAAAGGCGCTGCAGGAGAAGCAATCGGCATTGGCTGCCCATCGAGAAACGCTGGTGACGGGCAACTTCGATGCATTGCTGGACGAGCTGGTCGCGGGATCGATGGCTCATCTCAAGTACCATCTTCACCAGCATATCTCGCGGCAAGAATCGTTCGATGCAAAAAATTACAGCAGGAACTTCGATGCGTTTGTACGGCGCTTCCCGGTCATCGGTAGCGGCACACATTCCATTGTCAATTCGGTTGGTGGCGCGATTCTCGACTATGTGATCATCGACGAGGCGTCGCAGCAAGATATCGTCCCCGGGATACTGGCGCTGGGCTGCGCCAGAAATCTAATCATCGTCGGCGACAGGAAACAGCTCCCGCATATCCCGCAGAAGCTTGGCATCGCTTCACCTGGCGATTTCTACGATTGTGACAAATACAGTCTGCTCGATTCGTGCGTCGGCGTGTTCAAGGATGCGATACCGATGACGCTCCTGAAGGAGCATTACCGTTGTCATCCCAGAATCATCCAGTTCTGCAATCAGCAGTTCTATGACAATCAGCTCGTACCGATGACGCGCGACGGAGGCGAGCGTTCACTGGAACTGCTCGTCACGGCCAAGGGAAATCACACTCGCAACAATGCGAATCGACGCGAACTGGATTCTCTGCTCGAGACGCTCAAATGGGATGGGAGGAGCGAGTGGGACAACGAGCAGCGCAGGGGGTTCATCGCCCCGTACAACGCGCAGATCGCGCTGTCTCGCGAGCATTTACCGGCCGATTTTGTCAAAGATACGGTACACAAGTTTCAAGGCAGGGAGTGCGACGAGATTGTCTTTTCCACGGTGCTGGACAAGAAGTACCGGAGCCGACAAAGCCTGGGCTTCGTCGATGATCCGCACTTGGTCAATGTGGCAGTATCGAGAGCAAAGCACAAATTTACGTTGGTGACGGGAGATGACGTCTTTGCTCCAATCAACGGACATATCGCGGCACTGATTCGCCATATCGAGTACTACGCCCACGAAAGGCAGATCCATCGTGCTCCAGTTGTGTCGGCTTTCGACCTGCTCTACAAGGAATATGACGCGTCACTCGAGCGGCTCAACGCCAGGCTGCGTCCAGCTGATTCTCGATACAAGTCAGAACAGATCGTCGCGCAGATACTGCGTGAAGTGTTGTCCGACGACGCTTATCGGGCGATGACGTTCCACTCGCAGATTGCCTTGATTCAGTTGGTCTCCTTGACGAACGGCACCCTGACGTCACGGGAGCGGGATTTCATGAAGAATCGTGCGAGTTGTGATTTCGTGCTGTATTTCAAGGTAGGAAAAACGCCGTTGGGTGTGATAGAAGTAGATGGCGGATCGCACAGCATGGCGCAACAAATTGAACGGGACATGCTGAAAGACAGCATTCTGAGGAAAAGCGAGATCCCCTTGCTCCGACTGCAGACTGTTGAAAGTCATATCGAAGAAAAGGTCGCAGCGTTTTTGACCCAGTGGGCAAGCGGCACTGAGACCGCGTGATATGGCCCGCGTTGTCGTCGGGCGGTCACGCACACGCCCGCCCGAGCGACCGCAGATACATCGGCACCTTCGCCTTGGTCGTCGCCTGAACCCGCGACATCAGCGCGTGATCGATCCGGTCCAGCCCGTAAGTCCGCGAGATATCCTGCTGCAACCGGCACCACAGATGCCCAGCCATCTCGGCATCGACCATCGCGCGGTGCGCACGGCCCGTCTGCGGCAACCGCAGCATCTCGGCCAGGCTCGACAGGCGGTGACTCCTGGCGTCCGGGTAGATCCGTCTCGCCACCAGCATCGTGCACGCAAACGCATGGTCGGCCGACATGCCGAGCATCCCCAGTTCCGACTGCCAGAAGCGTTTGTCGAAACCGGCGTTGTGGGCGACGACCGCATGCTTGCCGACGAACGCCGCCGCTTCCTTCATGACCTCGGACGCCGGTGGCGCCGCCGCGATCATGTCGTTGGTGATGCCGGTGAGCGCAACGACATCCGACGGGATGCGTCTGCCTGCATTCATCAAACTCTGGAAACGGTCGACGATTTGCCCGTCGCGCAGCAGGATGACGGCAATTTCGGTCGCACGGTCGCCCATATTCGGCGACAGCCCGGTTGTTTCGAAGTCCAGTACCGCGACGGTTTGCATGGTTGAGTTCGGATGCTTCATCAGAGGGTGTCGAGTTTGGCCGAGAGGGTAGCATCTCCGTGCTCGCGAACGGCGGATTCATCGATCGGCGAGCGGGCCGGCGTTCGATTGACGATAATGAAAATTCCGCTCCACGCCAGTCGGACATGCTGCCGTGACTCAACTGACGTTACCCGGATTCGATGCGCCGCCGCCGGCTCCCGTGCACCGCTTCTTTTTCGCCGTGCTGCCGGACCTGGTCACGGCGGTGCGCATTGCCGGCCTTGCCGAAAGCATGCGGCTAAAGAAGGACAGCCTGGTGGGCACCGAGCGTCTGCACATCACGTTGGGCTCGCTCGGCGACTTCGCTTACGTGCCGGGCGCTACCCTTGTACGGGCACGTGCGGTGGCGGACCGCATGGACGCGCCGTCTTTCTCCGTGACGTTCGACAAGATCGTCAGTTTCAACGGGCGTCCCGGTCATCAGCCGCTGGTGCTGATGGGGCGGGCCGGTCTGGACGGCTTGATCGATTTTCGGCGGCAGTTGCGAGAGGCGCTGAAACGGGCAGGCGTGCGCGTTTTTCCTTCGGGTTTCACCCCGCACGTGACGCTGCTGTATGGCGCACGGAGGCCCGATGAGTATCGGATCGAGCCGATTACCTGGACCGTGTTCGACTTCGTCCTGATCGATAGCTGGCTCGGCAAGTCGCACTACGACGTGTTGGGGCGCTGGCCGCTGACGACCGGCGACTCCTCGTGATAATCGCGATACCGCAAGGGCGGTGTCGTTTCAGCGCGTCCGGCCCGGGCCGGTGCCGTGTCCCGTTCCTGCCCGGACTCCGGCTCAGTCCCGACCACTCCCGCGATAACGAAGATGAATCAGCGGATAAGGCCGCCCCTGTCCATCCACCTCCGACCTCCCGCAGCGCTCGAATCCGAGCCGCTCATAAAACCCCGCCGCCGCTTCGTTCTGTTCGTTGACGTCGGTCGACAGGTCGGGATGGCGCTCGAGTGCTTCTTCGACCAGCCGCCGCCCGACTCCCGTGCCATGGTGTTCAGGATCGACGAACAGCGCCTCCATGTGACTGCCGTCGAGCAGCATGAAGCCGATCGGGCGATCGTTCTCGTCGACGGCCAGATCGAGCGGTGCGCTCGGCAGAAACGCGGCGACTTCGGATTCGATCGCACGACGATCGTCGTCGCTCAGGAAGTGATGGGTGGCGTCGACGGCGTTGCGCCAGATATCCAGTACGCGTGTGCTATCGGCCTGGGTAGATGGTCGAATTCTGATCATGGTTTGATAGGTTGTGATTCGGCGGCGCTCGACAGGTTGTCGGCGCCGTGACGGAGCGAACGCATCGCGCCGATACGCAAGCGGCAGCGAAGCGTCAGGCGAATGGCGGACGCGCGTTGCCCAACACCGCGGCCCGCTCGATCGCCCGTCGCGCGACGTCGCGCACGCCCGCGCTCATCGGCAAATCGTCGCGCTCGAGTTCGTCGATGTCGAACCAGCGTGCGTCGAGCGCATCGTCGCCGGCGGCCGGCGTGCCGCGCAGCCATCTGCACAGCACTGCGACCAGGATGAAATGCTGGCGCACGGCGCCGTGCGCATCGTAATCGAACGCGTCCAGCGCGGTAAAGGCGTCGAGCGCAGCCACGTCGACCGTCGTCTCTTCCGCGATCTCGCGCACGACCGCATCCGCGAGCGGCTCGCCCGGCTCGATCTTGCCGCCGGGGAAGCCCCAGCAGCCCGCGTCGGGCGGGTTCGCGCGGCGCACGAGGAGCACGTCGCGTTCGCGCAGCACGATGCCGATCACGGCGGGAACGGGGCGCAAGGAAGCTGCGTGGCCGGTTGGGGGCGGGGTCATGCGTATCCGTTGGTTCGAACGAACGCGTGAGCGTGCACGCGGCTCATCGTACGTTCCCGGTACGCCGTTCGATCGCGCGGATCACGGCGACCATGTCGGCCGCGCCATGCCCGGCCTGCTCGGTTTCGCCGTAAAGCGCGTGGCAGATGTCGAGCAGCGGCGACGCGATGCCGATGCCCCGCGCGGATTCGGCGACGAGGCGCGCGTTCTTCAGCACGTCGGTGATCGCGGCCTGCACCGCGAAATCTTCCGCGACGAGCTTGCCGAGCTTCACGCGCGACACGTCGCTCGCCATCGGGCCGGCGTTCAGCACGTCGGCGAAGCGCGCGAGGTCGATACCGTGACGCTGCGCGAAATGCGTGGCTTCGGCGAGACCGGTGACCATCGTGATCAGGAACAGGTTGACGGCGAGCTTCATCGTCAGCGCCGCCGGCACGTCGCCGCACACGAAACTGTCGCGGCACAGCGGCTTCACGAGCGCGCGGACGGCATCGACGTCGTCGGGTGCACCGGCCAGCATCACGACGAGCTGGCCGGCTTCGGCCGGCTTGCGCGAGCCCGATACCGGCGCCTCGACGTAGCGGCCCGACGCGGCGGCGATGGCGTCGGCGAGCGCACGCGAGTATTCGGGCGCATTCGTACCCATGTTGACGATCGTGTGCCCGCCGGCCCGCGCGGCAAAGCCGGGCGTGCCGCGCGCGAGGACGGCATCGATCGCCGCGTCGTTCGCGAGCATCAGGATCACGGTGCGACAGGACACGAATATGTCGTCGATGTCCTTGGCCACGCGCGCGCCGGCGTCGCGCAGCGCATCGTCGTTGCCGTGCGAACGGCTCCACACGACGAGCGGCGTGCCGGCCCGCGCGAGATTGAGCGCCATCGGCGTGCCCATCACGCCGAGGCCGATGAATCCGACTGGGGTTTGCATGGTGCTGCTCCCACGGTAGGTGGCGGCGATCGTGGGCGTCAGTATCGCAGCGTTTTCGCATGCCTGCCATCCAGCCCGCTCGACCGCGACAGCCGCGTCGTCGCCGCTACGCGATCTCCGCCAGGTACGGCCACGGATAAATGCCGCGTGCATGGCCGTCGCCGAACAGGAAGCGTACGCCGTAGCCGAGCGGTTCCACGCCGTCCAGCGTCAGGTCCGGCCGCGCGTCGATGCGGCCGCCGTCGAGCCGGATCTTGCGGCATTCCGCACACGGGCAATCGCTACGCAACCGCGCAAAGTCGATGCGTTGCGCCGAGCCGTCAGGCCAGGACAGCGTCAGTGCGCGTGCCGGGCGATCGAGTGCGATTTCGATCGGCGTAATCATCGCGACGCCTCGTCGATCTGTCCGATCGCGATCCGCACGGCCTTGCGGACTTCGGGGTCGCGATCGTCGAGCGCGTCGTGCAGCGCGGGCAGCGTCGCCCGGTCGCGCAATTCGCCGAGCGCGAGGGCGGCTTCCTTGCGCAGATTGCTGATCGCATGCGCGAGCAGCGCGACGACGGCCGGTGCCGCGGCCGCATCGCGCAATTGGCCGAGCGCGCGGACGGCGCGCACGCGCACTTGCCAGTAATCGTCGTCGAGCGCGGCGACGAGCGGGTCGCGCGCAACGGCGACGCGCAGCTTGCCGAGCGTGGCGGCCGCTTCCTCGCGCACCTGCCATTCGACGTCGCGCAGCGCCGCGAGCAACGCGGTGACGACGGCGGTATCGCCGGCCGCTGCAAACCCGATCGCGCCGACCGCGGCGCGCCGCACGTCGGCATCGGCGTCTGCGGTCGCGACGCGGGCGAGCGGCGGCAGCGCGCGGCCGTCCTTGAGCCAGCCGAGCACGACGACCGCCTCCGTGCGTACGGCAGCGGCGCTCGCGTCGAGCGCGCGCAGTGCGGGCGCGAACGCGTCGGGGTCGCGCAATTCGCGCAAGCCGCGCAGCACGGCGGTGCGCACGAACGGCTCGGGCCGGTCGGCCCATCGGCACAGTACGCCGCCCGACGCCGCGTCCTTCAGTTCGGACAGGCTTTGCGCGGCCGTTGCGCGCACGCCGTCGTCCGGATCGAGCAGCGCATGGCACAGCGCGTCGACGACATCGGGTTGCTCCCACGCATCGAGCACGCGTGCGGCCTCGCTGCGCACGTCGGCCGACGGGTCGTCGCGCAGCGCCGCGACGAACGACGGCACGAGTTCGGGCGCCTCGAGATCGGCGAGGTCGAGCAACGCGATGCGACGCACCGACGCATCGGCCGCGGCGAGGCGCGCGACGAGCGCCGCATGATCGGCGGACGGCATGCCGGGCAGCGGGAAAGCGGGGGAAGAAGCGGTCATGGCGAAAAGTCGGTGCGGTGAGTGGGCCAGTACGCGCGCTCAGGCGGCGTCGCGCAACAGCGCGGGACAGCGGCGCTCGATGTCGACGCACGCCGGCTCGATCGTCCTGTCGTCGATGCGGGTGGCGCGCCGTGTCAGCGCAGCAGGTAAGGGATGTCGACCTTGACCGCGCCGGTCGGGCAGTCGCGTTCGCACGGCATGCAGTACCAGCATTCGTCGAACTGCATGTACGCCTTGCCCTTGGTGACGTCGATCGCGAGCAGGTCGAGCGGGCACACGTCGACGCAGACGGTGCAGCCCTTGTCGGCGATGCACAGCGTCTCGTCGATCGTCACGGGCGCGCTGCTGCGCTGGAAGATGTCGTGCGGGGTATGGGGCATGGCAAGGTTCCTCAAAGAGCGGCCGCGAGGGCGGCCGGTTCGCGGATGCGCAACTGCGCGTAGGCGCCGCGTTCGTCGTCGGCAAGCGGCACGACGTACGGTTCGACCGGCCGCTTCTCGCTGCACATCGCGCCCGCGGCATCCTTGCGCAGCCACGTATGGCAGAACCATTCGGCGTCGTTGCGGTGCGGGAAATCGACGCGATGGTGGTACAGCCCCCAGCGGCTCTCGGTGCGGAACAGCGATGCGCGTGCGGCCATTTCCGCGCAGTCGCGGATCGCGCGCACTTCGGCCGCGCGCATCAGTTCGTGCGGGTTATCGGCCTTGATTTCTTCGATATCCTCAGTAATTCCGTCAAAACGTTGCAGCCCGATTTCCATCTTGCGCGTCACCTTCGGCGGTTGCAGATAGTCGTTCACCATGCGGCGCAGCTTGTACTCGACCTGCGCCGGCGCCAGGCCGCGCTCGCGCAGCAACGGCGCGAGCACGCGCGAACGCTCGGCGTCGACCTGTCGGTCGTCCACCGGCGCGTGTTCGCGGCCGGCCGCGTAGTCGGCCGCATTTTGCCCGGCGAACCAGCCGTACGTGAATGCGCCGAGCATGTAGTTGTGCGGAACGGCCGCCATGTCGCCGGCCGCGTACAGCCCCGGCACGGTCGTCTCCGCGCGCGCATTCACATATACGCCCGATGCGCTGTGGCCGCTGCAGAAGCCGATCTCCGAGATGTGCATCTCGACCATCTGGCTGCGGTAGTCGGTGCCGCGCCCCGCATGGAAACGGCCGCGGCTCGGCCGTTCGTTCGTATGCAGGATCTGCTCGATGGTCCGGATCGTTTCTTCCGCGAGATGGTCGAGCTTCAGGAACACGGGGCCGTTGCCGCTCTGCAGTTCCTGGTAGAACTCCCACATCATCTGGCCGCTCCAGTAGTCGCATTCGATGAAGCGTTCGCCCTTGCCGTTCGCGGTGAAGCCGCCGAGTGGGCCGGTCACGTACGCGCAGGCCGGGCCGTTGTAATCCTTGATCAACGGATTGATCTGGAAGCATTCGAGGTTCGCGAGCGCCGCGCCCGCGTGATAGGCCATCGCGTAGCCGTCGCCCGCGTTGGTCGGGTTCTCGTACGTGCCCATCAGGTAGCCCGATGCCGGCAGACCGAGGCGGCCGGCCGCGCCGCAGCAGAGGATCACGGCCTTCGCGCGGATCACGTGGAATTCGGCGGTGCGGCAGTCGAAGCCGAGCACGCCGCTCGCGCGGCCCTGCGCGTCGGTCAGCACGCGCGTCGCGACGATCCGGTTCGTGATCGCGATGCGTGCGCGCTTCAGTTGCCGGTACAGCACCTTCTTGATGTCGTGGCCCTCCGGCATCGGCAGCACGTACGAGCCCATGTGATGGACCTTCTTCACCGCGTAGTCGCCGGTGCCGTCCTTCTCGAACTTCACGCCCCAGCGATCGAGCTGCTCGATCGTCGTGAAGCTGTGCGCGGCGTACGCGTACACGGCTTCCTGGTCGACGATTCCGTCGTTGGCGATCGTGATCTCGCGCGTGTACTGCTCGGGCGTCGCATGACCGGGGATCACCGCGTTGTTCAGGCCGTCCATCCCCATCGAGATCGCGCCGCTGCGTTTCACGTGGGCCTTCTCGAGCAGCAGCACGCGCAGGGACGGATCGCGCTCCTTCGCCTTGATGGCGGCCATCGGGCCGGCCGTGCCGCCGCCGACCACGACGACGTCGTATTCGTGCACATGGGTATTCATCGCGGGTTCCTTGCGGGTTTGCGTGCCTTCTGCCGGTCGACGCGCAGCCGGTACTGGAAGGCGTCGCCGCGGAAGTAGAGGGTTTCGTAGTCGATCGGCGCACCGGACGCATCGTGCGTGAGGCGCTCGATACGCAGCACGGGGCTGCTTTCCTCGACGTGCAGCGCGTCGACGATTTCGTCGTCGGCGAGGATCGCGTCGATCGACACGTCGGCATGGCCGAGCGCAATGCCGCAGTCGTTCTCCAGGATCAGGAAGATGTCGCGGGTCGCGAGATCGGCGCCGGCGAGGCGCTTGCCGAGCGCCTCGGGCACCCAGGTCTGTTCGAGCGACACGGGTTCGCGGTTCAGCAGCCGCACGCGATGGATCTCGACGAGCGGTGCGCCCTCGGGCACGTTCAGCTTCGTCGCGAGATGGCGATTGGCCTTCACGGTGCGCAGGCCGCGCAACTGATTGACGATTTCGTAGCCCATCGACGACATCGCCTCCGCGAACCCCTGCAGCGACGTCACGTTCTGGAAGGCCTTCGGCTTCGACACGAACGTGCCCTTGCCGTGCAGCTTGAACAGCAGACCTTCCTTCTGCAGGTCGCCGAGCGCCTGGCGCACCGTGATGCGGCTGACGTCGAACGTCGCGCAGAGTTCGTGCTCGGACGGCATCCGGCTGTGCGGCGCATAGGTGCCGTCGAGAATGCGCGCGCGCAGCGTGTCCTTGATCTGCACGTAGAGCGGGGCCGCGGACAGCGGCACGACGTTGGGTGGCGTCATCGGTCGACTTGTTATGACAAGATGGGGCGAGTGTAGCCAGCGCACGTGCGCGCCCCAACCAACCATTTCTGCTTTCGAATTTCCCGTTGCGGAAAAGCGGGGCGGCAGGCGGCGGGGCGACCGGACGATCCGACCCTTGCGATCGGCGCGGGAGCGCCGATGATAAAAAATCCGCAGATCATGCGCCGCGCGTGTCGATTTCCCGATGCGTCGTTCGTCGTATCGATACCGACCGGGCCGCGCGCCGCGCCATGCAGCGGACACCCGGTTGCCGCGAATGGCGCAACGAACGAGGAGATACCCGATGACACGCCACATGCCGGATTCCCGATACCGCTGGGTGATCGTCGCCGCGGGCGGCCTGATGGGCTGCGTCGCGATCGGCGCGATGTTTTCGTTACCGGTGTTCCTGCGCTCCATCGCGCGCGAGACGGGCTGGTCGATGACCGGCATTTCCGCCGCGATGACGCTCGGCTTCATCGCGATGGCGTTTGCGAGCATGGCGTGGGGCAGCCTGTCGGACCGCGTCGGCACGCGGCCGGTCGTCGTCGCGGGCGCCGTGCTGCTGTCGGCGAGCCTGGCGCTCGCGAGCCGCGCGCCGTCGCTGCTCGTGTTCCAGCTGAGCTTCGGGCTGGCCGTCGGCAGCGCGACGGCCGCGATATTCGCGCCGATGATGGCGTGCGTGACCGGCTGGTTCGACACGCACCGCAGCCTCGCGGTATCGCTCGTGTCGGCCGGCATGGGGATGGCGCCGATGACGATGGCGCCGCTGGCCGCATGGCTCGTGTCGGTGCGCGACTGGCGCACGTCGATGCTGCTGATTGCCGTGCTGGCGGCCGTCGTGATGATTCCGGTGTCGCTGCTGGTGCGCCGGGCGCCGGCGCTCGACGCTGCAGCCGCGCACGCGGCGCCCGCGCCAGCGTCCGCCGGCGCGCCCGCCGCGATGTCGGTCGCGGATGCGCTGCGCTCGCCGCAGTTCGCGGTATTGCTGCTGACCAATTTCTTCTGCTGCGCGACGCATTCGGGCCCGATCTTCCACACGGTCAGCTACGCGGTGACCTGCGGGATTCCGCTGATCGTCGCGGTGTCGATCTACAGCGTGGAAGGGCTCGCGGGCATGGGCGGGCGGATCGCGTTCGGGATACTCGGCGATCGCCTCGGCGCGAAGCGCATGCTGGCGGCGGGATTGCTCGCGCAGGCGTTCGGCGCGCTCGGCTATTACTTCGTGCGCTCGCTCGACGGCTTCTACGCGGTCGCGACGCTGTTCGGTTTCGTCTATGCGGGCGTGATGCCGCTCTATTCGGTGCTCGCGCGCGAGAATTTCCCGCTGCGGATGATGGGCACCGTGATCGGCGGCTGCGCGATGGCCGGCAGCCTCGGGATGGCCGCGGGCCCGGTCGCGGGCGGGCTGATCGTCGACGCGCTCGGCAGCTACGGCTGGCTGTACCTCGGATCGTTCGCGATCGGGGTCGGCGCGTTCCTGATCGCGACGATGTTCCGCCCGTTCGCGAAAGCGCGGCCGGAAACGGTAGCGGCGTAATCGGGCGGCAAAGGCGGGGCGGCAAAGGCGGGGCGGCAAAGGCGGGGCGTCGAAGGCGGGGAGGCGAAGGCGGGGAGGCGAAGGCGGGGAGGCGAGCAGGCGGCCGGCATTTTCGTCGGGGCGGCGGTGGGCTGCGGGATCGTCGTGGGTAAAAAAATGGGTAGGCCATTGCCGCCGTCCGGAAGCGTCCGCACCGCGCTCGGCCTGCTGCGGCGCAGCACAGCGGCAAGTGACGGCGATCGGCGCGCATGCGCTGCGATTCGGTCCCTAAAAAACGCAATATCGAGCATATATTCGAAGGGCCTGTCATACCGGCGTCACCCTGCTAGAATTCGGCCTGCCGCATTGTTCCGATTGACTGATGAGATTGCTTGACGCCCTGGTCGAACAACGTATTGCCGCCGCCGCCGCGCGGGGCGAGTTTGACGATTTGCCGGGTACCGGCGCGCCGCAGGCGCTGGATGACGACCTGCTCGTGCCCGAGGAGGTGCGGGTGGCCAACCGTATCCTGAAGAACGCGGGCTTCGTGCCGCCGGCCGTCGAGCAACTGCGCGCGCTGCGCAACCTGCACGACGAAGTGCAGGCCGTCAGCGACCGCGCCGCGCGCTGCCGGCTGCAGGCGAAGATCCTCGCGCTCGACATGGCGCTCGAATCGCTGCGCGGCGGCCCGATGGTGATGCCGCGCGACTACTGCCGGCGCATCGCGGAACGCCTGTGCGAGCGCGGGCTCGACGACGCGCCCGCCGAAGCGGGGACGATGTGACGTCCGACGCGCTGCACGACGCAGCCCGTTCGGCAGCCGCCGCGGCCGCTGACCCCGCCGCCGATTCTCCCGTTCACGAAGCCGCGCCCGTATCGGCGCGCGACCTGCATTTCATGCGTCTGGCGCAGGCCGCCGCCGAAGAGGCGCGCGCGGCCGGCGAAGTGCCGGTCGGCGCGGTGCTCGTGCGCGGCGACGAAGTGATCGCGCGCGGCTTCAACCATCCGATCGGCGGGCACGATCCGTCCGCGCATGCCGAAATGGCCGCGCTGCGCATGGCCGCGCAGCAACTGCGCAATTACCGGATGCCCGGCTGCGAGCTGTATGTGACGCTCGAACCGTGCCTGATGTGCGCGGGCGCGATCATGCATGCGCGCATCGCGCGGGTCGTCTATGGCGCGGCCGATCCGAAGACGGGCGCGTGCGGCAGCGTGATCGACGCATTCGCGAATCCGCAGCTCAACCACCACACCGAAGTGATCGGCGGCGTGCTCGCCGACGAGTGCGGCGCCGCGCTGAAGTCGTTCTTCGCCGAGCGCCGTCGCGCGCTGCGCGAAGCGCGGCTCGCCCGCGACGCCGAATCGGGCGCGTCATAGGCGCCGCCGTCGCGCCCGTCGTGGCGGGCGTGCACGGTTTTCGTGAACCGGACACGGTTCGGACCCTCTAAGCAGGTTTGACGATCCCGACACCTTTCGCCATGTCCTTCCAGCCCGCCGCGTCCTACACCATCCGCCTGCTGGCGCCGTCCGGCTATCCGCACGACCCCGACGCGATCAACCGCGCGCTCGAGCGCCTCAGCAGCGCACAGCAACGCATCGAGAACATCGAGGCGACGCAGCGGCGCTTCCAGCGTTTCGGCGGCACCGACGGCGAGCGGGCGAGCGATCTGAACCGCCTCGCCGATCCCGAGCGGCCGCTGCCGGACATCGCGCTCGCGGTGCGCGGCGGCTACGGCGCCGCGCGCATCCTGCACGGGCTCGACTATCGCGGGCTCGAGCGCCGGCTGCGCGACCAGCCGATCGCGCTCGTCGGTCACAGCGACTTCACGGCGATCCAGCTGGCGCTGTACGCGAAGGCGCGCATCAAGACGTTCGGCGGCCCGATGCTGTCGGCCGATTTCGGCGCGGAAACGCCGAGCGACTTCACGATGCAGCATTTCTGGCAGACGCTGACGCAGCCGAGCACGACGATCGTCGCCGACGCACCGCAGGTGCAGACGGTGAACGTGACGGGCACGCTGTGGGGCGGCAACCTCGCGATCCTCACGTCGCTGGTCGGCACGCCGTACATGCCCGACATCGAGGGCGGCATCCTGTTCATCGAAGACGTCAACGAGCAGCCGTTCCGGATCGAGCGGATGATCTATCAACTGCACCTGTCGGGGCTGCTCGCGCGCCAGCAGGCGCTTGTGCTCGGCCAGTTCACCGGTGCGCGGCCGTTCGAGTACGACAACGGCTACGACATGCAGGCGATGATCGACCAGGTGCGCGCGGTGGTCGGGATTCCGGTCGTCACGGGGCTCCAGTTCGGCCATGTGCCCGACCTGTTGACGCTGCCGTTCGGCGCGCAGGCGCAACTGGTCGCGAATGCGCACGGGTTCCGGCTGACGCTGTCGGACTATCCGCATCTCGGCTGATGCCGGCGCGATCGAACGAAAGGCGGGTTTCCCCGCCTTTTTCTTTATGTAAGTGTGCAACTAACGGTCAATATTTTTCGTCGACGTCCACACGATCCACGTTTGATTTTGCACCGTTTTTGTCAACAAAATGGTCGGGAGGGTATACGACGAGAAGGACCTCCGTATTGCCTGACAGGCTTGTCGTGCATGGATTTCGTGCGCGTTGCACCGAATGGAGACGCGCCGACGCACGCCGATCGTGCGAAATCTCGCAAAAGAATTGTTGACAATCTTTATGTCCATCCTAGGATGAGGACCATCACACGATGCAGATCATGAACGAGCCCGATTCCCATCCGTCCGGCGCAGCCGGTCCCGAAGCGATCGCCGAGCGCATCCGCACCGCGATCCTCGAGCATCGGCTCGCGCCCGGCGCGAAGCTGACGGAGGCGCAGCTCTGCGAGGTGTTCGGCGTGAAGCGCGGGACGATCCGCCAGGCGCTCGCGCAGCTCGCGACCGACAAACTGGTCGACCTCGAGCCGAACCGCGGCGCGTTCGTCGCGAGCCCGTCGCTGCAGGACGTGCACGAAGTGTTCGAGATGCGCCGGATCATCGAGCTGGCCGTGGTCGAGCGGCTCGCGACCGGCCCCGGCGCCAAGCGGCTGAAGGGCGTCGCGGCGCTGATCGACAAGGAACGCAAGGCGTTCGAGCGGCACGACTTCGCGGCGTGGATCCGGCTGTCGGGCGAATTCCATACGGCGCTCGCGACGCTGATGGGCAATGCGACGCTCAGCGAGTGCCTCGAAGGGCTCGTCGCACGCTCGACGCTGATGTCGGCGCTGTACGAATCGCACGGGCGCAGCCCGTGCTCGTGCGACGACCACGACGAGATCCTCGCCGCACTGGAGGCGGGCGATCCGAAGCAGGCGGTGACGCTGATGGCGCGCCACCTGCAGCATGTCGAACTGAAGATGCTGGACCGGCCCGCGCAAGGGCAGGTCGATTTGCGCGAAGTGTTCGGCGGCGCCTGAGCGGCGACGCGAACCCGGCCGCGCGCCACACGACGAGAGCAATGCAGGCCTGCGGGGTTTGCCGCGGGCCGCTGGTCCGACTCCGGGCGACGATCCGGAGCGATATCGATGACGGTGGAGCGGCCGGCCGGCCGTGTCAAGGAGAAGTCATGGCTCAATTCAGTGTGGCGCACGACAGCGCCTATCCGGCGGAAGAAGGCGGCGAGGGCGGCGGTCCGGCATTGCCGGACGGTTACAGCGAACGTCTGTACAACGAAGATTTGGCACCCCTTAGAAATCAGACATGGGGCGCGTACAACATCTTCGCGTTCTGGATGTCGGACGTGCACAGCGTCGGCGGCTACGTGTTCGCGGGCAGTCTGTTCGCGCTCGGGCTGACGAGCTGGCAGGTGCTGATCGCGCTGATCGTCGGCATCGGTCTCGTGAACGCGCTGTGCAACCTCATCGCGCGGCCGAGCCAGCAGATCGGCGTGCCGTATCCGGTCGCGTGCCGCGCGACCTTCGGCGTGCTCGGCGCGAACGTGCCGGCCGTGATCCGCGGGCTGATCGCGATCGCGTGGTACGGCATCCAGACCTATCTCGCGTCGAGCGCGCTCGTGATCGTCGTGCTGAAATTCTTTCCGCAGTGGCTGCCGTATGCGGACGTCCATCGCTACGGCTTCCTCGGGCTGTCGGCGGTCGGCTGGGCCGGCTTCATGCTGCTGTGGGTGCTCCAGGCGTTCGTGTTCTGGAACGGGATGGAGACGATCAAGAAGTTCATCGACTTCGCGGGCCCGGCCGTCTATGTCGTGATGTTCATCCTGGCCGGCTACATGGTGTGGCGCGCGGGCTGGCGCAACATCGGCATCAACCTCGGCGGCGTCAAGTATCACGGCGCGGAAGTGATTCCGGTGATGATCACCGCCGTGTCGCTCGTCGTGTCGTACTTCTCCGGGCCGATGCTCAACTTCGGCGACTTCTCGCGCTACTGCCGCTCGTTCGGCGACGTGAAGCGCGGCAATTTCTGGGGGCTGCCCGTCAACTTCCTCGCGTTCTCGCTCGTCACGGTGATTACCACCGCCGCGACGCTGCCGGTGTTCGGCGAACTGATCACCGACCCGGTCGAGACGGTCGGCCGCATCGACCATCCGACCGCGGTGATCCTCGGCGCGCTGACGTTCACGATCGCGACGATCGGCATCAACATCGTCGCGAACTTCGTGTCGCCCGCGTTCGATTTCTCGAACGTCGCGCCGCGCCTGATCAGCTGGCGCGCGGGCGGGATGCTCGCCGCCGTCGCGTCGATCTTCATCACGCCGTGGAACCTGTTCAACAACCCGGCGGTGATCCATTACACGCTCGACGTGCTCGGCGCGTTCATCGGCCCGCTGTACGGCGTGCTGATCGCCGACTTCTACCTCGTCAAGCGCGGCCGCCTCGTGCGCGACGACCTGTACACGATGTCGGAAAGCGGCGCGTACTGGTACACGGGCGGCGTGAACCGCCGCGCGCTCGCCGCACTGCTGCCGGCCGCGGTGATCGCGGTCGTGTGCGTGATGGTGCCGGGCTGGCAGGGCGTCGCGAATTTCTCGTGGTTCATCGGCGCGGGGCTCGGCTTCGGGTTCTACCGGCTGCTTGCAGGCGCGAAGGCGTAAGGAGCCTGCGATGAAGATCCGACTGATCAATCCGAATACGACGCAGCGGATGACCGACGCGATGGGCCGCTGCGCGCGCGAGGTCGCGGCCGCCGGCACGGAGGTCGTGGCCGTGAGTCCGCCGATGGGGCCGCCGTCGATCGAAGGGTATTACGACGAGGCGCTCGCGACGCCGGGGTTGCTCGCCGAGATCGCGCAGGGCGAGCGCGACGGCTGCGACGCGTACGTGATCGCATGTTTCGGCGATCCGGGCCTGTATGCGGCGCGCGAGCTCGCGCGCGGGCCGGTGATCGGCATCGCCGAGGCCGCGATGCATGCGGCGAGCGTGCTCGCGCCGGGCTTCTCGGTCGTCACGACGCTCGCGCGCACCTGCGGGATGGCGTGGCACCTCGCGGAGCGCTACGGGATGAAGCGGTTCTGCCGCAACGTGCGCGCGACCGACGTCGCGGTGCTCGAACTCGACCGGCCCGGCTCGGCCGCGCGCCGGATCATCGTCGACGAATGCCGGCGCGCGCTGGACGAGGACGGCGCCGACGCGATCGTGCTCGGCTGCGCGGGGATGGCCGAATTCGCGCACGAGATCGAGCAGCAGATCGGTGCGCCGGTGGTCGAGGGCGTCACGGCGGCCGTCAAGTGGGCCGAGGCGCTCGTCGCGTTGCGCCTCGCGACCGCGAAGCGCGGCGACTACGCGCGGCCGCTGCCGAAGCGCTACGACGGTGCTTTCGCCCGCTTCAGCCCGCCGGACGGGGAGGCGGCGGAACCGGTCGCGGATTTGCCGCACCCGCACATACACACCGTCTGACATGCACTATCTGCGCCGCTGTATGGGCGCGTATGAACGTTTTCGCTACACTGGGCCGTCGTCGCATCGGCTGGTGCGGCCCGCCTCCGGGCGCCGCGCAGTCGATGCGAACCCTATATTTCAGCCTGCTCACTCGGCCCGCTTTCGTTGCCTTTCGAACCATGTCACTCGATCCCAACTATCCTCGCGACCTGATCGGCTACGGCCGCCATCCCGTTCAGGCGAACTGGCCGGGGCGCGCCCGCGTCGCCGTGCAATTCGTGCTGAATTACGAGGAGGGCGGCGAGAACTGCGTGCTGCACGGCGATCCGGGCTCCGAGCAGTTCCTGTCCGAAATCGTCGGCGCGGCCGCGTATCCGGACCGCCACATGAGCATGGAGTCGATCTACGAATACGGGTCGCGGGCCGGCGTGTGGCGCATCCTGCGCGAATTCGAGAAGCGCGGGCTGCCGCTGACGGTATTCGGCGTCGGCATGGCGATCGAGCGTCATCCGGAGCTCGCGCGCGCGTTCGTCGAGCTCGGCCATGAAATCGCGTGCCACGGCTGGCGCTGGATTCACTACCAGAGCATGACGCCGGAACTCGAAGCCGAACACATGCGCCTCGGGATGGAAGCGATCGAGCGCGTGACGGGCGAGCGCCCGCTCGGCTGGTATACCGGCCGCGACAGCCCGAACACGCACCGCCTGGTCGCCGAATACGGCGGCTTCCTGTACGACTCCGACAACTACGGCGACGACCTGCCGTTCTGGATGGACGTCGAGGTGTCGGGCGGGCGCACGTCGCCGCAACTGATCGTGCCGTACACGCTGGACACGAACGACATGCGTTTCGCGACGCCGCAGGGCTTCAACACCGGCGATCACTTCTTCCACTACCTGCGCGACGCATTCGACGTTCTGTACGCGGAGGGCGACGAGGCGCCGAAGATGCTGTCGATCGGCATGCACTGCCGACTGCTCGGCCGGCCGGGCCGGTTCCGCGGGCTGCAGCGTTTCCTCGATCACATCGAGAAGCACGATCGCGTATGGGTGACGCGCCGTGTCGATATCGCGCGTCACTGGCGTGAACATCATCCGTATCAGCCCAATCATCGAAACGAAGGGAAAGCATGAAGGCGATGCGCTACACGTTGGAACAACTGAACACGATGGCGCCGAGCGCATTCGTCGCGGCGTTGTCGGGGATTTTCGAACATTCGCCGTGGGTGGCCGAGGTCGCCGCGGGCGAGCGGCCGTTCGCGAGCATCGACGCGCTGCACAAGACGATGTCGGATGCGGTGGAAACCAGCGGCGAAGCGCGCCAGCTCGCGCTGATCAACGCCCACCCGGAGCTGGCCGGCAAGGCCGCCGTGCGCGGCGAACTGACCGCCGAGTCGACCCGCGAGCAAAGTGGCGCGGGCCTCGACCAGTGCACACAGGAAGAATTCGACAAGCTGCTGACGCTGAACCGCACGTATCGCGAGAAGTTCGGCTTCCCGTTCATCCTCGCGGTGCGTGGCTACGACCGCCACGGCATCATCGCGAACTTCGAGTCGCGCGTGAATCATTCGCGCGCCGAGGAGCTGCGCGCGAGCCTCGACCAGATCTACCGGATCGCGCGCTTTCGCCTCGACGACCTGATCGACGCCTGACACCGCCGCCCGACACCGCAACGGCCTGCTGCGTCGCAGCGGCCCGATCGCCTCACTGAAACAAGGAAACATCATGGCTGTTCCGCTTCTCGATCCGAACGCACCCGATTTCACGCGGCGCTACGTGAATCTTGCCGACCCGCGTCTCGGTGCGCAGGCGCTCGAGGCCAGCGACGATTTCTTCGCGCCGAAGGACCGGATGCTGAACCCCGAGCCGGCTGTCTTCATCCCCGGCAAGTACGACGACCACGGCAAGTGGATGGACGGCTGGGAGACGCGCCGCAAGCGCACGACCGGCTACGACTGGTGCATCGTCAAGCTCGCGCGCCCCGGCGTGATCAAGGGCTTCGACATCGACACGAGCCACTTCACCGGCAACTTCCCGCCGGCTGCGTCGATCGAGGCCGCGTTCGTGGCCGACGGCGCGCCGACGCACGCGACCGAGTGGGTCGAGATCGTCGCGTCGACCACGCTGCAAGGCAACAGCCATCACTACGTCGAAGCGAGCGACGCGCGCGCGTTCACGCACCTGCGCGTGAACATCTACCCGGACGGCGGCATCGCGCGCCTGCGCGTGTACGGCCAGCCGCAGCTCGACTGGGCCGGTGCGAGCGCGACCGAGCAGTTCGACCTCGCGGCGATGGAAAACGGCGGTTACGTGGTGGCGGCGAACAACCAGCACTTCGGCGTCGCGTCGAATCTGCTGCTGCCGGGCCGCGGCGTGAACATGGGCGACGGCTGGGAAACCCGCCGCCGCCGCGAACCGGGCAACGACTGGGCGATCATCGCGCTCGCGCACCCGGGCGTGATCCGCAAGATCGAAGTCGATACCGCGTTCTTCAAGGGCAACTACCCGGATCGCTGCTCGATCCAGGCCGCCTACGTGTCGGGCGGCACGGACAGCTCGTTGATCACGCAGTCGATGTTCTGGCCGGTGCTGCTCGGCGAGCAGAAGCTGCAGATGGACAAGCAGCACTACTTCGAACACGACGTCGCGTCGCTCGGCCCCGTCACGCACGTGCGGCTGAACATCATTCCGGACGGCGGCGTGTCGCGCCTGCGACTGTGGGGGACGCTCGACAAATGAAGACGCTTGCCATCGAACCGCTGACCAAGGAAGCATTCGCGCCGTTCGGCGACGTGATCGAAACGGAAGGGGCCAAGCAGATCCCGATCAACCTCGGCACGACGATCCGCTTTCACGATCTCGCGAAAGTCGACGTGACCGATGAAGGCGGTCGCACGCTCGTCAACCTGTTCCGCGGCCAGCCGCGCACGCTGCCGTTCGAGGTGAAGATGCTCGAGCGCCATCCGCTCGGCAGCCAGGCGTTCGTGCCGCTGAACGACCAGCCGTATCTCGTCGTCGTCGCGCCCGCGGGCGAACTCGATCCGGCGAAGATCCGCGCATTCGTGACGAGCGGCTGGCAGGGCGTCAACTACGCGAAGGGCGTATGGCATCACCCGCTGATCGCGTTGGGCGGCGTGAGCGATTTCATCGTCGTCGATCGCGGCGGCGACGGGGTGAACCTGAACGAGCAGGATCTGCAGGAGTCGCTGTGGCTCACCGAGGATGCACTGGATGCGGTGACGGCCTGAACCGACGGCGGCGTTACTCGGGAAGCCCGCGCACGATGCGCGGGCTTTTTTCATTTCGCTGCACGGTTGTCGCGCGAGGACTTTGCATATTCCATATCGTTGGTTCGTCGCGGCACGGGAGCCCGGTATCTTGACCGCTTTGTCGGCCCGGCGGGCCGATGCGTTCCGAATCCTCGAACCTCCTCCCACGAACATCCCGATATGAACGGAAGACTCCCGATCGCCGCGGCAGTGGCGGCGGCCGTGCTGGCGCTCGCCGCATGCGGCGGTAGCGACGGCGGCATCGTCGCCAGTACCGGCACGAGCGCGGCCCGTAGCGCGAACCCGCTTGCCACGCCCGATCAGATCGCGGCGGAGAAACTCGCGCTCGAACTGGTGGCCGCGCCCGCGGTCGTGCAGGCGAAGGCTGCGCTGAAGGCGCAATGGCTGGCCGCGGCCCAGGCGGTGGGCGGCGTGCCGGACGAGTCGCTCGCCTATCTGCAGACGGCCGTCGACGAATCGGCGATGTCGAGCGCGCTCGCGATCACGAACCGTGATCCGAACGCGCCGAAAGTGATCTCCGGACTCGCCGCGCCGCATACGTGGTTCGGCATCGACGTGCCGGGCTCGCGCACGACGTTCGACAATCCGGACACGATTTATCGCAGCTTTCCGGTCGACCCGACGGCGCGTTACGTGATTCGCGGTAACGTGCATCGCGACGGCCCGGTCGACAGCAACGTCAGCTTGTGGGACAGCCGTCACGCGACGCTGTCGAACCTGACCGGCGATCAGCTGCGGGTCGGTGCGGACGGCAGCTTCACGATTACCGCGGATTCCGGCGCGGGAGACGGTACCGGCAATCACGTCGTGTTGCCGGCAGTCGCCGCATCGTTCTTCATTCGCGATACCGTCGCCGAATGGGGCGTGCAGCAATTCGACGATCTGTCGGTCGAGCGCGTGTCCGGCGCTTCGTCGGTGGCGGTGCCGACCAAGGCCGAGATGATCGCCGCGCTGGCCGCGCAGGTCGGCAACGGCGGCAGCACGTTCGCCAGCTACAACGCGCTCGCGAACGCGCAGCCGGTCAATACGATTCCGGCCGTATCGCTGGGCGGCTCGGCCGGGCGGCTGTCGACGCAGGCGGCCACCTACAGCGCGTTCCGGATCGCCGACGACGAAGCGTTGGTGGTGACGGTCAGCCTTGGCGGCGCGAAATACTTCATCGCGCCCGCCTATGGCCGCTGGCTGATCACGACCGACTACGTGAATCACACGCAGTCGCTGAACAACAGCCAGGCGGTCGCGAATCCGGACGGTACGCTCACGTTCGTCGTATCGCCGAGCGATCCGGGCGTCTACAACTGGGTGGATACGGTGGGCATCCACGAAGGCTTTCTGAATCTGCGCTGGCAAGGGTTACCCGCGACGTCGGCCGGCGCGGCGCCTGCCGCGCATGCGACGCTCGTGAAGCTGGCCGACCTGCGCTCGGTGCTGCCGGCGACGACGCGCTACGTCACGCCGGCGGAGCGGGCGACGCAGCTTGCCGCGCGCAAGGCGAGCTACGCGCCGCGCTATTCGGCCGGCTGACTGGCGCGGCTCGACGTCACCGTCGAGCGGTCCCGCGGCATACAAAAAAACAGGCCCGCCGAAGCGGGCCAGTCGTTCAGGCGCGGTCGAACCGGGTGCTTACTTCGCGGCGCCGCCCTCGAACCACGCGGCGAGCTTCGTCCGCTCGTCGTCGGTCATGTGCGTGACGTTGCCGATCGGCATCGCCTTCAGGCGCACGGCTTGTTCGTAGATGCGCTGCGCGTTCTTCGACACTTCGTCCGGCGTGTCGAACATCACGCCCGCGGGCGCGCTGCCCATCAGCGTCGGCTTCGACGAGTGGCACTCGACGCAGCGCTGCTGCAGGATCGGCATGATGTCGTTGATCACGATCTTCGGTGCGTTGGCCGCTTGCGCTTCCGGGGCGACCGGCTTCGGCATCGTCCACACCAGCGCGCCCGACAGCAGCGCGACGCCGCCGATCGGCAGGTACCACAGCTGCTTGCCGCGGTGGCGCATCACGAAGAACTGACGAATCAGCGCGCCGGCCAGCATGATCAGCACGAGCACGACCCAGTTGAACTTGTTCGTGTACGTCATCGCATAGTGATTCGACAGCATCGCGAACACGACCGGCAGCGTGAAGTACGTGTTGTGCACCGAACGCTGCTTGCCGCGCTTGCCGTAGATCGGGTTCGGTTCCTCGCCCTTGAGCATCTTGTCGACCATCTTGCGCTGGCCCGGGATGATCACGAAGAACACGTTCGCCGACATGATCGTCGCGAGCATCGCGCCGACGATCAGGTAGGCGGCCCGGCCCGAGAAGATGTGGCACGCGAGGTACGCGGCGATCACGACGTACAGGCCGACGCAGATGCCGAGCACGCGATCGTTGGTGCCGAGGATGCGGCACAGCGAGTCGTAGACGATCCAGCCCGCGGCGAGGAAGCCGAGGGCTGAGGCCACGGCGACCACCGGGCCCATGTCGAGCACGTTCTTGTCGATCAGATACGTGTTCGGTGCGAGCAGGTACAGCACGAAGAACAGCGTGAAGCCCGACAGCCACGTCGTGTACGACGGCCACTTCGACCAGTGCAGGTCGTCGGGCATTTCCGGCGGGGCGACCGTGTACTTCTGCATGTTGTAGAAACCGCCGCCGTGGACGTGCCACAGCTCGCCGAACACGCCGCGCTTGCGTTGGTTCGGGTCGGTCGGCGGTTTCAGGCTGTTGTCGAGCGCGACGAAATAGAACGACTCGCCGATCCACGCGATGGCGACGATGACGTGCAGCCATCGCAGCGCGAGGTTCAGCCAGTCGGTGATGAAGCCTTCCATGAAACTCCTCCAGACTCAGATCGTTTGTCTTGATGCAGGCGCCGATTCGTCTGTCAGCTGCCGCGATAGGTGCTGTACGACCACGGCGACACGAGCAGCGGCACGTGGTAGTGCGAGCCGGTGTCGGCGATGCCGAAGCGCAGGACGACGCGGTCGACGAAGCGGGGTTCGGGCACCTTCACGCCGAGCGCCGCGAAGTAGTCGCCGGCATGGAACACGAGTTCGTATTCGCCGGCGGCGAGCGCGGCGCCTTCGAGCAGCGGTTCGTCGCAGCGGCCGTCGCTATTGGTCAGCACGGTCTTGATCGCGCGGCGCGAATCGCCGTCCAGCGCGTAGAGGTCCACCTTGATGGCGGCGCCGGGGCGACCGTGCGCCGTATCGAGTACGTGGGTAGTGAGCTTTCCCATTCGTTGTTCCTTGTGTGAATGCGAGGTTCGGCGGCGACTCGATCCATTGACCGTGCGGCGGATCGAGGCTCCACGTCACGTGGCTACATACCCGTCGGCGAGATTGAAGCGAGCGCCGTGCAGGCATTGTAAAAAGGTTCCCCGCGCAAATACGGGCGCGATATCGAAGATAATGCGCCGCGCATGAGCGGCTGTCGACGGCACGCCGGAACGGCTTCGAGCGCGGATTTCGGGCACCCGTCGGGGCACCCCTCGGGGCGCCCGGCGGCGTACCATACCGAATCCCTGAGGGGCGGCATTCCGGATCGCGTATTGTGCGCGGCGCGCGCCTGGGCGATCCTCCCGTCGTGCGCGTCGGCCCGTGGCCGGCGCGTACCCCGAAGACGGCGAGCACGCCGGGTAACCGGGCCAGGGCGTTCGAACGGACGCAGGCACCGGGGAGTGCCGCGATTCAGCGTTCGAACGGCTGTGTGACCGCCTCCAGGACAGCCCTGGAGGCAGACCGACGCGGAGAACGCATGAATCTCGAGCAGCACGCCGGCGCACGCGCGCCGAACTCCTCTTCATCCCGCCCGACGACCCTGCTGGTCAAGCACGCCGACGTGCTCGTGACCATGGACGACACGCGCCGCGAGCTGCGCGACGCGGGGCTCTACATCGAAGACAACCGGATCGTCGCGGTCGGCCCAACCGCCGAGCTGCCCGACACCGCCGACGAAGTGCTCGACCTGCGCGGCCACCTCGTGATCCCGGGGCTCGTGAATACGCACCACCACATGTACCAGAGCCTCACGCGCGCGGTGCCGGCCGCGCAGAACGCCGAACTGTTCGGCTGGCTCACGAGCCTGTACCGGATCTGGGCGCATCTGACGCCCGAGATGATCGAGGTGTCGACGCTCACCGCGATGGCCGAGCTGCTGCAGTCGGGCTGCACGACGTCGAGCGACCATCTGTACATCTACCCGAACGGCAGCCGGCTCGACGACAGCATCGGCGCCGCGCAGCGGATCGGCATGCGTTTTCACGCGAGCCGCGGCGCGATGAGCGTCGGCCAGCGCGACGGCGGACTGCCGCCCGATTCGGTCGTCGAGCGCGAACCCGACATCCTGCGCGACGCGCAGCGCCTGATCGAGACCTATCACGACGAAGGCCGCTACGCGATGCTGCGCGTGGTGGTCGCGCCGTGCTCGCCGTTCTCGGTGAGCCGCGAGCTGATGCGCGACGCGGCCGTGCTCGCGCGCGAGTACGGCGTGTCGCTGCACACGCACCTCGCGGAGAACGTCAACGATATCGCGTACAGCCGCGAGAAGTTCGGGATGACGCCCGCCGAATATGCGGAAGATCTCGGCTGGATCGGCCACGACGTGTGGCATGCGCACTGCGTGCAGCTCGACGAGGCGGGCATCGGGCTGTTCGCGCGTACCGGCACGGGCGTCGCGCACTGCCCATGTTCGAACATGCGGCTCGCGTCCGGCATCGCGCCGGTGAAGAAGATGCGGCTCGCGGGCGTGCCGGTCGGCCTCGGCGTCGACGGCTCCGCGTCGAACGACGGCGCGCAGATGGTCGCGGAAGTGCGGCAGGCGCTGCTGCTGCAGCGGGTCGGCTTTGGACCCGACGCGATGACTGCGCGCGAAGCGCTCGAGATCGCGACGCTCGGCGGCGCGAAGGTGTTGAACCGCGACGACATCGGCGCGCTGAAACCCGGCATGGCCGCGGACTTCGCCGCGTTCGACCTGCGTCAGCCGCTGTTCGCGGGCGCGCTGCACGATCCGGTCGCGGCGCTCGTGTTCTGTGCGCCGTCGCAGACGGCGTACACGGTGGTGAACGGCAAGGTGGTGGTGCGGGAAGGGCGGCTCGCGACGCTCGATCTGCCGCCCGTGATCGAGCGTCACAACGCGCTTGCACACGCGCTGGTGGAAGCGTCGCGCTGACGCGTCGGCGGGGCGGTGGCGCCGCACGCTACGCAGCAGCCGCGCGGCCGTTGCGGCCGCGACCCGCCGCGCCACGCACCGGGCCGCCGCGTAACGGTGCGACCGGCACGACCGGCGCGCGCTGCGCGCCGTCTGCGATTACGCCTCGATCAGCGTGCGGGTGGCTTCGGCGACGAGGCTGCGCAGCCAGCGCACTTCGTCGGAGTAATGGCAGCGCTCGTGCCACAGCTGGTAGTACTGCATCGGCGGGAAGTCGAGCGGTGCGGGCACGACCGACAGCGGCAGGAACTTCGCGTAGTGATCGGCGAACAGCCGCGTGGTCGTGAAGATCAGGTCCGACTTCACGAGCACGTAAGGCGCGAGGTTGAAGTACGGCAGCGTGACGACCACATGACGCTTGAGCCGCTCGCGCGCGAGATGCACGTCGATCGCGCCGCGCTGGCCGACCGAATACGGCGTCGGCGCGAGATGCGGTGCGTTCAGGTACTGGTCGAGCGTGAGCCCGCCGCGCTTGGCGAACGGGTGCGTGTTGCTCATCAGGCAGACGATTTCGTCGACGAACAGATTCGACAGGTGCAGTTGCTCGGGCGGCTCGGGCCAGTTGCCGACGACGATGTCGAGCTTGCCGTCCTCCAGCGCGAGCTCGTAGTCGAACGCGGGGCCGAGCGAGTGGAACTCGAGCGTCGCGTTCGGCGCGGCCTGACGGAAGCGTTCGACGACCGTCGGCACGAACAGCACGTTCAGGTAGTCGGGGCAGCCGATCCGGTAGCAGCGGATCGACGTGGCCGGGTCGAAATTGTGCTGCTGGAACTTGATGCGCTCGATTTCACGCAGTGCGTTCTGCACGGGCTCGAGCAGGCGCAGCCCGTATTCGGTCGGCACCATGCCGGATTTGCCGCGCACCAGCAGCGGATCGCCGGTGATGTCGCGCAGGCGCCGCAGCGCGGCGCTGATCGCCGGTTGCGACTGGTTCAGTTTGACGGCCGCGCGCGTGACGCTGCGCTCCATCAACAAGGTGTGCAAGACGCGCAAGAGGTACGTGTCGATCGCCTCGCGTTGCTGACTCATGTTATCTCCGGTTTATATGGCTGGGCTGATCGAGGGGGTGGTTGGGTATATCGTTTTTAATATGAACGAAAATCAGCGTCAAGAGATGGATACCCGCGGATGCCCGCCGGCCAGGCCGCGACGAGGGACCTGAACGGGGGCGAAGGCGGGGCGCGCGGCGCCGCGCGGACCCGAACTGCGCGGATCCGGCGCGTGGCGCGAGGGGAGGCGGCGGGTGCGTCAGTCGTCGATGCGCATGCCGACCTTCAGCGTGACCTGCCAGTGCACGACCTGGTCGCCTTCGATGTGGCCGCGCGTTTCGGTCACCTGGAACCAGTGCAGGTTGTGCAACGTCTTGCCGGCTTTCGAGATCGCGTTGCGGATCGCGTCGTCGCTCGATTGCCGCGATGAACCGGTCAGCTCGATCATCTTGTACACGTGGTCGCTCATGATGCGCTCCCTGGGACGTTCGTATGGTGGGCCGGTGCAAGGCGCGGTCCCGCTACGGTTCCGCAACGGTCCCATCCGTGCCCGGCTTCTTGAGTGATAGGTATGATGGGCGGCAAGTGCAACCCATATCGGAGACGAGGAACATCGTGGAAGTCGGATTTTGCGGACCGGGATTGATGGGCGCGCCGATGATTCGGCATCTGCTGGCGGCCGGGCATCGCGTCGGCGTGTGGAATCGCTCGCGCGACAAGGCCGATGCGCTGGTGAAGGACGGTGCGCAGGTGGTCGGCACGCCGCGCGAGCTGGCCGAGCGCGTCGAGACGGTATTCGTGTGCGTCCTCGACGGCCGGGCGGTCGGCGACGTCGTGTTCGGCGAGCACGGGCTGCTTTCCGGTGACGCGAGCGCGCGCCGCCTGCAGCGCATCGTCGATCATTCAAGCATTCCGCCGGCCGCCACGCGCGACTACGCGGCGCGCGCGGCCGCACTCGAGGTCGGCTGGGTCGATGCGCCGGTGTCCGGCGGCGTGCCGGGCGCGCAGGCCGGCACGCTCGCGGTGATGGCCGGCGGCCGCGCGGCCGATCTCGACGCGGTGCGCCCGCTGATCGATACGTACGCGTCGCGCATCACGCACATGGGCGACGCGGGCGCCGGCCAGACGGCGAAGCTGTGCAACCAGGCGATCGTCACCGCGACGGTCACCGCGATCGCCGAGGCGGTCGGCCTGGCGCAGGCGAGCGGCATCGACGCCGCGCGTCTGGCCGAGGCGCTGGCCGGCGGCTGGGCCGATTCGGTGCTGCTGCAGACGTTCGTGCCGCGCATGACGTCGGGCGGCCATCCGCCGATCGGCGCGCTGAGTACGTTTCAGAAGGATGTCGATGCCATCGCGGACGCCGCGCGCGACACGGGCGCGGTGATGCCCGTGTCGGCCACCGTGCAGCAGGTGCTGAGGCTCGGCGCCGCGCAGGGGCTTGCCGGCGCCGATTTCGCCGCGTTCATCGACATCGTGCGACCGAACCCCGGCCGTCGGCAGGCGTCGTGAGCCGCAAGCGGGGCGCGTGAATGGCAGATGGGCCGCCCGGAGGCGGCCCATCGAATGACCGGCGGATCAGCCGAGCGAGCGGGGTGTCGTGTCGCCCGCGTTCTGGCGGCCGAGGCCGCCGCGCAGGCTGGCTTTCGTGCCTGCACCAAACTCGGGCAGGATGCGCGCACGCGCACGGCTCGCGAAGACGAGGAAGCCGAAGCCGTTCGCTTCGTACCAGTATCCGCCGTTCTCGAGGCCGTCGAGCGGCTGCTCGAGCGCGTTGGCGATCGATTCGATGCAGCGCTTGCGCAGCTCGGCGATGGCCGGATAGGGCGGCTGCGCGCCGCGTACGCTGCACAGGAGCACGTCGAGGCCGGGCAGCACGTGCGCATAGAGGACGGGTTCGTCCTGCGCGCGGGCGCGAGCAATCTTGGTGTCGAGCTGGGCAAACGGTTTCGAGTGGCGCAAGACCGCGAGGAATGACTCCTGGCCATCCTGTTGCACACGCCGACGTTTTTTCGGGAAGGACATAAACACTCGCCTCAAAAACAATTGCAAGAAATGCGGCACTTTCATGCGACCCACTCCCGGCTATGTACGCCGCATGTCGATCCTTTATAGCACACGAAAATGCTGCATTCGTGCAGTACGACGATCAATGTCTCCCGTCGACCTGCTCGCCATGATCGACACAGCCAGCGTCTTGGCGCCCGTACTGTCGTTTAGTCTCCATCATAGACCTGCTTTTCCCGCGCGTGCATTCGCGCGTCACAAAAAAATGAGATAGGCCGCATGCGGCGGTGCATCGTGCGCGCAATAAAAAGGCCCGCACGAGGCGGGCCTGGCGGGCGGAGCGCGTGGCGATCAGCGCTGCTTGAGCGAATCGCGGATCTCGCGCAGCAGCACGGTGTCTTCCGGCGTCGCGGCCGGCGCGGCTTCTTCCGGCTTGCGCAGTTTGTTGATGAATTTCACCATCAGGAAAATGATGAACGCAAGGATCACGAAATTGATCGCCACGGTAATGAACGAGCCGTAGCCGAACGCGGCGACGCCCGCGGCCTGCAGGTCCTTGAACGAATCGGGATTACCCTTGAACGACGGCGGGATGGTGCCGAGCAGAACGAACTTGTTCGAGAAATCCAGGCCGCCGGTCAGCACGCCGATGACCGGCATGATGAGGTCCTTCACGACCGAGTCGACGATCTTCGAGAACGCGCCGCCGATGATCACGCCGACGGCGAGATCCATCACGTTGCCCTTGACGGCGAACTCCTTGAATTCCTTGATGATGCTCATGAGCGGCTTTCTCCTGGTTGGGGGCGAGGGAGGCGTGCCGCGACGCGCTGGATTGCTTTGCGTCGAATGAGGGTCGGTGGCACGCCGATGGCCGCATGATAGCGAACGTGCCCCATTGCCGGTAGTCCATCTTGAAATGATTGACAAATCCGCGCGTCGGCGCGGCCGGTCATGCAGCGGGCCCGGCGTGCGTGCCGGGTGTCGACACGCACGTCGTCGCCCGGTGCGCGCGTGCTCAGGTGTTGTCGTCGGTCCAGCCGTCGTCGTTGCTGCCGAGGTCCATCCCGCCGCCGCCGCTGCCGTCGCTCCAGTTCGAATCGTCGCCGCGGCCGAGATCGAAGCCCGGGTCGGCTTCGTGCCGGCGATGCTCGCCGTCGACGATCACGTCGCGCTCGACCACGCGATCGCGGCCGCCGGACATCGCTTCGCCGAGCAGCACGCCGGTCAGCAGCCCACCCATTCCGCCGCCGAACCCGCCGCCTTGCTGGATCACGACGGGCGGCTGCTGTTGCGGATACGGTTGCTGCGGCGGGTAGGGCTGTTGCTGATACGGCTGGCCCTGCGCGCTCGTCATGCGGTCGGCTTCCTGCGCGTACACGGAGCCGCTGCCGTTCGCCGGCGCCGCGGGCTGCGCGGCCGGGTCGGGGCGGCCTTCGACGCGCGCCTTCACGCTGGCGTGACGCTGTTCGAGTTCGTCGACGCGATACGGCGGCACCGGATTCTTGCCGTTCGACAGCGTCTCGACGAGCGTGCGCGCGTCGTTCTCGATCGCTTCGAGTTCGCCGGTCAGCGCCGCGGCGCCGGGCGCCGTCGACAGTTTCGCATCGAGCTTCAGCGGCCGGATGTCGTTGAGCACGTCGGTCGCGCGCTTGAGCTGCGTGCGGCGTTCGTCGTCGGCGCGGCCGTCGTCGGCCGTGCGTGCGCGCCGCAGCGTCCAGCGCAGCACCAGCGCGATCACGGCGACGATCAGCCCGAGGCCGATCCACATGCCGGTCGACGGGCCGTGCTTGTCGGCCGGTGCGACGGCGGGAGCGAGCCCCGGCTGCAGCGTGCCGGCTTGCGTGGCCGACGGCGTGTTGCCGCTCACGCGCGCGGCGTCGGCGCGAATGCGCGACTCCGTCTGCGCGAAACGCGACGCGTCGGTGAAGCGCAGTTGCGGA
Source organism: Burkholderia sp. MSMB1826 (assembly GCF_001526325.1). NCBI lineage: Bacteria > Pseudomonadati > Pseudomonadota > Betaproteobacteria > Burkholderiales > Burkholderiaceae > Burkholderia > Burkholderia sp. MSMB1826. Next base: position 128,247 of record NZ_LOYN01000018.1, read on the forward strand.
TCGAGCGATTTCGCGCGTTGCAGTTGCGCGAGCGCGTCGGACGCGCGACCTTCGCGGTCCAGCACCTGCGCATACAGGTAGCGCGCGTGCGCGTTGTTCGGATGGGCGTCGATGACTTGCGACAGCTGCGTGTCGGCGCGTTGCCAGTCGCGCTGCGCGATCGATTGCTCGACCTGCTGCAACGACGGGACCGCAAACGCGGCGGACGACAGCAACATCAGCGAGAGGCCGAGGGCGGCGAGGGATTTCTTCATGGTCGAACCGGGCGCAGGCGCCCGTCTCCTGACGATCGGTGCGCGCCGCGCACCCGGGCCGGGGCGCGGCGCGGTTGCCCGCGCGGTGGTTACTGCGCGGGCGTATCGAGCTGCTTCTTCAGCGCGGCGAGGCGATCCTCGACCGACGGGCCCTTGTTCAACGCGGCGAGCTTGTCGTCGAGCGCCTTGCCGCTCGACGTGTCGGCCGAATTCAGGCGCGCGTCCGAGCGTGCGTTCTGCAGCGCGACCTTGTCCTCGAGCTTCTGGAAGTCCTCGGACAGGTTCTTGCCGCCGATGCCGCCCAGCGCGCTGGCGGCCACGTCCTTCGCCTGCGCGATTTCCTGCTTGGCCTGCAGGATGTTCGAGCGCGCATTCAGGTCGTTGCGGCGCTGACGCATGTCGGCGATCTGCCCCTTCAGCTTCTCGACCGACGGCTCGAGCGTCGTCAGCTCGGCCGCGAGCGCATCGCGCTCGGCTTCCGCGTTCGCCTGCGCGGCGAGCGCCTCGCGGGCGAGCGCTTCGTCGCCGCCCTGCAGCGCGCGCTTCGCGCCGTCCTCGTACTTCTTCACCTTGTCGTCGGCCGCATCGCGCTTGCTGCGTTGGGTCGCGACCTGTGCCTCGATCTCGATCAGCGAATTCTCGGCACGGCCGATGCTGTCGTCGAGCTCCCGCACGATCTGCCGTGCGTCGCGCGACGGATCCTGTACCGAATCGGCCGCGTCGTTCAGCAGGCCTTTGATCGTGCGCGAAATAGAGTCGAAAAGCGACATGAAATCCTCCGTGGTTGAAAGGCGCCGCGTGACCGCGGCAGTGCCCGCCGCGAGCCGGTTCCGGCCCGCGTGAGCCGGCGGATATTACACCACCGGTTCACTTAAATACGGCTTAAACGCGCGAGTTCAAGCGGCTCGCGCATCAGGACGTCGAACCTTTCGCCTCTGAAAGAAAATCGCCCGCGCGTGCCGTATCGCGTGTCCATCATAGGCCGAGGATGGCGACAATACGTTCCGGAAATCACGGCATTGCGGGAATTTTTACAAAAAATCGCGAAGGCCTCCGGTCGATTTCATTAAAATGCGCTGTCACGTCGCGGGAACGGATCGCCGCGCGGCGGGGTCTGTCGACGTGACAGCCGCATCTCGATGCACCCACTCCGATTCATCCGCTTGCATTTCCGCATGCGTCCGAGGGCGCGATGTACGCCCGCCATTCCGACATGCCAATTATCAAACGACCGCCTTCTTCTTCCGACAGGAACGAACCCCACTACACGCTGCGCCGTTCGCCGTCCGGAGCCTATTACCCCGACGACGATCGCGACGACGGCCGCCGTGCGCAGCCGCGCAGCGGAGGTGACGGAGGGCGCCGCCGCACGTTCGGCTCGCGCGTCGCGTTGTGGTTCGTCGGCCTGTTCGCGACACTGGCGGTCGTCGGCGCGCTGATCGTCGGCTACGCGCTGGTCGTGATGGCGCCGCAACTGCCGTCGCTCGATGCGCTGACCAACTACCAGCCGAAGGTGCCGCTGCGCGTGTTCACCGCCGATCACGTGCTGATCGGCGAGTTCGGCGAGGAGCGCCGCAGCCTCGTGCGCTTCCAGGACATTCCCGACGTGATGAAGAAGGCCGTGCTCGCGATCGAGGACTACCGCTTCTACGAGCACGGCGGCGTCGACTTCCTCGGCATCCTGCGCGCGGGCGTGGCCGACCTGATGCACGGCGGCGCGCGCCAGGGCGCGAGCACGATCACGATGCAGGTCGCGCGCAACTTCTTCCTGTCGAGCGAGAAGACCTACACGCGCAAGATCTACGAGATGCTGCTCGCGTACAAGATCGAGAAGGCCCTGACGAAGGACCAGATTCTCGAGCTGTACATGAACCAGATCTATCTCGGCCAGCGTTCGTACGGCTTCGCGGCCGCGGCGCGCGTGTATTTCGGCAAGGACCTGAAGGACATCACGCTCGCGGAAGCGGCGATGCTCGCGGGGCTGCCGAAGGCGCCGTCCGCGTACAACCCGGTCGTCAATCCGAAGCGCGCGAAGGTGCGTCAGGAATACATCCTGAAGCGCATGCTCGACATCGGCTACATCACGCAACCGCAGTACGACGCAGCGATCAAGGAAGAGATCCACGTGCGCACGCCGGGCAACCAGTACGCGGTGCACGGCGAGTACGTCGCCGAGATGGTGCGGCAGATGATGTACGAGCAATACAAGGACGAAACCTACACGCGCGGGCTGACCGTCACGACGACGATCAACTCGGCCGACCAGGAGGCCGCGTATCAGGCCGTGCGTCGCGGCATTCTCGACTACGAGCGCCGTCACGGCTATCGCGGCCCGGAAGCGTCGATCAACCTGCCGCCGGCCGGCGACGAGCGCGACGAGGCGATCGACGACGCGCTCGCCGATCACCCGGACAACGGCGACCTGCAGTCGGCGGTCGTGCTGTCTGCCTCGCCGAACGCGGTCGAGGTGCAGTTCGTCGGCGGGGCGACCACGACGATCGGCCCGGCCGGGCTGCGCTTCGTATCGGCCGCGCTCGGGCCTCGCGCGAACAACACGCTGCGCATCAAGCCGGGCTCGGTCGTGCGCGTGCTGAAGGACGGCAAGACGGGCTGGCAGGTCGTGCAGTTGCCGCAGGTCGAAGGTGCGCTCGTCGCGATCGCGCCGCAGGACGGCGCGATCCGCTCGCTCGTCGGCGGCTTCGACTTCAACAAGAGCAAGTTCAACCACGTGACGCAGGCATGGCGGCAGCCGGGCTCGTCGTTCAAGCCGTTCATCTATTCGGCGTCGCTCGACAAGGGGCTCGGGCCGGCGACGATGATCAACGACGCGCCGCTGTACTTCCCGCCGAGCGTGCCGGGCGGCACCGCATGGGAGCCGAAGGACGACGACCAGCCCGACGGCCCGATGACGATGCGCACCGGCCTGCAGCGTTCGAAGAACCTGGTATCGATCCGGATTCTCGCGTCGATCGGCACGCAGTATGCGCAGCAGTACGTGACGCAGCGCTTCGGCTTCGATCCGGCGAAGACGCCGCCTTACCTGCCGATGGCGCTCGGCGCGGGCCTCGTGACGCCGCTGCAGCTCGCGACCGGCTACGCGGTGTTCGCGAACGGCGGTTACAAGGTCGATCCGTACCTGATCGCCGAAGTCGACGACGCGCGCGGCCAGCCGTTGCAGAAGTCGCAGCCGGTGGTCGCGGGCGGCACGGCGCCGCGCACGATCGAAGGCCGCAACGCGTACGTGATGAACAGCCTGCTGCATTCGGTCGCGACGGCCGGCACGGGCGCGGGCACCAACGCGCTGGGCCGCAACGACCTGCAGGGCAAGACGGGTACCACGAACGACGCGAAGGACGGCTGGTTCGCCGGCTATCAGCAGTCGCTCGTCGCGGTCGCGTGGATGGGCTTCGACCAGCCGAAGAGCCTCGGTAGCCGCGAATTCGGCGCGCAGCTCGCGTTGCCGATCTGGGTGAACTACATGCGCACCGCGCTGAACGGCGTGCCCGAGCAGCAGATGCCGATGCCGGACGGCCTGACCACGATCGACGGCGAGCTGTACTACGCCGATCGCACGCCGGGTAACGGCTTCGTCGCGAACGTCGACATCAACCCGGCCGAGAACGCGATCGGCGCGAACGACGCACTCGGCTCGGCCGGCGCGGCCGGGCTGGCGCCGCCGCCCGTCACGCCGCAGGAGAAACAGCAGATCATGGACATGTTCGAGAACAAGTGAGCGGTACGTTGTTCTTCACCCATGCGACGGGCGCCTTCGGGCGCCCGGTTTTTTTACGCGGCCGGCGGCGGAAGACGGTGCATCAGAACGACGCGCAGGCCGGCACGACGGTCATGCCGACCGATTGCTGGTGAAATCGCCGGGCGTACGCTTGCCGGATCGCGGCGAGCCGCGTGCGCGTGTCCGGCGTATCGTCGGCGATGATACGGATGACGAAGCTGTCTTCGTGCGTGACCCCGCCGGTCGCACGATCGCGCCATTGGCCGTGCGTGTCCCAGTAGGTGAGACCGTCGGGGAAGCGCGGCGTGACCGTGTCGGCGAGGAACGCCGCGCGTTCGGCATCGGTGACGGGGCCGCGCCCCGCGATGTCGCGCCCGAACAGCAGATCGGCCTGCAGCATGCGGCTTTCGCCCGGTGGCGTGCAGGACGCGGGTGGTGCGCTGGAGGTGAACGAGGGCGGCGCCGCGCAACCGGCGAGCAGTGCGAGTGCCGCCGCGCATGCGGCCAGCCGCCGCATCTGCCCATTTCGTGACGATCGACCTTCGCGCGCGCAAAACGCTGCACGCTCAACCACTTGCGTGTGTGTCCGGCGGGTTATCAACAGGGCTGTCAACATAATCTGGGGATAACCCTCGGTTGGCCTGCGCAGGCGCGCGGCGCGATCAGTGCTGCAGTTGCGCGTGCGCGAGATGCATGCCGAGCGTGGCGGGGTCGGTATTCGTGCCCGACAGCAGCACGCCGACGCGCTTGCCCTGCAGCGTTTCGCGCAGCGGGCCGAGCAGCGCGGCGAGGGCGGCCGCGCAGGCCGGCTCGACCGACAGTTTCAGGTGCGAGAACAGGAACAGCATCGCGGCGCGCAGCGCGTCGTCGGATACGGTGACGATGCGCTCGAGGTGGCGCCGGCACAACTGGTAGCTGTATTCCTCGGTATGCGGCGCCATCAGCGAATCGGCAATCGTCTGCATCGCGCTCATCTTGATCGTGTGATTGGCCGCGAAGCTGCGGCTCATCGCGTCGGCGCCTTCCGGCTCGACGCCGTACACGCGCACGCGCGGATTCGCGAGTCGCAGCGCGGTCGCCATGCCGGCCGCGAGGCCGCCGCCGCCGATCGGCACGATCACCGCGTCGAGGTCCGGCGTCTGCGTCGCCCATTCGTAGCCGAGCGTCGCGGTGCCGAGGATCGTGTGATAGCCGTTGAACGGATGAATGAAGAAGCGGCCTTCCTCGGCCTCGATGCGCCGCACGAGATCGAACGCCTGCGACGCGCTGCCCGTCAGCACGACTTCCGCGCGGTACTGCTTGCATTGCGCGATGCGCGTCGGGCTCGCGGTATGGAACATCACGACCTTCGCGCTGCTGCCGAGCCGCATCGCCGCATACGCGACGGCCGCCGCATGATTGCCGGCCGACACGCAGGTGACGCCGGCGTTCTTGCGGCCTTCGTCGAGCGCGAGCAGGTGCGTGAACGCGCCGCGCGCCTTGAAGCTGCCGCTCGCCTGCAGCAGCTCGAACTTGAAGTTGACGTGCGTGCCTTCGAGGGACGGCAGGTCGGCGCGCTCGAACACGGGCGTGCGCGCGACCCACGGCGACAACGCGAAATGCTGCGCGGCGATTTCGTCGAGCGTCGGAATCGGCTCGCCGTCGATCGTCGTATGGGCGGTGCCTTGCTGTTCAGTCGACATGACGTGGCGGGGGGCGGAGTGGACCGGCCCGCGCACGCGGGCCGGCGTGGCGGGAGGCAGTCAGTGCGCGTCGACCGACATGCTGCGGATGAACTTGCGCAGGAACTGCTCGCAGCCGGCGAGCTGCGCGAGCTCGACATATTCGTTCGGCTTGTGCGCCTGCTCGATGTTGCCGGGCCCGCACACGACGCTCGGGATGCCCGCGCGCTCGAACAGGCCGGCCTCGGTGCCGTACGCGACCTTGCGCTTGTCCTGGTCGGCCGTCAGCGCGCGCACGAGCTGCGTGATCGCGGCCTGTTCGGTCGCGTCGAGGCCGGGCGCCGCGGCGATCTTCGAGAACTCGATCGCGGCGTTCGGATGTTCGCGCAGCATCTGCGGCAACAGCGTTTCCTGCGCATACGCTTGGATGCGCGTGAAGATCTGCTCGGGGTCGAGCGTCGGCAGGTTGCGGAATTCGAAGTCGAAGCGGCACTCGGCCGGCACCGTGTTGATCGCGTTGCCGCCCTGGATCGTGCTCGTCTGCGCGGTGGTGAACGGCACGTCGTACAGTTCGTCGAACGGGCCTTCGGTGCGAAAGCGCTCGGCGATGTCGCGGATGTGGCAGATGAGGCGCGCCGCATACTCGATCGCGTTGAGCCCCTTCGGCGTCAGCGACGAATGCGCGGCATGGCCGCGCACGCAGCAGCGGTATGCGTTGATGCCCTTGTGCGCGATGATCGGCCGCATGCTGGTCGGCTCGCCGACGATGCAGCCGGACGGCTGCACGCCGCGCTTCACCAGATCGGCGATCATCAGCGGCGCGCCCGCACAGCCGATTTCCTCGTCGTACGACAGCGCGAAATGGATCGGCTTCGCGAGCTTCGTCGCCTGCATCTCGGGCAGCAGCGCGAGCGCCGCGCCGATGAAGCCTTTCATGTCGCAGGTGCCGCGGCCGTACAGGCGGCCGTCGCGGATTTCCGGCGCGAACGGGTTGCTGTCCCATTGCTGGCCGTCGACCGGCACGACGTCGGTGTGGCCCGACAGCACGATGCCGCCGTTGGTCGAGCCGTCGTGCGCGGGCACGGTGGCAAACAGGTTTGCCCAGCCTTCGCGCGGATCGTGCGTGATCGTCGACGCGATGCCCTTCGCGGCGAGCGCGTCGCGCACCGTTTCGATCAGGCCGAGGTTCGGCACGCGGCTCGTCGTGTCCATCGACACGAGCTGCTTGACCCAGGGCAGGCTGACGAGCGATGCGTCGCCTTCGGTTGCGGCGGACGGTGCGGTCGCGTCGAGAGTGGACATGGCAAAACTCCGTCTGATGAATGGGAAATCATACTCAAAAACGCGCCGGCCCGCCTTCGTCGGGCGCGATGCGGTGCAGCAACGTCGCGCCCGTCAGGATCGCGTCAACGCGCCGCGACGGCCGCCCCCTGTTTCGGGCCGAGCGCGCGCAGCGTTTCCTTGATCGTCGACACGCGGATCGCGAGGTCGGGCGAGCGCGTCTCGATGCGCAGCTTGTCCTGTCCCGCGAGCTTGATGTGGCGATGCTTCTGCACCATCTCGATGATCCGCATCGGGTCGATCGGCGGGTTCGGCTCGAACTGCAGACCGATCGCGGCCTCGCTCGCGTCGATCTTCACGATGCCGAGCGGCTTCGCGGCGATCCGCAGCCGGTGCGTCTCGACGAGCGCGTGTGCCTGCGGCGGCAGCTTGCCGAAGCGGTCGATCAGTTCCTCCTGGATGCCGTCGATCGCGTCGCCGTGCTCGCAGTTCGCGAGCCGCTTGTACAGCGACAGCCGCTCCTGTACGTCCGCGCAGTAGTCGGCCGGCAGGATCGCGGGCGCATGCAGGTTGATTTCGGTCGTCGCGGCGAGCGGGGCGGTGAGGTCGGGCTCCTTGCCGTTCTTCAGCGCCTTCACCGCGTCGTTCAGCATGTCCGTATAGAGCTGGAAGCCGATCTCGTGGATTTCGCCCGACTGCTTGTCGCCGAGCACTTCGCCGGTGCCGCGGATCTCGAGGTCGTGCATCGCGAGATAGAAGCCCGAGCCCAGCTCCTCCATCTGCTGGATCGCTTCCAGCCGGCGCTGCGCCTGCTTGGTCAGCGACTGCGGATCGTGGACCAGCAGATACGCATACGCCTGGTGGTGCGAGCGGCCGACGCGGCCGCGCAGCTGGTGAAGCTGCGCGAGGCCGAACTTGTCCGCGCGGTGCATGATGATCGTGTTCGCGCTCGGCACGTCGATGCCGGTCTCGATGATGGTCGTGCACAGCAGCACGTTCGCGCGTTGCGCGACGAAGTCGCGCATCACGCGTTCGAGTTCGCGTTCGTGCATCTGGCCGTGCGCGATCACGATGCGCGCCTCGGGCACGAGCGCCTCGAGCATCGCCTTGCGGTTCTCGATCGTCTCGACTTCGTTGTGCAGGAAGTACACCTGACCGCCGCGCTTCAGCTCGCGCAGCATCGCCTCGCGGATCACGCTTTCTTCCTCGCGCCGCACGAAAGTCTTGATCGCGAGCCGCTTCTGCGGCGCGGTCGCGATCACCGAGAAATCGCGCAGCCCTTCGAGCGCCATCCCGAGCGTGCGCGGAATCGGCGTCGCGGTGAGCGTCAGCACGTCGACCTCCGCGCGCAGCGCCTTCAGCGCTTCCTTCTGGCGCACGCCGAAGCGGTGTTCCTCGTCGATGATCACGAGGCCGAGGCGCTTGAACTGCACGTCCGACGACAGCAGCTTGTGCGTGCCGATCACGATGTCGACGCTGCCTTCGTTGATCTGCGCGATCGCCGCGTTCACTTCCTTCGCGGTCTTGAAGCGCGACAGCTCGACGATCCGCACCGGCCAGTCCGCGAAACGGTCGGCGAAGGTCTGCGTGTGCTGCTCGGCGAGCAGCGTGGTCGGCGACAGCAGCGCGACCTGCTTGCCGCCCAGCACCGCGATGAACGCCGCACGCAGCGCGACCTCGGTCTTGCCGAAGCCGACGTCGCCGCACACGAGGCGATCCATCGGCTTGCCGCTCGTCATGTCGCCGATCACGGCCGCGATCGCCGCGGCCTGGTCGGGGGTTTCCTCGAAGCCGAAGCTTTCCGCGAATTTCACGTAGTCGCGCGGATCGAGCGAGAACGCGTGGCCTTCGCGGGCCGCGCGGCGCGCGTACAGGTTCAGCAGCTCGGCGGCCGTATCGCGGATCTGCTGCGCGGCCTTGCGTTTCGCGCGCTCCCACTGGCCGGAGCCGAGCGCGTGCAGCGGCGCGCTGTCGGGATCGGCGCCGCTGTAGCGCGAGATCACGTGCAGTTGCGCGACGGGCACGTAGAGCTTGCTGTCGCCCGAGTATTCGAGATGCAGGAATTCGGTCTCGCCTTCGCCGAGATCCATCGACACGAGGCCCATGTAGCGGCCGATGCCGTGCTGCGCGTGGACGACCGGGTCGCCGACCTTCAGCTCCGACAGGTCGCGCACCATCGCGTCGACGTTGCTCGCCTGTTCCTGCCGGCGGCGGCCCGCGCGGCGGCCGAGCGCGCCGTACAGCTCGGTCTCGGTGACGATCGCATAGCCTTCGCCCGGCACCGCGAAGCCGGTCGCGAGCGGCGCGACGCCGAGCGCGAAGCGTTCGTCGCTCGCGAGCCAGCCCGCGAAGTGGTCGTTCGACGCGGGGCGCAGGTGATGCTCGGCGAGCAGTTGCAGGATCGTCTCGCGGCGGCCGGCCGATTCGACCGTCAGCAGCACGCGCTTGCCCGACGATTCGACGAACCTGCGCAGCGAGGCGAGCGGATCGTCGGCATGGCGGTCGACGGTGAGCTCGGGCAGCGCGGTCGCCCAGCCGCCGGCCGGCTGCGCGGGCAGCACGACGCGCGCGAACGGCTTCGCGAACGCGAAGAAATCCTCGTCGGACAGGAACAGCCGCTGCGGCTCGAGGATCGGCCGCTCGCGATCGTGCGCGAGGAACGCGTGACGCTGCTTCGTATCGGCCGTGAAGCGGCGGATCGATGCGTCCAGATCGCCGGCGAACACGAGATGCGCGTCCTGCGGCAGATAGTGGAACAGCGTGGCCGTCTCGTCGAAGAACAGCGGCAGGTAATACTCGATGCCGGCCGACGGCACGCCGTTGCCGATGTCCTTGTAGATCGGCGCGCGGCTCGGGTCGCCTTCGAAGGTTTCGCGCCAGCGGCTGCGGAAGGCCGTGCGCGCGGCTTCGTCGAACGGGAACTCGCGGCCGGGCAGCAGGCGCACGTCGCGCACCGGGTAGAGGCTGCGCTGCGTGTCGGGATCGAACGCGCGGATCGAATCGACCTGGTCGTCGAACAGGTCGATCCGGTACGGCAGCGGCGAACCCATCGGGTACAGGTCGATCAGCGAGCCGCGCACGCAGTATTCGCCGGGGCGCACGACCTGGCTCACGTGCTCGTAGCCGGCCAGCGTGAGCTGGGCCTTCAGCTTCGCCTCGTCGAGCCGCTCGCCCTGCGCGAACGCGAACGTGTACGCGGCCATGAACGACGCCGGCGGCATCCGGTACAGCGCGGTCGTGGCGGGCACGAGCAGGATGTCGCAGCGGCCCTCGCCGAGGTCGTGCAGCGTCGCGAGCCGCTCCGACACGAGGTCCTGGTGCGGGGAGAAGGTGTCGTACGGCAGCGTTTCCCAATCGGGCAGCAGGCGCACGCGCGCATCGGGCGAGAAGTAGGGGATTTCCTGCGACAGCCGCTGCGCGTCGACCGCGTTCGCGCAGATCACCGCGAGCAGCGGCACGTCCGGACGGTTGTCGGCGAGATAACGGGCGATGGCGAGCGCGTCGGCGGAGCCGTGCGCGCCGTCGAAGGCGAAACGCTGGCCGGGCTTGACGCGGGCAATGGGTGAAGCGGACGGGGTGGAAGCGTTATCTGGCATAGGGACGACAGGGGTGGCGTGCACGGGCGCAGCGCAGTGCGCCGGTCGAGACGAAAGACCTATTATAAAATCCGCTTCTCGATTTCATCTTTCCGGCGTTTGCCTTCGTGACTCCCCGACTTTTCGCCCTGATTCCCTGTGCCGGCACGGGCAGCCGTTCCGGCTCGGCCGTGCCGAAGCAATATCGCACGCTGGCCGGCCGCGCGCTGCTGCACTACACGCTCGCCGCGTTCGACGCGTGCAGCGAGTTCTCGCAGACGCTCGTCGTGCTCGCGCCCGACGATTCCCATTTCGACGCACGCCGCTTCGCGGGCCTGCGCTTCGCGGTGCGCCGCTGCGGCGGCGGCTCGCGGCAGGCGTCGGTGCTCAACGGGCTGCTGGAACTGGCCGAATTCGGCGCGACCGACCATGACTGGGTGCTCGTGCACGACGCCGCGCGCCCGGGCATCACGCCGGCGCTGATCCGCACGCTCGTCGCGACGCTGAAGGACGACCCGGTCGGCGGCATCGTCGCGCTGCCGGTGGCCGACACGCTCAAGCGCGTGCCGGCCGGCGGCGACGCGATCGCGCGCACGGAGTCGCGCGACGCGCTGTGGCAGGCGCAGACCCCGCAGATGTTCCGCATCGGCATGCTGCGCGACGCGATCCTGCGCGCGCAGCGCGAAGGGCACGACCTGACCGACGAAGCGAGCGCGATCGAATGGGCCGGCCATACGCCGCGCGTCGTGCAGGGCAGCCTGCGCAATTTCAAGGTCACGTACCCGGAAGATTTCGCGCTCGCGGAAGCGATTCTCGCGCGGGCCGCGAACGCTTCCTGACTTTTCCCTCATCTCAAACCGGATTACGCATGGATTTCAGAATCGGACAAGGCTACGACGTGCATCAGCTCGTCCCGGGACGCCCGCTCATCATCGGCGGCGTGACGATTCCGTACGAGCGCGGTCTGCTCGGCCACTCGGACGCGGACGTGCTGCTGCACGCGATCACCGACGCGCTGTTCGGCGCGGCGGCGCTCGGCGACATCGGCCGTCATTTCTCCGACACGGACGCGGCATTCAAGGGCGCGGACAGTCGCGTGCTGCTGCGCGAGTGCGTCTCCCGCGTGAAGGCGGCCGGGCTCGCGATCCAGAACGTCGACAGCACGGTGATCGCGCAGGCGCCCAAGCTCGCGCCGCACATCGACGGGATGCGCGCGAACATCGCGGCCGATCTCGGGCTGCCGCTCGAGCGCGTGAACGTGAAGGCGAAGACCAACGAGAAGCTCGGCTATCTCGGCCGCGGCGAGGGGATCGAGGCACAGGCCGCAGCACTGCTGGTGAAGCAGGGCTGAAACCGCGACCGGGCGGCGGCGCCCGCGCGGCGTCCCGCCGGAAAGCAAAAATGCCACGCAAGCGCGTGGCATTTTTTTCATGCGGAGCCGGCCCCGAGTGGGGCGGCGCGGCTTACTCGCCTTCGGCGGCGATCACCTGCGCGGCGGCGTTGATCACCGACGCGATGCGGCCGACGTCGCGCAGTTGCGTGACGGTCATCCCTTGCTCGTTCTTCAGCAGCGCATAGTGCGACTTCACGCAGAAGTGGCACTTGCCGACGATCGACGCGGCGAGCGCGTACATCTCGAACTTGCGCTTGTCGACGCCGCCGTGCGTCGCATACGCGCCCATCCGCAATTCGGCGCGCTGCGTCTTCAGGTCGGCGTCGTCGGCCATCTCGACGTACGGATACCAGGTGTTGTTCATCCCCATCAGCGCGGCCGCCGTCAGCACGGCGTTCGTCTCCTCGGGCGACAGCACGCCGGCTTCGCGGATCGTCTTGACGAGCACCGTGCTCTTCGCCGCGATGGCCGCCGCCAGCGCCACGCCGACCGCGTCGGTGCCTTCGAGCGACGAGCGCGAGATCGTGCCGTCGAGGTTCAGGCGAATGTCCTTCGCGTAGTCGGGGATGCGTGCCTTAATCGAGTCGATGAATTCCATTGATATCTCCTATGGGTTGGCCGTTAAAAAAGCCCGCAGGCAGGACGTGCGCCGCGGGCTTCGTGCATCGATGCGCTTACAGCGTTGCGCCGCCGACTGCACGGTTGCACGGGCACAGTTCGTCCGTTTGCAGGCCGTCCAGAATGCGCAGGACTTCTTCCGGGCTGCGGCCGACGTTCAGGTTGTTCACCGAAACGTGCTGGATCGTGTTGTCCGGATCGACGATGAACGTTGCACGCAGGGCCACGCCGGCTTCCTTGTCGCGCACGCCGAGCTGGTCGATCAGTTCGCCCTTGACGTCGCCGAACGAGTAGTGGTTCAGCTTGTCGAGGTCCTTGTGCTCACGGCGCCATGCGAGCTTGACGAATTCGTTGTCCGAGCTGCCGCCGAGCAGGACGGCGTCGCGCTCTTCGAACTGCTTCGTGAGCTTCGCGAACTCGACGATTTCCGTCGGGCACACGAACGTGAAATCCTTCGGATAGAAGTAGATGATCTTCCACTTGCCCGGGAACGACGCTTCGGTGATGGTCTCGAACGCCGACTGGCCGTTTTCCTCGTGATTGTTGAAGCCCGGCTTCGCGGCTACGACGGTGAAAGCTTCGAGTTTATCGCCCACGGTTTTCATGCGGATACTCCTGTGTGAGTTGGGAAGAAGACTGAGTCAAGCTACCTCGGTGCTGCAACGATGATGTGACAGCATGAAAGGGACTATAACACTATTGATGTTTCACTTCAATAGATTTTGACTAACGCCCTTCATAGCTTTTGTCAACCGGATCGATAGTGTGACGCGCAAGATGCGTGCGCGAACGTGTCATGCGGTCGCACGCGCCTTGCCGGCGCCGGGGAATTCGAGCGTGACTTCGAGGCCGGCTTCCGGGTGGCGGTTACGCAGGCGCAGCGCGCCGCGGTAGCGGCCGACGAGCCGCAGCACGATCGCCATGCCGAGCCCCGTGCCGTCCGCCTTGGTGCGCGCGGTGTCGACGCGGTAGAACGGCCGCATCACGAGCGGCAACTGATCCTCGGGGATGCCGGGGCCTTCGTCGCTCACCGACAGCTCGACGCGCGCATGCGACACGCGCGTCTCGAGCGTGATGCGCGAGATGCCGTCCTGCTTGCTCTGACCGTACTTGCGCGCGTTCTCGACGAGGTTGCCGATCACGCGCCGCATGTCGGTCTCGTCGGCTTCGATGATCGCGCTCGGCGCGAGCCGCGTGCGGATTTCGACGCCGTCCTCGCCCGACACGCGCGCGGCGACGTCCTGCGCGACCGACGACAGATCGACGGGCTCGGGCTTGCGCTGCGACGGGCGCGCGTAGTCGATGAAGGCCGCGATGATGCGGTCCATTTGCTCGATGTCGTCGACCATCGCGTCCTTGGTCGCCTGGTCGGACGGGCTCATCTCGGTTTCGAGCCGCAGCCGCGCGAGCGGCGTGCGCAGGTCGTGCGAGATGCCCGCGAGCATCAGCGCGCGATCGGCCTCGAGCTGTTCGAGGTCGCGCACCATCTGGTTGAAGCTGCGGTTGGTCTCGGCCGCGACGCCCATCCCGCGCTCGGGCAGCGGCTCGGGCGCCTGGCCCGAACCGACCTGGCGCGCGGCGAGCGCGAGCCGCGAGAACGGCCGGTTCACGAGGCTGGTGATGAACGCGGAGCCGAATAGCGACAGCGCGAGCGCGAACAGCCCCCAGCCGGCCCACTGCAGGCCCGTGACGTTGTCGAGCTGGTCGCGATCGAGCGCGACCCAGTAATCGTCGTCGTCGATCTTGAAGCTGATCCACACGCCGGGAATGTCGTTGACCGACTGCGCGATCACGGTATCGTCGCCGAGGCGGCTGCGGATGTCGTGTTCGATCAGGCGGGTCAGCGATTCGTCGGGCTGCAGCGTGAACTTGTCGGTTTTTTCGCGCGGGTACACGCGCACGCCCTCGTTGCTCTCGAGATCCTGCAGCAGCGCGCGCCGCAAGTCGGGATCGGAATAGAGCAGGGCGGTGCGGGTGAGTTTCACGACCGCGACGAGCTGGAGCGCGACGCGCTGCGCGCGCGGCTCGCGCTCGATCACGCGAAAGCTCTGGAACCACGCGGCGAGACTGACCGAGATCAGCAGCGCGATCAGCAGGAAGGTGCGCCAGAACAGCCCGCCGAACGCGAGCTGCAGAAGGCGCCGGTCGATACGCATGGGACGGGCCGTGGGCGGGGCGAAACCGGGAAGGAAAAAGCTCAGGCGGCGCCGTCCGGGATGAACACGTAGCCGAGGCCCCAGACGGTCTGGATGAAGCGCGGGCTGCCCGGATCCGGTTCGATCAGCTTGCGCAGGCGCGAAATCTGCACGTCGAGGCTGCGGTCGAACACTTCGTATTCACGGCCGCGTGCGAGCTCCATCAGCTTTTCGCGCGACAGCGGCTGACGCGGATGACGGGCGAACACTTTCAGCACCGAGAATTCGCCGGTGGTCAGCGGAATTTCCTGGCCGGACTTGGTCAGCGTGCGCGTGGCGAGATTCAGCGAGAATTCGCCGAACTCGAACACCTCGGTGGTTTCCGACGGTGCACCCGGCAGTTCGGCCGGCGCCTGGCGGCGCAGCACCGCATGAATGCGCGCGACCAGTTCGCGCGGATTGAACGGCTTCGGCAGGTAATCGTCGGCGCCCATCTCGAGGCCGACGATGCGATCGACGTCCTCGCCCTTCGCGGTGAGCATGATGATCGGCGTGCGGTCGTTGCTGCCGCGCAGCCGGCGGCAGATCGACAGGCCGTCTTCGCCGGGCAGCATCAGGTCGAGCACGAGCAGGTCGAAACGCTCGCGGACCCAGAGCTTGTTCATTGCGGTCGCGTTTTCCGCGACGTAGACGTTGAAACCCTGTTCGCCGAGATAGCGGCGCAGCAGATCGCGCAGGCGAGGGTCGTCGTCGACGACGAGAATCTTGGAGGGGTTTTTCGTTTCCATGATCGGCATCTTATCGCGAATGGGAATTGGCGCACGGCCGCGTATTTTCGTGCGTTACAGTCGGTTACAAAATTTACCCGTAGTGTCGCGCCGAGTAAAGGCACGCTATAGAGATTCCTTTACTCGAAGCCGAAATTCGGTAGATACTCCCCTGCACTCCATCTTTCATCTTTGTACACCCGAATTCCGCAGGGTTTTTCAAGTACCAGAGGTAGCCGGTTGCCGCGTGACGAAGGGAACAAATCGACCAAAGAAGCGAGGACGGTCATGCGATCTGCCCGGATTGCACTGATGCTGACGATCGCGCTTGCCGGTCCGTATGCGTCGAACCTCGCGTATGCGCAGCGCCCCGAGCAGGGCGCATCGTCGCGCAAGCTGCCGCGCGGCAAAGCGCCGCAGCCCGATCGCGCCGCCGATATGACGGCCCGTTCCGCCGTGCCTCCCGATCTCGAACAGCGCCGTCGCGACGGGCACATGACGCCCGAAGAGCGGCACCTGTTGCGCCAGCACATCGAAGACGCCGTGCGCGAGTTGTACAAGCGCTGAGGCGTGCCGTCGTTCGCCTCGCGCGGAAATCCCCGCGCGGAAAGAATTCGTAGCATTTTTTCCGTCAACTTTGGGCCGCCGAATGCCGTTGTACGGGCATCCGCACCGCCGGTGCGTTCCGGGAGTCCATGACGATGAAAGCGAACGCTGCCGCACCGGTGTCGTCGCCTGCCATGCAGTCGCCGCTCGATGCCGACGACGCGATGTTTTTTCTCGGTCGCATCGGTTTTTCTCCCGCTCCCGCCGAAGTCGCGCGCATCGTCGGCATGACGCGCGCGCAGGTCGTGGCCGATACGCTCGGCAATGCACGACGCGAACCCGTCACGACGTGGCCCGACTGGCTCGCCGAGCCGCCGCCGACACGCGCGCAGCGCCAGGCGCTGACGCCCGACATGCGGCGCGACGAGCAGCGCGAGCGCAATCGCCGCTACGATGCGTTGCGTGCGGCCTGGGTCAACGAGATGGTCGCGACGCCGTCGCCGCTCACCGAGCGCATGACGCTGTTCTGGCACGGGCATTTCACGTCCGGGCAGGACAAGGTGCCTTACCCGCAGACGATGGCCGCGCAGAACGCGCTGTTTCGCCGCGAGGCGCTCGGCAACTTCGGCTCGCTACTGCACGCGGTCGCGAAGGATCCGGCGATGCTGCAGTATCTCGACGGCGCGAGCAATCGCAAGGGCCGCCCGAACGAGAATTTCGCGCGTGAGGTGATGGAACTGTTCACGCTCGGCGAAGGGCATTACACGCAATACGACGTGACCGAGGCCGCGCGCGCGATGACGGGCTGGACGGTCGATCCCGACACGCTGCGCTTCGCGGTGCGGCCCGAATGGCACGATGCCGGCGACAAGACGATCCTCGGCGAAACCGGGCCGTTCGACGGCGACGGCTTTCTCGACATCCTGCTGAAGCGGCCGGACACCGCGCGCTTCATCGCCGGCAAGCTGTGGCGCGAGTTCGTCTCCGATACGCCGGAGCCGCGCGCGCTCGACGCGGTGGCCGAGCGGTTTCGCGCGAGCGGCTACGACATTCGCGCGGCGCTCGCCGCGCTGTGGTCTACCGACGCGTTCTGGGATCCGCGCAACCGCGGCGTGCTGGTCAAGTCGCCGGCGGAATTCGTGGTCGGCTCGGTGCGGCTGTTCGACGTGGCGTACGGCGATCCGCAGATGCTCGCGAACACCGTGCGCACGCTCGGACAGAACCTGTTCTATCCGCCGAACGTGAAGGGCTGGCCAGGCGGCGCGTTGTGGATCAACAGCACGACGCTGTTGTCGCGCAAGCAGTTCGTCGAGCAGTTGTTCCGTGCGACCGAGACGGCCGGCATGCGGCCGCCGGCCCGTGCGATCGCGCCGTCGCCGAGCGCGCACGCGATGCCGGTGGCCGACGCGGCGTCCGCCGCCGGCCCGCGCGGCATGCCCGCGAAGCCCGCGCGCGGCGGCTTGCGTTTCGACCTCGAGCGCTGGCTCGCGCAGTATCGTGCGCGGCCGCAGGCGATCGCGGGATTGTCCACCGAGCTGCAATTGCAGCATGCGGTGCTGCAACTCTCGCCGGTCGCGGCGATCGACACGGATTCGACCGGCAGCGCGTATCTCGAGGCGCTGCTGATGGATCCGGCCTATCAACTGAAATGATGCGAACGACGACGAAGCGGGCGGCGGCCGCGGGCGGCGAACCAAAGGATGTGCGATGAACCGACGTGATTTTCTGACGCTGACGGGCGCCGCGGCGGCGGCCGGCGTGTCGATGTGGCAGGCGAGCGCGGTGGCGGCTGCCGCGCCGCAGGCCGGCCGAAAGCCTGCGGCCGGGTATGCGAACGTGCTGATCCTCGTCGAGCTCAAGGGCGGCAACGACGGCCTCAACACGGTGGTGCCGTATGCGGACCCGCTGTACTACTCGTTCCGTCGCGGCATCGGCGTCAAGCGCGAGCAGGTACTGCAGCTCGACGCGCAGACGGGGCTGCACCCGTCGCTCGCGCCGCTGATGCCGCTGTGGCGCGACGGGCAGGTCGCGGTCGTGCAGGGTGTCGGCTATCCGCAGCCGAACCTGTCGCATTTCCGCTCGATCGAGATCTGGGACACCGCGTCGCGTTCGGATCAGTACCTGCACGAAGGCTGGCTCACGCGCACGTTCGCGCAGGCGCCCGTGCCGCCCGGTTTCGCGGCGGACGGCGTCGTGCTCGGCAGCGCCGAGATGGGGCCGTTGTCGAACGGCGCGCGCGCGATCGCGCTCGTCAATCCCGCACAGTTCATCCGCGCGGCCCGGCTCGCCGAGCCGTCGTCGTTGCGCGAGCAGAACCCGGCGCTCGCGCACATCATCGACGTCGAGAACGACATCGTGAAGGCGGCCGACCGGCTGCGCCCGCGCGGCGGGATGCGCGAATTCAGGACGGCCTTTCCGGCCGGCGCCTTCGGCACGTCGGTGAAGACCGCGATGCAGGTGCTGGCCGCGTGCGAAGCGTCCGGGCCCGGCGCGCAGGACGGTGTCGCGGTGCTGCGCCTGACGCTCAACGGCTTCGACACGCACCAGAACCAGCCGGGGCAGCACGCCGCGCTGCTCAAGCAGTTCGCGGACGGAATGAGCGCGATGCGCGCGGCGTTGATCGAACTCGGGCGCTGGAACGAGACGCTCGTGATGACGTATGCGGAATTCGGCCGGCGCGTGCGCGAGAACCAGAGCAACGGCACCGATCACGGCACGGCCGCGCCGCATTTCGTGATGGGCGGCCGCGTGGCGGGCGGGCTGTACGGTGCGCCGCCCGCGCTCGGGCGGCTCGACGGCAACGGCAACCTGCCGGTCGCGGTCGATTTCCGCCAGCTTTACGCGACCGTGCTCGGGCCCTGGTGGGGGCTCGACGCGACGCGCGTGCTGCAGCAGCGTTTCGACACGCTGCCGCTGCTGAAGGCGTGATGCGCACGGCTCAACGGCGGCGCGCGGCGCGCCACGCAATCCACAGCTTGCGGATCGGCGTCAGCGCGATGCGCTGATGCAGCACCTGGTAGCCGTCGCGCGCGATTTCGTCGAGCAGCGCGCCGGCCAGCGCGATCTGCGCGCGCAGCGTGCGTTGCGCGCGGCGTTCGGCGGCGGGAATCGCCGCATCGGCGGCCACGAGCGCTTCGCGCGCGCGGGTCGTCTGGAATTGCAGCAATTCGGTGAACGCCGGGCTGTAGCGGCGGTTCAGCAGGTCGGCCGCGGTCACGTTGTAGCGCTGCAGTTCGTCGATCGGCAGATAGATGCGGCCGTGGCGCGCGTCGTTGCCGAGCTCCTGCACGAATTGCGCGAGCATCAGCGCGCGGCCGACGTCCGCGGCCCATGGCTGCGGGTCGGCCGGGTGCGCCGAACTGGCGCGCGCAACGAGCGACGCGAAGGTGCCGCCGACCTGCGCGATATAGCGCTGCAGGTTCGCGAAATCGAGGTAGCGCGCCTGCTCGAGGTCCATCCCGTAACCGTTGACGAGCGTGCGCAGCGCATCGGCCTCGGCGGCGATCGCCGGGTGATGCTGCGCGAGCGCCTTCGTGACGGGGTGCGACGGTTGCCCGTCGGCCAGTGCCGCGAGTTCCTTGTGCCACCACGCGAGCTTCGTGTGACCGACGGTCGGATCGCTGGTTTCCTTGACGGTTTCCTCGAGTTCGCGGCGCAGCGCGAACAGCGCGGTCAGGCGCGGCTGCGTGGCGAGCGGCGCCTGACGCAGCGCGTAGTAGACGCTGGAGCCTGCGGGGGCGGCCTTTTGCTGACAGTAGTCGTCGAAGTTCACGGGCTCAATCGGATGGGGCGGGTTCGGGGGACGCGCGGCGGCGCGCTGCCGAAACGTCGAGCGCGGCATTCTAGCACCGCGGCACGACGGGTGCCGGCGGGGCGAGACAAGGCCGCACGGATCGGGTAGAATCTCGCGCTCGCCTGATCGGGCGTGCCGGTTTTCGGGCCGGCGTGAAGTCCCGGGCGCGTGGAGCACGCATCTTGCGTCCCGCGCGGTCAGGCGACGGAAATGCGCGTGAGTGGCGAAATTGGTAGACGCACCAGGTTTAGGTCCTGACGCCCGCAAGGGTGTGCCGGTTCGAGTCCGGCCTCACGCACCAGAAGTCGAACGTGCCCCCGGCAGGGGCCGTTCGCGAAAAAGCGCTGCCGGTCGGCTGACCGCAGCGCTTTTTTATTGACGCCTATTTCGCCGCCCGGCATCCGGACCTCGCTCGAAAAACCGGCCGCGTGTAATATCGTGCTCACTTTTCGTACAAGAAGTACAACGACACCGAGGGACCTGCCGATGAAACACACCGTACGTATCTCGATTTCCGTTCTGGCATGGATGCTGGCCGCGCCGGCTTTCGCCAATACGCCTGCCGACAACATCGCGTGGAGTGCCACACCCGTGAAGACGGTTGCAACGTCGTCCGCATGCTCCGCGTATTCGGGGCGTGTGATGTCGAGCGGCGAGCCGTTGTCGACGGAGGGGGGGTTGAAAGCGCTCGGCACGTCCCTGGCCGGCGCCGCGCTGGCTGCCGTCGCCGGCGGATATCAGGGCGCAGCCCCCAATCCGTGCCCGCGTCCCGGCCTGTGACTCGCTTGCAAGCGGATCGCGGAGCGCACCGCTTCAGTTGAAACGAGCGTGAAACGAAGCGCCGCGCGTCGCCCGACCGCGGCGCTTCGTCGTTTCCGGCGCGCCTATTCCCAGAAGCTGCGGATCGCGACGGCCACGATCACCGGCACCGAGAACACCAGCGGAATCGCGAAATACTGCGCTTCGCGATCGACGATCCAGCTATAGATCACCCACGCCGCGCCGATCGCGAACGTGATGAGACCGACCGTCACGGCGGCGATGTTCAGGGCCAGCTTCGACGGCTGGCGGCGCGTTTGGGCAGTGTCGTCGTTATCGCGCGGGGACGATTTCATCGGAAGAGTGCGGCCTCGGCCGGAACGGGAGTAAAAACACAGGAAACCCCATCCGTACCGATCGCGCAAGAGCCGGCGCATGCCGGCCCGGTATCGTTCGTCAGCGCGCGCTACAACCCGAACGACACGGCCAGTTCGTCGATCAGTTCGCGCTGGAACGCAACGAACCGCTCGCCCGGCTGCTGCGCGATCGCCAGGTCGAGCATCGGGTCGGCGACCTCGGTGCGCAGGCCGGACAGTTCCTCGACGATCGCCAGCCCGCAGAACGGGACGTACGCCTCCGAATAGCCGCCTTCGTGAACGATCACGAGCCGCCCGCCGCAATGGCGTTGCGCGGCTTCCTTTACCGCGCGGGTCATGAACCGGTAGCTGTCGGTATGCAGCTGCATGCGCGCGAGCGGATCGACCGCGCTCGCGTCGAGGCCGCTCGCGATGACGATCAGCTCGGGGCGGAAACGCGCCAGCGCCGGCAGCACGATTCGCTCGAATGCATACCGATAGGCATCGTCGCCGCTGCCCGCGAGCAGCGGCACGTTCAGGTTCGCGCCGACGCCCGCGCCTTCGCCGCGATCGTCCGCGCCGCCGTAGCCGGGCGGGAAGCAGCGGTCCTGGTGCAGCGAAATCGTCAGCGTATCCGGATCGTCGTAGTAGATCGACTGCGTGCCGTTGCCATGATGCACGTCCCAGTCGATCACCGCGACGCGCTCGATGCCGTGCTTCGCGCGGGCGGCCTCGATCGCGATCGGGATGTTCGCGAGCATGCAGAAGCCCATCGGGCGGTCGCGCAGGCAGTGATGGCCGGGCGGCCGCGACAGCGAGAACGCATTCGCCGCGTGCTCGCCGACGACCGCATCGATCGCCGCGATCGCGAGGCCGGCCGACAGTGCGGCGATCTCGTAGCTGCCTTTGCCGAATGGCGCGAGATCGCCGAGGTCGCCACCGTTCGTGTCGCTCAGCGCGCGGAACGCGTCGAGATAGTGTGCCGGATGAATGCGCAGCAGGTCGGCGGTGGTCGCGGGTTCGGCGCCGCGCAGGTCGAGCTGCGCGGCCAGGCCCGACGCCTGCACGAGCGACAGGAAGCGGCGCTTCGAATCGGGCGATTCCGCGTAGCCCGCGCTCGACGGCGGCTGGACCCAGCCGCCGACCGGAAAGAACAGCGCGTGCGTGCCGCCGGTATGCCAGAAAGTGCGTTCGTCGGTGAAGAAGGCAGTGCGATTCATGGATGCGTGACCTGTCACGGTTGGGAGGAAACGGAAAGGCGCGCGCGGCGATCGATGTGGCGCAGCGCGGCGAACGACACGATCGCGACGGCCGTCGCGGCTGCGAACAGCGCGCGCATCGTGCCGCCGGCGTCGAGCATCAGGCCGGCCAGCAGCGGGCCGGCGGCGAGCCCCGCGCCGATCACGAAATTGAGCGTCGCGACGAGGCGGCCCGACGTGTCGATCTGCGCGACCGTCGCGAGAATGAACGGCAGCACGAAGGTCCACGCGAACTTGAACGTGAAGATCGCCGCGCCGTAGCCGCCGGTGTCACGCGTCGCCGCGAGCGCGACGAGCGACGCCGCGAGCAGCGCATAGCCGGTCGCCAGCATCGCGCGCCGCGCGAGCCGCCCGCCCGCGCACGACGCGAGCGCCGCGCCGGCGATTCCCATCACGCTCGCGATCGCGAGCACGTTGCCGGTCGACTGCGGATCGAGCCCGGCCTCGGCCGCCGCCCGGCTCGCGAACGTCCACACGCTGCCGATCGCGAGATAGAACGTCAGCACCGCGCCGATGGCGAGCACGACGAAGCGTCGCGGCGTCGGCGGCGCGTCGCCGCGCGCCGCGTACGCTGACGCCGCCCGCGTGCCGAGCGACGTCGGAAAGCCGCGCGACAGCGGCGCCGCGAGCAGCGCGAGCACGGCGAGCGCGACGTACAGCGCGCGTAGCCCGAACGCGGCGAACACGTGCGGCAGCACGAACAGGCCGATCGCGCCCGCGATCAACTGGCCGACGACCCACAGGCCGTACACGCGGTCGCTGTTGCTGCTCGTCGCCGCGCTCGTCATGCAGAGCACCATCAGCGAGCCGCCGCCGAGGGCGGTGACGGCGCGCAGCGCGAGCAGCGCGGCAAACCCCGGCATCCATAGCGCAGTCAGCAGGTTGCCCGCGCCGAACAGCGCGATGGCGAACGCCGCGACGCGACGCGCGTCGACACGTCCGAGCCACAGGTACGACGGCACGGTCGCGAGGCTGAACGCGCCGAGTTCGACGAAGAAATAGGTGCCGATCTGCGACGCGGACAAGCCGAGCTGCGTGGCGAGCTGACCGGCGACGGCGGGCGCCACGAGCAGCAACAGCGGCGTGATGGCCGCGAACACGACGAGCGCGACGAGCGTCGAGCGCGCGAACGTCGACGCATGGCCGTCGCGCGAGAGGGCGACATCCGGGGGCAGGGTCTTCATGACGGGATCTCGTTGGGGGAATCAGAACAGGTGGTACATGCCGACCATCGCGCCGAACTGCGACGCGCCGGCGAGCGGCGTCGCGTCGTATTCGTAGACGGTCTGCGCGCTCTGGCCGCTGTTGCGCGCATAGCCGAGGTTCACGTATGCGACGGTGCGCTTGGACAGCGCGTACGTGGTGCTCGCGATGAACAACGTCGGGTGGCCGATCGCCGGCGTGCGCGCATCGGTGTGGTAGACGCCCGCGTTCAGGCCGATCCCGTTCGACGTCAGGTAACGCGCGCCGCCCCAGACGATCGTGCGAGCGGCGTCGAGGTCGCCGGTCAGGCGTTCGACGCCCGCATACACGGTGAGCGGCAGCGTGGCGAACGCATAACGCGCGGCGAGCGTGCCGAGTTCGCGACGCCGCGCGGACGCGTCGGCCGCCGCCGCTACGTCGCCGTGCGCCTGATGCAGCACCGCGCTCACCGACAGGCCGTTGCTCGTGTACTGGCCGCCGAGCTCGAGCACGCGTCCGGCGCGCGTATTGCCCGCGACGCCGGAGGTCGCGGCGAGCGCTTCGACGTCGAAGCCGGCGAACGTCGGCGACTGGTATTTGACCGAGTGGTCGATGAAGTTCGCGTTGATCGGCACGAGCACGCCCTGGCCGCTGTACGACCCATACCAGAGCGGGTCGTAGAACAGTGTCTTGTCGAACAGCACGCTGAACTGGCGGCCGAGCGTGACGGTGCCGACCGGTCCCGCGATGCCCGCGTATGCCCCGCGGAAGAACGCGTAGCCGGGCGCGGTCGGGGTGCCGTCGTTGACGTTGAAGCCCTGTTCCAGCTTGAACAGCGCCCGCCAGCCGCCGCCGAGATCCTCGTGGCCCTTGATCCCGACCTGCGAAGGCAGGATGCCGTAGTTCTGCAACTGCACGGCCGAATGGTGCCCGTCGGCGTGCGTCAGATATTGCACGCCGACGTCGAGCGCGCCGTACAGCGTGAGGGCGGACTGCGCGTGCGCGGCGCCGCTGCATGCGGCAAGCGCCGCGGCGGCCGTGGCCGTGCGGATGAAGCGGGGTGTCGTCACGTGGGGTTCTCCATACCTTCCTGCGTCGGTTCGTCGTTGGTGTGGTCGCGACGCAGTGTCCGCAGCGGGAAAACCGTTGAACAGTCGTCCAGATGAACGGTGCGGAAAACCCGCGTTGCACGGCCTGAACGCCCCGCAACGTCGCCGCGCGCCGTGCCGCGCAGCAGCAACGCGCGGTGTACCGTTCAAATGGATGGGGTTGGCGAGCGTTTCGGCGCCGTGGCCCGCCAAAAAAGTCGCTCGCTATAATCGGCCGGTATCGTTGCGCACATCGGCGGCCCGACCGGACAGGAGAGCGGAAGGTGAGGATCACGACGGATATCGGGCAGGACCTCGACGCGCTGCGCGACGTGCCGGCCGCCATCGCGCTCGACGAATTCGCGTGGCCGCCGCTGCCGTCCCGGCGCGCCGATTTCGATGGCGTCACGCGCGGCGACGCAGCGCAGCGCGAACTCGGCCTGATGCTGCTCGACCTGTACGCGGTGGCCGCGCAGTCCGCCATCGGCGAATTCGAATACCGGTTCTTTTCGCTGCTGCAGGCGCTCGTTCCGTTCGATGCCGCGTGGACGGGCGTCGCGACCCATGTGCCGACCGGCCCGGTGATGCACAACAGCTTTTTATACCGGTTGCCGCACGCGTTCTTCATCGACTGGAAGCGCGTGCGCGATTGCGATCCGCTCGCGCGCCGCACGTTGCACGGCGCGCACGGCCGCGCGGTGCGGCTGTCGGTCGTCGAGCCGGGGCTCGATGCGCGGTTTCGCGACTGGTGCGTGAAGTACGGGCTCGCGCAATTGATGTTCGTGTGTACGCTCGATCGCCGCTTCGGCCTGACGACGTTCGTGTCGATCTACCGGCAGGGCCTGAACCGGCCGTTCAGCGACGACGACGCGCATCGTTTCGAGGAAGTCATTCCGCATCTCGCGGCCGCATTGACGATCAACCGCGCCGCGCAGCTCACGCGTGAACGCGAGCGCACCGACACGGTCGTGCCGGCGGCGCGTGCGCTGTGCGACAACTTCGGTGTGCTGCACCACGCCGATCACGATTTCGACGACGTGCTGCGCACCGAATGGCCGGCCTGGGCCGGTGCGCGCGTGCCGGAGCCGCTTGTCGCGCATCTGCGGCGCCAGCCGGGCCGGCCGTTCGTCGGCGACGCGCTGCGCATCCAGTGCGTGCCCGTCGCGGGGCTGTTCCAGATCGAGGCGCGGCCGCGCTCGCTGCTCGACCGGCTGAGCCCGCGCGAGCTCGCGGCGATCCGCTATTACGGCGCCGGGCGTTCGCACAAGGAAGTCGCGCAGCAGATGGCGATCTCGCCGACGACCGTGCGCCACTACCTGCGCTGCGCGTACCGCAAGCTCGGCATGCACGACAAGAGCCAGATCGCCGGCGTGCTCGGCGCGACCAGCGGCGCGATCGACGACGAAGCGGTGGAGGCGGGCGGCATACCGCGCTGAGGCGCACGAACGCGTGCCGCCGGATGCGCGCTGCGCCGCCCGAATGGTTGTGTCTGCAACCATTGCGCGTTATGCTCGTCAGCTCCCGGGAGACGGAATGCCATCATGAACGACACGAATTCAGGGTCGGTGCGCGCGGCGGTGGTCGGGGTCGGCGCGATCGGCGGATTGCTCGCGGCCGCGTTGTCGAGAGCCGGCATGACCGTGAGCGCGTACGCACGCGGCGCGACGCTCGATGCGCTGAATGCGCACGGCGTGCGCGTGATCGACGAGGCGGGCGCAATCGCGTCGGTGCCGATGCGCGCAAGCGACGATGCGGCCGCGCTCGGTGTGCAGGACTATGTGGTGATCGCGCTGAAGGCACAGGCGCTGCCGGCGCTGGCCGCGCGCATTGCGCCGCTGGTCGGGCCGCATACGGTGATCGTCGCGGCGATGAACGGGCTGCCGTGGTGGTTCACGCACGGGCTCGAAGGGGCGATCGACGGTGTGCCGCTCGATGCGGTCGATCCGGCCGGCGCGGTGTCGGCTGCGTTGCCGCCCGCGCAGGCGATCGGCTGCGTCGTGCATCTGTCGTCGAGTACCGACGCGCCGGGCGTCGTGCGGCGCGGGCGCGGCAACCGGCTGATCGTCGGCACGCCCGATCCGCGGCTCGACGGGGCCACGGCGCGGTTCGCCGCGGCGCTCGCGGCCGGCGGTTTCGACGTCGAGACGACGCCCGCGATCCGGACCGAGATCTGGACGAAGCTGTGGGGCAACATGAACATGAACCCGCTGAGCGCGTTGACCGGGTCGACGGCCGAGCAGTTGCTCGACGATCCGTTCACGCAGGATCTCGCGCTGCGGATGATGGAGGAAGCGGCTGCGATCGGCGCGAGGCTCGGCTTGTCCGCCGGGATGAGCGGCCCCGAGCGGATCGCGGTCACGCGCAAGCTGGGCGCGTTCAAGACGTCGATGCTGCAGGATTTCGAGGCGGGGCGCTCGCTCGAGATCGGGCCGATCCTCGGCGTGTTTCCGGAACTCGGCCGCAAGCTTGGCGTGCCGACGCCGTACTGCGACGCGGTGCTCGGATTGTTGCGTCAGCGCGCGACGAACAGTGGGTTGTAGTGCGCACGAGGCCGCCGGATTCGCGGCCGTCGGCGACGCCGGCAACGCGACCGCGCGTGCTTCGCGCGATGCCGTCGCGGTGCAAGACGGGCCGTCCGGACGGCGCGCCCGGACAAGTCACCCGGATCGGGTGTGACGCGACGCGGGCGGCTCGTCCGATTCGTCTGATCAATGCCGCCGCTGCGCTTCGCGAACCGGCGACGGCGGGGCCGACACGCCTCGCGACGATTCACTTCATCGCGCTTGACTTCGAAGCCGGTTACTCAGTCGTCGCGCTCGACTGCGTGCGCAACGACCTTGTCGAGCAGCCGCTCGAACGTCTGACGTTCGCTGTCGGACAGGCAAGCGAGCAGGCCGTCGTTCCACTTGCGCACGATCGGCATGATCTTGCGATGCAGCGCTCGGCCGTCGGCGGTCAGCGCGATCAGCACGATCCGGCCGTCTTCGTCGCTCGCGCTGCGCTCGAGCAGCCCCTGGCGCAGCAGCGCTTCGGCCGCGCGGCTTGCCTGGCTCTTGTCGAGATTGGTGTGGCGCGCGAGATCCATGATCGAGAACGGGCCGAACGCGCCGACGGCGGCGATCACGCGCGCCTCGGGCAGCGAGATGTCGAGCTTGTGCCGGTACACCTCGCCGATCCCGCGGTCGGAGCGCTTCGTGAGCGCATGGAGGCGATAGGTCAGAAACTGATCGAGCCCGGCTTGGCGGCCTTTCATGTCGAATCCTGAAGAAAAAGGGCGGGCCCGATTGTTCCTGTATCGCGCGCTCGGGTCAACGGTCAGTGTGCACCGTACTTCAGGCGTGTCAACTGTTCCGCTTCGTTCGCGAGCAGGTTGGCCGCGTCGCGGATCGCGACGTCGAGCGTGATCGGCCCCGGAGCCGGCGAAAAGCAGCCGGAGAAATGCTCGGACAGACGCGGCAGCGCGGCCGGGTCGACCGCGCCCGACAGCAGCGATGCGCTCACGCCGGCGGCCTGCGCGTGCCGGCATGCGATGAACGGCGCCTTGCCGTGCAGCGTCTGCACGTCGGAGCGGCCTTCGCCGGTGATCAGCCAGTCGGCGCCGGCCAGAGCGGCGTCGAGCCCGACCTGGCGCGCCACCACTTCGGCGCCGGCCTCGAAGCGTGCACCGAGCATGTGCAGCGCGAAACCGAGGCCGCCCGCGGCGCCCGCGCCCGGCAGATCGCGGCCGCGGCGATCGAGCGCGGCTTCGAGCAGGTCGGCGAAGCGGGCGAGGGCCGCATCGAGGGGCGCGACCTGCGCCGCCGTCACACCCTTTTGCGGACCGAACACGGCGGTGGCGCCATGTGCGCCCGTCAGCGGGTTGTCGACGTCGGACATGCCGACGAATTCCGTTTCCTTCAGGCGCGGATCGAGCCCCGACGCGTCGATGCGCGCGATGTCGGCGAGCCGCGACGGCACGGGCTCGACCGGCTGGCCGCCCGCGTCGAAGCACTGCAGGCCGAGGCCCGCGAGCAGCCCGGCGCCCGCGTCGTTGGTGCTGCTGCCGCCGAGCGCGACGAAGAAGCGGCGCACGCCGTCGTCGAGCAGCGCGCGGATCGCCTCACCCATCCCGCGCGTGCTGCGCGCGTCGACCGGCACGCTCATGCCGACCGGGTCGGTAATCCCGACGATCTCGGCCGTCTCGACGATCGCGGTGCGCGCATCGATCACGCCCACCGCCGCGTCGCGCGCCGCCAGCGACGCGCCGGCCACCCGCAGCGTGCGCCGCGTGCCGCCGCCGGCCAGCATCGCGTCGAGCGTGCCTTCGCCGCCGTCGGCCATCGGGCAGCAGCGCACGACGGCATCGGGCCGGGCGCGGCGAATGCCGGTGGCGATCGCGTCCGCGACCTGCTCGGCTGAAAGCGAGCCTTTGAACGAATCGGGCGCGACGACGACGACAGGCGCGGACGGGTGTTGCGGCATGGTGTCTCCGGAAGGCGTGATTGGTGTGAAGAATAAGGGGCGGGCCGCGAAGGCGGCTCACATGCTATCGGAGCTTACAGGATGGACGGCCCGGGGTGGATACGCCGTTCGGCATAGCCACGATCCGCGTGCATGGCCGTGCAACGCGCCGCCGACGGGGCAGGACGCACGCGTGTCGCGCCGATCTGGCGGTATGAGGAAAATTGTTTGCTAGAATAGTCGATTCTTCCGGCCAAAGCCGTGCTCCGAGCCGCTTGCGCTAGCCATTCGGCGCGTGCAGGGATGGCGTGGCGCTCCGGCGCGGCGTGCGAGTGCGACGCACCTCACGCTGCAGGCAGGCACGGCAAGGAAAACCCGATTCGCTCGAATAATTTTAGGACGATTGAAGCCATGGCTAACGTTGTTGAGAACCTCGGCAAGCTTGAACGCCGCGTGACGATTTCTTTGCCGAAAGACACCGTGCAGAAGGAAATCGACGCCCGCATCCAGAAACTCGCGAAGAACGTGCGCATGCCAGGTTTCCGCCCGGGCAAGGTGCCGCTGAAGATGGTCGCGCAACAGTACGCGGGTCAGGTCGAGGCGGAAGTGCTGAGCGACAAGATCGGCCAGGAATTCTTCACGATCAGCCGCGCGGAAAACCTGCGCGTCGCCGGGCAGCCGAGCTTCGAGCCGAAGCAGGAACAGGCTGAAGACGCATACGCGTTCGACGCGACGTTCGAGGTCTACCCGGAAGTGAAGATCGGCGATCTGGCGACGGCTGAAGTCGAGCGCTCGACGACGTCGATCGGCGACGCCGAAATCGACCGCACGCTCGACATCCTGCGCAAGCAACGCGTGCACTACCACGCGCGCGGCGAAGCGGGCGAGCACGGCGACGGCGGCGCGGACACCGCGGCGAAGAACGGCGACCGCGTGACGGTCGACTTCGTCGGCAAGATCGACGACGTGGCGTTCCAGGGCGGCACGGCCGAAGATTTCCCGTTCGTGCTCGGCGAAGGCCGCATGCTGCCGGAATTCGAAACGGCGGCGCTGGGCCTGAAGGTCGGCGAACAGCGTACGTTCGACCTCAAGTTCCCGGATGACTACCACGGCAAGGACGTCGCCGGCAAAACGGCGCAGTTCACGGTCACGATGAAGAAGATCGAGTGGCCGCACCTGCCGGAAATCGACGCCGAATTCGCGAAGTCGCTCGGCATCGAAGACGGCGACCTCACGAAGATGCGCGCCGAGATCAAGGAAAACCTCGAGCGCGAAGCGAAGCGCCGCACGCAGTCGATCGTCAAGAACCAGGTGATGGACGCGCTGCTGAAGATTTCCGAGCTCGACGTGCCGAAGGCGCTGATCGAGCAGGATCAGCAACGCCTCGTCGAAATGGCTCGCCAGGATCTGGCGCAGCGCGGCGTGCCGAACGCGA
This sequence comes from Burkholderia sp. MSMB1826, assembly GCF_001526325.1. NCBI lineage: Bacteria > Pseudomonadati > Pseudomonadota > Betaproteobacteria > Burkholderiales > Burkholderiaceae > Burkholderia > Burkholderia sp. MSMB1826. Next base: position 158,522 of record NZ_LOYN01000018.1, read on the forward strand.
AGGACGCGCCGATTCCGGCCGAGATGTTCGCCGAGCAGGCCGAGCGTCGCGTGAAGCTGGGCCTCGTGCTGGCCGAACTCGTGAAGGCGAACGGCCTCGAAGCGAAGCCGGAACAGATCCGCGCGGAAGTCGACGAGTTCGCGAAGAGCTACGAAGACCCGAAGGAAGTGGTCCGCTGGTATTATTCCAACCAGCAGCGCCTCGCCGAGATGGAAGCGTTCGTCGTTGAAAGCAACGTCGTCGACTTCGTGCTGGGCAAGGCAAAGGTGACGGACAAGGAAGTGAGCTTCGAGGCACTCGCGAGCGCATCGGCGCAAGCGTAAGTGTCGCTCTAGCGGCGTGCCGGCTGTCGGAGCGACGGCCCGCACGCCGTTTTTACGTCAAGCGCACGGTTGCCATTAATATGGCGATTGAGCGGGCGGCTTCCCTCCGTTCAATTTTCCATTCGAACAAGGTTCATTGAATGATCACTCGCGCTGAATTGTTGGACATGCTTGCTTCGAACGCGCCGCAGGGTTTCGAGGCGCAAGCGCTGGGGCTGGTGCCGATCGTCGTCGAAACGAGCGGCCGCGGCGAGCGTTCGTACGATATCTATTCGCGTCTCCTGAAGGAGCGCCTGGTGTTCATGGTCGGCGAAGTGAACGACCAGACCGCCAACCTCGTGGTCGCGCAATTGCTGTTCCTCGAGAGCGAGAATCCCGACAAGGACATCAGCCTCTACATCAACAGCCCGGGCGGCTCGGTGTCGGCCGGCATGGCGATCTACGACACGATGCAGTTCATCAAGCCGGACGTGTCGACCCTGTGCATGGGTCTCGCGGCCAGCATGGGTGCGTTCCTGCTCGCGTCGGGTGCGAAGGGCAAGCGCTTCGCGCTGCCGAATTCGCGCGTGATGATTCACCAGCCGCTGGGCGGCGCGCGCGGCCAGGCGTCCGACATCGAGATCCAGGCGCGCGAAATCCTCTACCTGAAGGAACGGTTGAACAACCTGCTCGCGCAGCACACGGGCCAGGACGTCGAGCGCATCGCGCGCGACACCGACCGTGATAACTTCATGTCGAGCGAGGACGCGAAGGCGTACGGGCTGATCGATCAGGTGCTGTTGAAGCGCCCGTGAGCTTAAACGGGGTGCCGCCCCGATTCGTGCGGCGCCCCCGCAATGTCCCGAGTGCCCTGAGCATCTGCGGCAAGCGCATCCAGCCGGCTCCGGTCGCGCCCTAGGCGCGGCGTCCGGAGCAATCGGCGTATCATGTCATTTACCTGTCCGGAGGCTCTACATTCATGGCGGACAAAAAAGGTTCGAACAGCGAGAAGCTGTTGTATTGCTCGTTTTGCGGGAAAAGCCAGCATGAGGTGAAAAAACTCATCGCGGGCCCGTCGGTATTCATCTGCGATGAATGTATCGATCTCTGCAACGAAATCATTCGCGACGAGGCGGCTGCCGCCGGCGTCGAGGCCAGCCTGTCCCGGTCGGATCTGCCGAGCCCGCAGGAAATTCGCGACATCCTCGATCAGTACGTGATTGGCCAGGAGCGCGCGAAGAAGATCCTCGCGGTGGCCGTGTACAACCACTACAAGCGCCTGAAGCATCTCGACAAGAAGGACGACGTCGAGCTGTCGAAGAGCAACATCCTGCTGATCGGCCCGACGGGCTCCGGCAAGACGCTGCTCGCGCAAACCCTGGCGCGGTTGCTCAACGTGCCGTTCGTGATCGCCGATGCGACGACGCTGACCGAAGCCGGCTACGTCGGCGAGGACGTCGAGAACATCATCCAGAAGCTGTTGCAGAACTGCAACTACGAGGTCGACAAGGCCCAGCGCGGGATCGTCTACATCGACGAGATCGACAAGATCAGCCGCAAGTCGGACAACCCGTCGATCACGCGCGACGTGTCGGGCGAGGGCGTCCAGCAGGCGCTCTTGAAGCTCGTCGAGGGCACGATGGCGTCGGTGCCGCCGCAGGGCGGCCGCAAGCACCCGAACCAGGATTTCATCCAGGTCGACACGACCAACATCCTGTTCATCTGCGGCGGCGCGTTCGACGGTCTCGAAAAGGTGATCACCGATCGCACGGAAAAGACGGGCATCGGCTTCGGCGCGACGGTCAAGAGCAAGCAGGAGCGCGACGCGGGCGAAGTGCTGCGCGAAACGGAACCGGAAGACCTGATCAAATTCGGGCTGATCCCCGAATTGATCGGCCGCCTGCCGGTGGTCGCGACGCTCGGCAAGCTCGACGAAGCCGCGCTGATGAAGATCCTGGTCGAGCCGAAGAACGCGCTTGTCAAGCAGTATCACAAGCTGTTCGCGATGGAGCGCGTCGAGCTGGAAATCCGGCCGGGCGCGTTGCAGGCAGTCGCCCGCAAGGCGATCCGCCGCAAGACCGGCGCGCGCGGTTTGCGTTCGATCATCGAACAGGCGTTGCTCGACGTGATGTACGAGCTGCCGACGATGAAAGGGGTCAGCAAGGTCATCATCGACGAGAACGTCATCGATGGGGACGGCAAGCCCTTGCTGATCTACGAGGACACGCCGAAGGTGGCGGGTTCGAACTGACCGGCTTGCCGACGATGTTCTGCGAAAAAGGCCGTTCATGAGTCCGTGGGCGGCTTTTTTTCGTTTATCTTGTGGGTAACTCTGACTCGACACGCGGTGGTTACTTTCTTACCGAATATTTCCCGCACTTGAAGGCTTGCAATTCGTTGTGGCGGCCTCAATTACCGAACAATTGATTCCACTCATGGGGAAATGAAATGTCAGGCACCCAACTTCTCCCGCCGGAACGCATCACGCTCCCGCTGCTGCCGCTGCGGGACGTCGTCGTTTTCCCGCACATGGTTATTCCGCTCTTCGTGGGCCGGCCGAAATCGATCAAGGCCCTCGAAGCAGCGATGGAAGGCGGCAAGCACATCATGCTCGTCGCCCAGAAAACCGCGGCCAAGGACGAACCGACCGAAAAGGACATGTACGAGGTCGGTTGTATCGCCAACATTCTGCAGATGCTGAAGCTGCCGGACGGCACCGTGAAGGTGCTCGTCGAGGGCTTGCAGCGTGCGAAGGCGTTGTCCATCGAAGAACAGGAGACGCAGTTCTCCTGCGAAGTGATGCCGCTCGAGCCCGACCACGCCGACAGCGCTGAAACCGAAGCGCTGCGCCGCGCGATCGTGTCGCAGTTCGACCAGTACGTGAAGCTGAACAAGAAGATCCCGCCGGAGATTCTCACGTCGCTGTCGGGCATCGACGAAGCGGGCCGTCTCGCCGACATGATCGCCGAGCGCCTGCCGCTGAAGCTCGACCAGAAGCAGCACATTCTCGAAATGTTCCCGGTCATCGAGCGTCTCGAGCATCTGCTCGCGCAGCTCGAAGCCGAGATCGACATCCTGCAGGTGGAAAAGCGCATCCGCGGGCGCGTGAAGCGCCAGATGGAAAAGAGCCAGCGCGAGTACTACCTGAACGAACAGGTCAAGGCGATCCAGAAGGAACTGGGCGAAGGCGAGGAAGGTGCGGATCTCGAGGAACTCGAGAAGCGCATCAACGCCGCGCGCATGCCGAAGGAAGCCAAGAAGAAGGCCGACGCCGAGCTGAAGAAGCTGAAGCTGATGTCGCCGATGTCGGCGGAAGCCACCGTCGTGCGCAACTACATCGACACGCTGATCGGCCTGCCGTGGCGCAAGAAGAGCAAGGTCAACAACGACCTGTCGAACGCCGAGCAGGTGCTCGACGAGGATCACTTCGGCCTCGAGAAGGTCAAGGAACGGATCCTCGAGTATCTCGCGGTGCAACAGCGCGTGGACAAGGTCAAGGCGCCGATCCTGTGCCTCGTCGGGCCTCCGGGCGTCGGCAAGACCTCGCTCGGCCAGTCGATCGCCCGTGCGACGAACCGCAAGTTCGTCCGGATGGCGCTCGGCGGCGTGCGTGACGAAGCCGAGATCCGCGGCCACCGCCGCACGTACATCGGTTCGATGCCGGGCAAGATCCTGCAAAGCCTTGCGAAGGTCGGCGTGCGCAATCCGCTCTTCCTGCTCGACGAAGTCGACAAGATGGGCATGGATTTCCGCGGCGATCCGTCGTCGGCGCTGCTCGAAGTGCTCGATCCGGAACAGAACCACACGTTCGCCGACCACTACATCGAGGTCGATTTCGACCTGTCGGACGTGATGTTCGTCGCGACGTCGAACTCGCTGAACATCCCGCCGCCGCTGCTCGACCGGATGGAAGTGATCCGTCTGTCGGGCTACACGGAAGACGAGAAGGTCAGCATCGCGCAGCGCTACCTGCTGCCGAAGCAGAAGAAGAACAACGGGCTGAAGGAAGGCGAGATCGAGGTCACCGAACAGGCGATCCGCGACATCATCCGCTACTACACGCGCGAAGCCGGTGTGCGTTCGCTCGAGCGGGAAGTGTCGAAGATCTGCCGCAAGGTCGTGAAGATGCTGCTGCTGAAGAAGGCATCGGGCGCGATCAAGGTCGACGGCGAGAACCTCGATACGTTCCTCGGCGTGCGCAAGTACGACTTCGGCCTCGCGGCGAAGGAAAACCAGGTCGGTCAGGTGACGGGCCTCGCGTGGACGGAAGTCGGCGGCGACCTGCTGACGATCGAAGCCGCGGTGATGCCGGGCAAGGGCAACGTGATCCGTACGGGTTCGCTCGGCGACGTGATGAAGGAGTCGGTCGAGGCCGCACGTTCGGTCGTGCGCTCGCGTTCGCGTCGTCTCGGTATCAAGGACGAAGCGTTCGAGAAGCAGGACATCCACATCCACGTGCCGGAAGGCGCGACGCCGAAGGACGGTCCGTCCGCCGGCGGCGCGATGACGACCGCGCTGGTGTCGGTGCTGACGGGCATCCCCGTGCGGGCCGACGTCGCGATGACGGGCGAAATCACGTTGCGTGGCGAAGTGCTGCCGATCGGCGGGCTGAAGGAGAAACTGCTGGCGGCTCACCGCGGCGGCATCAAGCTCGTGCTGATTCCGGAAGAGAACGTGAAGGATCTCGCGGACATTCCGGACAACGTGAAGAACGCGATCGAGATCGTGCCGGTCCGCTGGATCGACAAGGTGCTGGAGCTCGCGCTCGAGCGTTCGCCGACTCCGCTGCCGCCGGAAGAAGAGGCGAAGGCTGCGGCACCGGTTGGCGAGGCGGCGAAGGATGCCGGCTCGACGGAAGTCGTCAAGCACTGAGGCCCCGAGCACCGTCGTTGTAGACGGTTGTTCACGAAACCCGCGGCGGTGTCCGCGGGTTTTTTTATGCGGATCGGAATCGTGCGAACGCGTGCGTTAAAAAAATTCACGCGCAGGCTTGGCAAAATGATCGGGGATGAATTAAACTTGCGGGCTCGCTGATTGTTGATGCGCAAGCGCAGATCGCAGTCGGAACGAATCGGAAACGGGTGCTTAGCTCAGCTGGTAGAGCGGCGCCCTTACAAGGCGTAGGTCGGGGGTTCGAACCCCTCAGCACCCACCAGTTTCACGATTCAGCCAGACCAAGGAGCGGTAGTTCAGTCGGTTAGAATACCGGCCTGTCACGCCGGGGGTCGCGGGTTCGAGTCCCGTCCGCTCCGCCAAACAAATGAAACAGCCCGCCTCGTGCGGGCTTTTTCATTTGGTATTCCCGTTGCGCCCGCTGGCGGGCGCACGACTGTGGAGCGGAGGAAGCCGCTGGTGCGGCTTCCGGCGGGACTCGAAGGGATGCGCGAGTTCCGTCCGCTGCGCCAGAAAATGAAGAAGCCCGCCTTGCGCGGGCTTTTTCATTTGCGCCTTCCGGTGCTGCCCGCGTAGATGCAACGATCGCGCAGAGAAGGAAACCGCCTGCGCGGTTTTCCGGCGGGACGCGAAGCGATGCGCACGACGTGCGGCCTGCGGATACGCGTCCCGTCCGTTCGCCGGAATTTCACGCCGCGGGAACGCCGGTTGTTTCCGGTGTGCGCAAACGGCATCTCATTGAACGCGTATCACCGGCGGCAGCTTGTAGGTTCCGTTCAGGAGCGGCGTATCGGGCAAGTACGTACGCAGCGTCAGATTGAACGCGCCGGCAGGAGCGGGCAACCAGTTGCTGGCCGGTACGCCCGCGGGTCGCGTGTGGCTGACGGTGAGCACGAGCGAGCCGTCGGTGGCGAACTGAAAGTTCGAGGCCGGATAGGACAGCGCATAGACTTGATCGGGATTCGGATAGAAGTATGCTTGCGCCTGGTTCGTGCCCCCGTACAGCGTCAATGACCAGAACGCGCGTGCCGGCGGAAGCTGCCCGGCCGGAAAAGTCATCTGATAGACGCCGCTGCCGTCGTAGTTCGCACCCGGCGCGTTCGCCGCGCCGGTGCTGGTGTAATAGATCGCTTCGCTGCCGGGCAGCGCGCCGAGGCCGTTCAGCGCAACGTTCGCCCGCAACGTGTAGTGGGTGCCATAGTTTCCGACGTCCGCCGGACCGCCTGTCCAGCCATTTGCGCTGGTACTCGTCTGGGCCGACGCTTGCTGCGTTTTGCCGCCGGTCGTCAGGCTCGCCAGCGCCTGCGTTGCGCCGGCGCTGATCGACGCGATGTCGGCAGACGACGGGTCGAAGGTCTGCGCCGGGCCGATGCCGATCGCGTCGAGCGCCGACAGCACGGCCGCGTCCTGCGGCGTGGGCGGGCTCTTTTTCAACAGCTGGTTCACGTACTGGAAATACGCTGGCCAGTTGGTATAACCGGGCGGCTTTTGCTTGTCCACGCTGTCCCACGTCGTGCCGCCGGTTCCAGCGGGTTGCGACGCCACCAATTGGTTCTGAACCGCCCACGCGGCCGGATAATCGCTCGCGTCGCTCACGTAAGTCCTCGCCAGGGCCCAGACCGCGTTGGTCGACGAGCGGAGCACGATGACCCCTGCGGGCGCTTCTCCGTGCCAGTTCGGCCCCACGACCCAAAAGACCTTCGCAACGCCGTTGTCGGCGCTCGTGCCGCGAATCGCGAAGTTGTTCGTATAGGCGTCCATCAACGCGAGGGAGAAGTAACGGTTACCGCTCGCGGGCGTATCGATTTGAACGGGGCCCGCGTCCAGTTGCAGCATGGCGACGGAATACAGCGTGTCGTGATTGGGCTTCGTCACCGTGGTGGACGACGCATCGGAGAGCCGGCGACCGTGAAGAAACGTATTCGGCGCAAGGCCCTGAGCGATGTAGCTCTGTCGCGTGGCGTAGAACTGGTACAGCGGAATCGTGAATATCGTCGCGCCGTTTGCAGCATTTTCGGTGGCGGCGGGCGAAACGTTCGAGCGGTCGACGCTGTCCCCGTTGCAGCCCGCCAGAAGGCCGAGCGAGACGGCCAATGCGACGATGCGCGCCTGGTGAAGAAAACTCATCGAATGGGTCGGGTGGGTTGAATGGTCGAATAGGCCGCGCCCCTTCGTCGCTCGGCCGACGAGCGTGGCACGGGTTGCATGGCGCGATTAGCGTATACGGCTTGGCATGCGCGACGAACGATCGATTTTCGATATGCAAAGTCCGATGACGCGTCGGCGAGGCGTCGATCGATCGGCGTCGTGCGGGATACCGCCGGCCGGCTCGGGTTGGGCTGTCACGATCCGGCGGCGACCCGGTCGCGGGAGCGCGGTCGGGCCTGATCTCTTTTTACCCGTGACGTTCCGCTCGGCTGCGGGCCACGGATGCGCACGCCGAGGCAGCGTGATTCGGCGGCCGTCGGTGCGGGCAAGCCGGCTTCGCAAACGAATCGCCGTGAGCGGGGCGTGCGCGCGGCCTCGGTCAAGGGGGCGACCACGCGGGCGAGGGCCGCTTTTCGCCCGTCCCACCCCGTATGTTGTAATATCGGACGTTTTGTCCAATTTTCCCGTCACGCATGCTCGATTTCTTCCGTAATCACCAGCGCCTGATGATGGCGCTCCTGCTCCTGATCGTCTTGCCGGGGCTGGGTTTCGTCGGAATCCAAGGCTTCCGCGGCTTCTTCGACGACAGTGCGAACGTCGCAGCAGTCAACGGGCACAAGATCACGCGGGTCGAATTCGACGGCGCGTTCCGCCAGCAGATCGACCAGGCGCGCCAGGCGCTCGGCGGGCAGTTCGACATCAAGATGTTCGACACGCCCGAGCATCGCAAGCAGGTGCTCGACGGCCTGATCCAGCAACGCGTGCTGGCCGACGAGACGCAACGCCTGCACCTGACCGCATCCGACAACGCCGTGCGCGACGCCCTGATGAGCGACCCGATGATCGCGGCGCTGAAGAAGCCCGACGGTTCGATCGACGTCGAACGCTATGCGCAATTGCTGTCGTTTCAGGGGATGACGCCGGAGCAGTACCAGGAGCGCGTGCGTTACAGCCTCGCGCTGCAGCAGATTCCGGCCAGCATCGTATCGAGCGCGTTCACGCCGAAGAGCCTCGCGCAACGCTTGTCCGAACTCGCCGCGCAGCAGCGTGAAGTACAGGCGCTCGTACTGAAGACGAGCGACTTCGCGGCGAAGGTCCAGCCGACCGACGCGCAGCTCACCGCGTACTACGACGCGCACAAGCAGAGCTTCGCGACGCCGGAAACCGCGACGATCCAGTACCTCGTCTATTCGCCGGCCGCAGCGGCCGCGAGCGCGCAGCCGACCGATGCGGACATCAAGAAGTTCTACGACGACAACCCGACGCACTTCCGTACCGAAGCGCAGGTGCGCGTGAGCCACATCTTCATCGCCGCGCCGGGCAGCGCCAGCGCGGCCGACAAGGCAGCCGCAAAGGCGAAGGCCGAGCAACTGCTCGCCGACGTGAAGGCGCATCCGGATCAATTCGCGCAGATCGCGCAGAAGAGCTCGCAGGACGCGCCGTCGGCGGCGAAGGGCGGCGATCTCGGCTTCATCACGCGCGGCTCGACCGCGGGCGGCAAGGCGTTCGACGATGCGGCGTTCTCGCTCAAGCAGGGCGACGTGAGCGGGATCGTGCAGTCGGACCTCGGTTTCCACATCCTGAAGGCGACCGAAGTGAAGCCGGCGGTCGTCAAGCCGTTCGCGGAAGTGAAGGACCAGATCGCGGCCGACCTGAAGCAGCAGTACGCGTCGAAGGCGTTCTCGGACAACGCGGAAGGCTTCACGTCGACCGTCTACGAAAAGGCGAAGACGCTGCAGCCGGCCGCGGACAAGTACAAGCTGACGATCCAGACGGCCACCGTCACGCCGACGCCGAATCCGCAACTGCCGCCGACGAACCCGTTGAACAATCCGAAGTTCCTGGCCGCCGTGTTCGCGAACGACGCCGTGAAGAACCAGAACAACACGCAGGCGATCGACGTCGGCAACAACACGCTGATCTCGGCGCGCGTGACCGACTACAAGCCGGCTGCCGTGCCCGCGCTCGACGCGATCAAGGACGCCGTGCGCCAGAAGGTCATCGCCGAGCAGGCCGCGGAACTCGCGAAGAAGGACGGTGCGGCGAAGCTGGCCGAACTGCAGAAGTCGAAGTCGACCGACGGCTTCGCGGCCGCGCAGAAGGTGTCGCGCACGCAATCGCAGGGCCTGACGCCGGCGGCGCTGAGCGCCGTCTACAAGGTCGATGCGAAGACGCTGCCGGCTTACGTCGGTGTCGACCTCGGCGCGGACGGCTACGCGATCTACCGTGTGAACGCGGTGATCCCCGGTTCGGCGGTCGATCCGCAGCAACTGGCGGCCGCGCAGCAGCAGATGGCGCAGGTCGACGCGCAGAGCGAAGGCGAAGCGTACCTCGCTGCGCTGCGCGACCGCTCGAAGGTGAAGCTGTACGGCACGACGGCCAGCCAGCAGCAGGACGGCGACAACTGAGCATCGTTTCGCCCGCAACCATCGAAAAGCCCCGCTCGAAGCGGGGCTTTTTGTTTTCCGGCTTTCCTGCGCGCGGCGGGCCGTCAGCCGTGCGGCTTGCCGAGCAACGGCTTCAGCGTCGGCCACACGTTGTCGAGCAGAATGCGCTGGGCCTGCTGCGCGGGATGCATCTGGTCGGCCTGGAACATGTCCGGCTTGTCTTCGATGCCGGCCAGCAGGAACGGCACGAGCGGCACGCCGAGATCTTTCGACAGCCGCGTATAGACCGCGTGGAACTTCTGCGTGTAGTCGGGGCCGTAATTGGGCGGCACGTACATGCCGACCAGCACGACTTTTGCCTGGGCGCGCCGCGCGCTCGCGACGATGTCGCGCAGGTTCTGCTCGGTCGTCGCGAGCGGCACGCCGCGCAGCGCATCGTTCGAGCCGAGCTCGACGACGACGATCGACGGCTTGAGCCGCTGCAGGACCGCAGGCAGCCGCGCACGGCCGCCGCTCGTGGTGTCGCCGCTGACGCTGGCGTTCGCGACGCTATAATCGATTCGCTCGGCCGAAAGCCGTTGCCGCAGCAGCGACACCCAGCCGGTGTCGCGCGGCAATCCGTATTCGGCCGACAGGCTGTCGCCGAGCACGACGATCACGGGCGGGCTCGATGCCGGCGCCGTCGCGGCGCGTGCGGGCGCGGTGACGGCCAGCAGGATGCCCAGCAGTGCGGCGGCCGCCGCGCGTCTTTTCCAGCGAAATGTCGTGTCCATGTTCAAGATTACCGATCCGATCATCGAAGTCCATGACGTGTGCAAGCGGGTTGCCGATGCAACGGGCGAGCTGACGATCCTCGACGGCATCACGCTCGCGGTGCAGCCGGGCAGCAGCCTCGCGATCGTCGGCGCGTCGGGTTCGGGCAAATCGACGCTGCTCGGCCTGCTTGCGGGGTTGGACAGCGCGACGAGCGGCACGGTTCGCCTGCTCGGTCGCGCGCTCGATCAACTCGACGAGGACGAACGCGCGGCGCTGCGCAACGGCGCGGTCGGATTCGTATTCCAGTCGTTCCAGTTGATGCCGCACCTGACGGCGCTCGAGAATGTGATGCTGCCGCTCGAACTGCAGGGCGGCATCAGCGCGCGCGATGCGGCCGACCGCGCCCGGGCGCTGCTCGTGCAGGTCGGTCTCGGCGAGCGTACCGCGCATTATCCGAAGCTGCTTTCGGGTGGCGAACAACAGCGCGTCGCACTCGCACGCGCGTTCGTCACGCGCCCGGCGATCCTGTTCGCCGACGAGCCGACCGGCAGCCTCGATGCCGCGACCGGCCACGCGGTCATCGACCTGATGTTCGAACTGAACCGCACGCATGGCGCGACGCTCGTGCTCGTCACGCACGATGCCGAACTCGCGCGCCGCTGCGCAACGACGGTCACGATCGACGCGGGGCGCATCGTCGCGCCGCACGCGGCTTCGCGCAACGCGTGAGCGTTCCGGCCGGCCGCGCGGGGCGGATCGCGCGGCCGGCACGGGCATGACGCGGTCGCGTCAGCGCTTCAACGCTTGAGCGCCGCGCGGGCGCGCTCGATCAACGCCGTGGTCGACGAGTCGTGCTTCGCTGGATCGACCGATTCGGCCGACAGGTCGGCTTCGACGACCTTGCCGAGAATCTTGCCGAGCTCGACGCCCCACTGGTCGAACGGATTGATGTCCCACACCGTCGCCTGCACCAGCACCTTGTGTTCGTAGAGCGCGATCAGCGCGCCGAGCGTGCGCGGCGTCAGCGCATCGACGAGCAGCGTCGTGGTCGGGCGGTTGCCGGGGAACGTCAGGTGCGGCGCGAGCGCTTCCCTGCCGGGCCCGGCGATCTTGCGCGCTTCTTCGAGCGTGCGACCGAGCATCAACGCCTCGCTCTGCGCGAAGCAGTTCGCGAGCAGCTTCGGATGGTGGCTCGCGAGCGGATGCTCGGGCGTCAGCACCGCGATGAAGTCGATCGGCACGATCGTCGGCCCCTGGTGCAGCATCTGGAAGAACGCATGCTGGCCGTTGGTGCCGGGCTCGCCCCACGTGACGGCCGACGTCGGGTAGTCGACGAAGGCGCCGTCCAGGCGCGCGGATTTGCCGTTGCTCTCCATTTCGAGCTGTTGCAGGTACGACGGCAGGTAGTGCAGCGCTTCCGAATACGGCGCGACGAGATAGCTCTGCGAGCCGAAGAAATTCCGGTACCAGATGCCGATCAAGCCGAGCAGCACCGGCAGGTTGCGCTCGAGCGGCGCTTCGCGGAAGTGACGATCCATGTCGTTCGCGCCGGCCAGCAACTCGTCGAACTGCTCGGGGCCCACCGCGATCATGATCGACAGGCCGACCGCCGACCACAGCGAATAGCGGCCGCCGACCCAATCCCACATTTCGAACACGTTGTCGGCGGCGATACCGAACTTCACGACTTCGGCCGGGTTCGCCGACACGCCGACGAAGTGCTTCGCGAGCGCCTCCTCGGGGCAGCCGCGCGCGACGAACCAGTCGCGCAGCGAGCGCGCGTTCGTCATCGTCTCGAGCGTCGTGAAGGTCTTCGACACGACGATCGCGAGCGTTTCCTCGGGATCGACCTGTTCGAGCACGCGTGCGAGATCGGCGCCATCGACGTTCGACACGAAGTGGGTCGAGATGTCGGGCGTCGCGACGTGGTGCAGTGCATGCACGACCATCTTCGGCCCGAGATCGGAGCCGCCGATGCCGATGTTGATCACGTGGCGGATGCGCTTGCCCGTATAGCCCGTCCACGTGCCGCCGCGCACGGCGCGCGCGAACGTCGCCATCTTCGCGCGCTCGGCGCTCACCTGCGCGTGGAACGGCGCCTGCGGGTCGGTCGCGCGCAGCGCGGTGTGCAGCGCGGCGCGGCCTTCGGTCGGGTTGACGATCTCGCCCGCGAACATCGCGTCGCGGCGCGCTTCGACGCCCGCGTCGCGCGCGAGCTGCACGAGCAGGCGCAGCGTTTCGTCGTCGATGCGGTTCTTCGAGAAATCGGCCGCGAGACCGCCGCCCGGAATCGTGAAGCGTTCGGCGCGGGTCGGCGCGCGGTCGTTTTCCGGCGCGAACCAGTCGCGCAGCCGCGCGTGGCGGATCCGGTCGAAGTGGGATTGAAGGGCAGTCCAGGCGGGGAGCGATTTCAGCGTCATGGCGGTTCGAGTGAAGCGTGAATCGGGAGGAATGCCGCGCCGGCTCATCGGGATCGGAAAGCCGGCGGACGAGAAGGCCCGCCGTGCGGCGGGGCAGTCAGTATAGCGGCGTTACGTGTCGGCGCGCGGCGACGGATAAAAAAGGCGATTGATCAGCGTGCGGACCATCGGCGCGAGCTCGCCCGCAGTCAGCCCGGCCGGGCCGGCGCCGTGCGCGGTCAGCGTATCGGCCGCGAGGCCGTGCAGATAGACGCCGGCCAGCGCGGCTTCGTACGGCGCGACCCGCTGCGCGAGCAGCGCGCCGATCAGGCCGCCGAGCACGTCGCCGGTGCCGCCGGTGGCGAGCGCTGCGTTGCCGGTCGGGTTGATCGTCACGCGCCCGTCGGGCGCCGCAATCACCGTGCCCGCGCCTTTCAGCACGACGATGCCCGCGTAACGGGCGGCGAGCGCCTGCGCGGCCGCGACGCGATCGCGCTGCACGGCTGCCGTGTCGCCGCCGAGCAGGCGTGCGGCTTCGAGCGGGTGCGGCGTCAGCACGCACGGCGTGCCGCGCACGCCGTGTGCGGCGACGGCGGCCGCGAGGTCCGCGTGCGTCGCGACGAGGTTCAGCGCGTCGGCATCGAGCAGCGTCGCGACGTCTCGTGCGAGCACGTCGCGCACGAGCGTCGCCGCGGCCTCGCGCGTGCCGAGCCCGCAACCGGCCGCGATGGCGGTCATCGCGCCGAGGTCCAGGGTGTCGGCCGGATGCAGCATCAGTTCGGGAAACGGCGGATCGTACGGCGGCGCGCCCGCGCCCAGAAAGCCGACGTGCACCTTGCCGGCGCCCGCGAACAGCGCGGTGCGGGCGGCGAGGATCGGGGCGCCGCACATGCCCGTGTCGCCGCCGAGCACCGCGAGGCTGCCGTACGTGCCCTTGTGGGACGAGAAGGCGCGCGCGGGCAGCGCCGCGGCGAACCGCGCGGGCGCGTTCAGCACGATGGCCGGCGCGGCGGGCGGTGCGACGTCGAGCGACGCGACGTGGATCTCGCCGGCGAGATCGCGGCCGTCGCCCATGTAGAGGCCGGGCTTCGCGCCGATGAAGGTGAGCGTGTGGGTGGCCGCGACGGCGACGCCCGCGCCGACGATCCGGCCCGTGTCGCCGTCGAGCCCGCTCGGCACGTCGAGTGCGAGCACGCGGCGGCCGCCGCGCGCATGAGCGGCGATGCGTGCGGCCTGCTCGGCGAACACGCCGTCGAGCGCGCGGCCGAGGCCGATGCCGAACAGCCCGTCGACGACCCACGCGTAGCCTTCCAGCGACGCAGGCGGGGTGGTCGACAACGGCACGCCCGCCGCGCGCGCGAGGCCGAGCGCCCATTGCGCGTCGTCCGGCTTGACCGGCACCGGCATCCACGCATGCGTCGCGACGCCGAGCTGCTGGAGCTGCGCGGCGGCCACCAGCGCGTCGCCGCCGTTGTTGCCGGGGCCGACCGCGAACCAGACGGGGCGATCGTCGCCGGCGACGCGCTCGGACAGCCAGCGCGCGGCGGCGGCGCCGGCGCGGCCCATCAACGTGTGCGGCGGCAGCGCGGCGGTCGCATCGGCTTCGGCCGCGCGCAGGTCGGCGACGCGCAGCAGCGCGATCGGATCGGAATCGGGAAGGGGGTGGGTAACGGTCATCGCGGGATCGTGGCGGCAGGCAAGGATGCCGCCACGGGTCGGCCCGCGGCGGTCAGGTCGTGAAGCGGCCGGCGCTCAGCGCGGCGAGCGTGTCGGCGGGCCAGTGCTGGACGTTGCCGCCCAGATAGTCGGTCACCACTTTAGCAGACCCGCACGCGAGGCCCCAGCCGGTCGGGCCATGGCCGAAATTGACGAACACACGCGGATGCGGGGTCGGACCCACGACGGGCAGACCGTCCGGCGACAGCAATTGCATGCCTTGCCACGACAGCGCGGCCGAGATCTTCGCGGCGCCCGGCACCCAGTCGTGGACGGCCTGGCCGAGCAGCGCGAGCGCGGCTTCGGACAGCGGCTCGGCGAGCGGCTTCGCGGTGTCGGCCACGCTCTGCAGCACGGCGGCTCCGCCGACGCGCAGCCGCTGGTGGGTGCGCGTGATCGAGATCCGCTTGATCGAATCGACGACGCTCAGGTGCGGTGCGTGTTCTTCGTACGCGACCGGCGCGGTGAGCGTATGGACGCGCACCGGGTGCAGCGGCAGGCGCCAGCCGAGCCGTTCGAGCAGCGCGAGGCTGCCGGCGCCGGCGGCGACCACGATCGCGTCGGCGGACATCACGTCGACCTCGCGCGCCTTCGCCGCGCTCCGGTTGCCCGGCGGCACGAGTTCGACCGCCGCGCGGCCGTTGTCGACGCGGATCGCGGCGACGTCCGCGCCGAAGCGGAACTGCACGCCGTGCTCGTCGAGCGTCTGCTTGACCAGTTTCGCGAACAGCGGGCAGTTGCCGGTGCGCTCGGTTTCGAGCAGCACGCCGCCGGCGAAGCCGGGCTCGGCCGGCACCGACGGTTCGAGCGCCGCGCATTCGTCGGCGGTGAGCGTGCGGTACGGCTGGTCGAGCGTGCGCAGCAGGTCGAGCGCCGGTTGCAGCGCGTCCCAGTCGCGCGGATCGCGCACGACGTGCAGGATGCCGGGCTTCTGCTCGAATTCGAGCTCGAGGCGCGCCTCGATATCGGCGAGCGCGTCGCGCGACACGTCGATCAGCGGGCGCAGTCGTGCGTACTGCGCGGCGAACGCGTCGGACTCGCGCAGCGTGCCGAGCTGCTTGACGAAGTGGCGCACGCCGCCGTTGAAGCCCGGCTTGTAGACCACGCCGCTGTCGCGCGACTGGCGCTGGCGCATGAAAGTCGGGCCGAACCAGACGTCGAGCGGGCTCGGCAGCAGCGCGCCGCCGTCGCCGTAGGTCGCCCCTTGCGCGACGGTCGCGTGACGTTCGACCACGCACACGCGATGGCCGGCCGCGCGCAGCTGGTAGGCGGTGGCGACGCCGCTGATTCCGCCGCCGATGACGATGACATCCATTGGATTGCTTCGATGACGGGCGGCGCGCACGCCGCCCGGTGAGAATTCGCTGAGGGCCGGGCCCGGTGAACCCGGAATGATAGCGCCAAAAGCGCGCGAGCCGGCGCCGGCCGAACATGGGCCGCGCGGCCGCGCCACGGCGGCCGGCGTGCAGGCACGCGCAGGCCGGTCCGGCGCGCGGCCGTGCGCGCCGCGCGCCCGGGCACCGGCGCGGTGCATGCGGACAACCGATCGGGGGGCTTGGGCGGCCGACTTCCGGGTATAATTACGGCCTTCCTTTCGCCCCACGTCGCCACCTCGCGCGACTCATCGACGTCAGTCCAGCCCATGGCTCACTTCTCGTGTTTTCCCGGCGCTTCGGCCCTCTCCGATTTCCGTCAAACCCGTCTGCTCGACACGCTCAGGCAAATCGACGCCAACATCGTCGCGGTGCGCGGCCAGTTCCTGCACTTCGTCAATGCGGCCGAGCCGCTGTCGACCGACGACAGCGCGCGCATCGATGCGCTGATGCACTACGGCGAGCCGTTCCGGCCGGCGGGCGAGAAGGGCGCGACCGAGACCTTCGTCGTGCTGCCGCGCTTCGGCACGGTCTCGCCGTGGGCGAGCAAGGCGACCGACATCGCGCAGCACTGCGGCCTCACGCACGTGCGCCGCATCGAGCGCGGCGTCGAATTCACGGTCACGCTGAAGTCGGGCCTCCTCGGCGGCAAGAAGGCGCTGTCGGACGACGCACGCGCGACCGTCGCGGCCGCGCTGCATGACCGGATGACCGAAAGCGTGGTCGCGGCGCGCGACGACGCGAAGCACCTGTTCGACGAGCTGCCGGCCAAGCCGCTCGCGAGCGTCGACGTGCTGGGCGCCGGCCGCGGCGCGCTGGAGCGCGCGAACGTCGAGCTGGGCCTCGCGCTCGCCGACGACGAGATCGACTACTTGGTCGACGCGTTCCGCAAGCTCGAACGCAACCCGACCGACGTCGAGCTGATGATGTTCGCGCAGGCGAACAGCGAGCACTGCCGCCACAAGATCTTCAACGCGCAGTGGACGATCGACGGCGAAGCGCAGGACATGTCGCTGTTCGCGATGATCCGCAACACCGAGAAGCTGAGCCCGCAGGGCACGATCGTCGCGTATTCGGACAACTCGTCGATCATGGTCGGCGCCGAAGCCGAGCGCTGGTTCCCGCGCAAGGCGGGCGCGGCCGGCGAGCCGGGCGAGCGTTACGGCCGCCACACCGAGCTCACGCACACGCTGATGAAGGTCGAGACGCACAACCACCCGACGGCGATCTCGCCGTTCCCGGGCGCGGCGACCGGCGCGGGCGGCGAGATCCGCGACGAAGGCGCGACGGGCCGCGGTGCGCGTCCGAAGGCCGGCCTCACGGGCTTCACCGTGTCGAACCTCGACCTGCCCGACGCCCGCCAGTCGTGGGAAAACGCACGCGACGCGGCGCAGCCGGTGGCCGAGCGCAACCCGAACGAGCAGCACGGCCCGTACGGCCGTCCGGACCGCATCGCATCGCCGCTGCAGATCATGATCGACGGCCCGCTCGGCGGCGCCGCGTTCAACAACGAATTCGGCCGCCCGAACCTCGGCGGCTACTTCCGCGTGTACGAGCAGAACGTCGGCGGCACGGTGCACGGCTATCACAAGCCGATCATGATCGCGGGCGGCCTCGGCAACATCGCGGATCAGCACACGCACAAGCACGACGTGCCGGCGGGCTCGCTGCTGATCCAGATCGGCGGCCCCGGCATGCGGATCGGCATGGGCGGCGGCGCGGCCAGCTCGATGGCGACCGGCGCGAACACGGCCGAGCTCGATTTCGACTCGGTGCAGCGCGGCAACCCGGAAATCGAGCGGCGCGCGCAGGAAGTGATCAACGGCTGCTGGCAGCTCGGCGCGGAAAACCCGATCCTGAGCATCCACGACGTCGGCGCGGGCGGCCTGTCGAACGCGTTCCCCGAGATCGTCGACGGCGCGGGCAAGGGCGCGCGCTTCGAACTGCGCAAGGTCGCGCTCGAGGAATCGGGCCTGTCGCCGCGCGAAATCTGGTCGAACGAGGCGCAGGAGCGTTACGTGCTGGCGATCGCGCCGGCCGACCTGCCGCGCTTCGAGGCGATCTGCGCGCGCGAGCGCTGCCCGTTCGCGGTGGTCGGCGTCGCGACCGACGAACGCCAGCTGAAGCTCGTCGACGACGAAGCGACGGGCGCCGACCAATACCCGGTCGACATGCCGATGGAAGTGCTGCTCGGCAAGCCGCCGCGCATGCACCGCGACGTCGCGCGCGTGCGCACCGAGCGTGCGCCGGTCGACGTGACGGGCGTCGCGCTGTCGGCAGTCGCGCTCGACGTGCTGAAGCATCCGACGGTCGGCAGCAAGTCGTTCCTGATCACGATCGGCGACCGTTCGGTCGGCGGTACGTCGGTGCGCGACCAGATGGTCGGCCCGTGGCAAGTGCCGGTGGCCGACTGCGCGATCACCGCGCTCGACTATGCGGGCTTCAAGGGCGAGGCGATGACGATGGCCGAGCGTACGCCGCTCGCGGTGATCGACGCGCCGGCATCGGGCCGCATGGCCGTCGGCGAAGCGATCACGAACATCGCGAGCGCGCCGATCGCGTCGCTCGACAAGCTGAAGCTGTCGGCGAACTGGATGGCCGCGTGCGGCACGGCCGGCGAGGACGCCGCGCTGTTCGACACGGTCAAGGCGATCGGCATGGAGCTGTGCCCGGCGCTCGGGATCGGCATCCCGGTCGGCAAGGATTCGCTGTCGATGAAGACGAAGTGGGACGAGCAGGGCGTCGCGAAGGAAGTGGTGTCGCCGGTGTCGCTGATCATCTCGGCGTTCGCGCCGGTCGAGGACGTGCGCCGTCATCTTACGCCGCAACTGCGCCGCGTGGCGGACGCGGGCGACAGCGTGCTGATCGCGATCGACCTCGGCCGCGGCAAGAACCGGATGGGCGGCAGCATCTTCGCGCAGGTCACGCAGCAGGTCGGCAATGCGACGCCGGACGTCGACGACGCGGAAGACCTGAAGCGCTTCTTCGACGCGATCCAGTCGCTCAATGCACAGGGCAAGCTGCTCGCGTACCACGACCGCTCGGACGGCGGCCTGTGGGCGACCGTGTGCGAAATGGCGTTCGCGGGCCATGCGGGCGTGTCGCTGAACGTCGACATGCTGACGCTCGACCCGGACCACGAATCCGACTACGGCGACGCGAAGGACTGGGCGAAACAGACGAGCGGCCGTCGCGACGACCGCACGCTGCGCGCGCTGTTCTCCGAAGAACTCGGTGCCGTCGTGCAGGTGCGCGCGTCCGATCGCGACGCGGTGCTCGGTGCGCTGCGCGAGTTCGGCCTGTCGACGTGTTCGCACGTGATCGGCTCGGTCAACGATCGCGACGTGATCGAGGTGTACCGCGATGCGAAGAAGATCTTCGACGCGCCGCGTACCGAACTCCATCGTGCATGGAGCGAAGTGAGCTGGCGCATCGCGCGCCTGCGCGACAACCCCGCCTGCGCGGACGCCGAATACGACGCGCTGCTCGACGCGGCCGATCCGGGCCTCTCGCCGGTGCTGACGTTCGATCCGGCCGACGACGTCGCCGCGCCGTTCATCGCGACGGGCGCACGGCCACGCGTCGCGATCCTGCGCGAACAGGGCGTGAACTCGCATCTGGAAACCGCGTATGCGTTCGATCGCGCGGGCTTCGACGCGCACGACGTGCACATGAGTGACCTGCTCGCGGGCCGCGCGACGCTGGCCGATTTCGCGGGCGCGGTCGCGTGCGGCGGCTTCTCGTACGGCGACGTGCTGGGCGCGGGCGAAGGCTGGGCGAAGACGATCCGTTTCAACGCGAACCTCGCCGACATGTTCTCGGCCTTCTTCGCGCGTCCCGACACGTTCGCACTCGGTATCTGCAATGGCTGCCAGATGCTGTCGAGCCTCGCGTCGATGATCCCCGGCGCCGAAGCGTGGCCGAAGTTCACGCGCAACAAGTCCGAGCAGTTCGAGGCGCGCTTCTCGTTCGTCGAAGTGGAGAAGTCGCCGTCGATCTTCTTCGCGGGGATGGAAGGCTCGCGCATTCCCGTGGCGGTCGCGCACGGCGAAGGCTATGCGGACTTCTCGCAGCAGGGCGACATCGATCGCGTCGCGGTCGCGATGCGTTACGTCGACCACCGCGGCGAAGCGACCGAGCGCTATCCGTTCAACCCGAACGGGTCGCCCGCCGGCATCACGTCGGTCACGACCGCCGACGGCCGCTTCTCGGTGCTGATGCCGCACATGGAGCGCGTGCATCGCACGGTCACGATGAGCTGGCACCCGGAAGGCTGGGGTGAAGCGAGCCCGTGGATGCGTGTGTTCCGCAACGCGCGCCGCTGGATCGGCTGATCCGGATGATGTTCGACCCGAACGCGCCGGTCGAGGTCGTCACGCTGCGCGACGAACGTGCGGGCGAGGCCGACGCGATCGGCCGCGTGATCCGTGCGGCGTTCGCGGGCCAGCCGCAGGGTGGAGCGTTCGAGCAGCGCATCGTCGAGACGCTGCGCGCAGACGGTGCGCTGAGCGTCTCGCTCGTCGCGGAGCGCGACGGGCGTATCGTCGGGCACGTCGCGTTTTCGCCGGTCGCGATCGGCGGCGAGCCGGCCGGCAGCCAGCAGTGGTACGGACTCGCGCCGCTCGCGGTGCGGCCCGATTGCCAGCGCAAAAGCATCGGCGCGGGGCTCGTGCGCACGGGGCTCGACGCGTTGCGGCGACTCGGCGCGCGCGGCTGCGTGGTGCTCGGCGAGCCGGCGTATTACGCGCGCTTCGGATTCGAACCGCACGGCGACATCGTCTTTCCGGGCGTGCCGCCCGAGTATTTCCTCGCGCTGCCGTTCGACGCATCGGCTCCGCTGCCGTCGGGGGAAGCGCGTTATCGCGACGTGTTTCATTCCGCGTAGCGAACGCTGCGGGGCAGGGCGATGCCCGTCGCGAGAAAGCCGCTCTTCGGAGCGGCTTTTTATTGCGCGTCGGCCAGGCGCCGCCGCGTCTCGACACCCATGTTCGTGCGCGCCCAAAGAAAAAGCCGCTCCGAAGAGCGGCTTCTCGATGCGTGTATGACGCGCGCCTGCGTTACTGGATCTTCGCCTGCTGGCGCAGACCTTCCTCGAACGCCTGCAGCTTCTGCTGCACGAGCTGCTGCGCGATCTGCGCCTTCACCTGGTCGAACGGCGGCGGGGCGATGTCGCGGATGTCGTCGACGCGGATGATGTGCCAGCCGAACTGCGTCTTCACCGGCGTGTCGGTCATCTGGCCTTTCTGCAGCTTCTGTGCGGCCGCCGCGAATTCCGGCACGTACGCCTTCGGGTCGGACCAGTCGAGATCGCCGCCGTTCTTGCCCGAACCCGGATCCTTCGAGTATTGCTTCGCGAGATCCTCGAACTTCGCGCCGCCCTTGATCTTCGCGATCAGGTCCTTCGCCTGCTGCTCGTTGTCGACGAGGATGTGGTGCAGGTGGTACTCGCGGTTGCCGCCCACGCCCTTGACGAGCTGGTCGTAGCGCGCCTTCACTTCGGCGTCGGTCGGCTGGTTCTTCTTCAGGAAGCTCTCGATCATCGAGCGCAGCACGACCGTCTGCTGCGCGACGGCGACTTGCGCTTTCACGTCCGGCCGATTCGGGATGCCTTCGCGAATCGCTTCCTGCATCAGGATTTCGCGGTTCACGAGTTCCTGGCGCACGGCCTGCTGCAGTTGCGGGCCGTCGGTCTGGCCTTGCTGGACGAGCTGCGCGACCATCGCGTCGGCGCGCGACTTCGGAATCGGCGTGCCGTTCACGACGGCGATGTTCTGGGCAAATGCCGGTGCCGCTGCAAAAGCAGCCGCCGCGACCCACAGGCGGGGGGATTTCAGGATCATCGGGAATTCCTAATGAGACTAGATTGAAGATTCGTCGAATTCTTCGGGCGTGTAAGCCACGATCGCGAGCGCGTGAATGCCGCGCTGCATCGCATCAGCGAGCGCATCATACACCAGCCGGTGCCGTGCGACGCGCGGCTTGCCCGCGAACGCGGACGATACGATCGTGACCGTGAAATGACCGCCGGCGGCGGCGCCCGCGTGGCCTGCGTGCTGCGCACTGTCGTCGCGCACGGTGAGCGACAGCGGCGCGAGCGACGCGGTGAGGCGCGCTTCGATCAGCGCGATGCGTTCGTCGGGGGAAGCGTGCAGAAAGGCGTCGCTCATGTCATTCGTCCTTCAGGTACTTCGTGAGCCACAGGCTCTGCAGGATGATGAATACGACCATCGCGCCCGTCGTACCGAACAGCTTGAAATTCACCCATTGCGATTCGGTGAAGTTGTGCACCACGTACAGGTTCGCGACGCCGAGCACCGCGAAGAACAGCGCCCACGCGAGATTCAGCTTGTCCCACACGGGGGACGGCAGCGTGAGCTGCTTGCCCATCATCTTCTCGATCAGGTTCTTGCTGAACGCATAACGCGCGGCGAGCAACCCGATCGCAAACAGCCA
The DNA here is from genome assembly GCF_001526325.1 of Burkholderia sp. MSMB1826. NCBI lineage: Bacteria > Pseudomonadati > Pseudomonadota > Betaproteobacteria > Burkholderiales > Burkholderiaceae > Burkholderia > Burkholderia sp. MSMB1826. The sequence goes on from NZ_LOYN01000018.1 coordinate 180,949, forward strand.
GTACAGCACGGTCGGTTTCCATTGAATGAATTTCTCGTCATGCAGGACGAGCGTGGCGCCACCGAACACGACGATCACGCCGAGGCTGACCCACAGCATCGTGTCGACCTTCCGGTGCCGGAAGGCGACCCATGCGACCTGGGCCAGCGTCGCGACGATCGCGACGGCGGTGGCGGTAAAGATGCCCCAGACCTTGAAGGCGACAAAAAACAGGATGATCGGAAACAGATCGAACAGGAATTTCATGGCGCTCGCAGCTGCGTGACGGGCCGCCGGTGCGGCCTGTCATCGTTGTAGGGACCCGCCAGGCATCGCCGTCGCGGATCGGGGCGGTCCGGCCCGCGGCTGGCCGCCCGGCAGATCCGCCCGGCGCCGCTCATTCGTTTTCGGGTCGGGACTCGAAGTTTAACGCAGCCGAATTGATGCAGTACCGCAAACCGGTCTGGTCGCGCGGACCGTCCTCGAACACGTGGCCCAGATGCGCGCCGCAGTGGTTGCAGCGCACCTCGACGCGCACCATCCCGTGCGAGTAGTCGATCTTCTCGTCGATCACCTCGCTGTCGAGCGGCTTGAAGTAGCTGGGCCAGCCGCAGCCCGAGTGGAACTTGGCGCCGGATTCGAACAGCGGCGTGCTGCAGACGACGCACTTGTAGATGCCGGCGTCCTCGGTGTCGGTGTATTCGCCGGTGAACGCGCGCTCGGTCGCCGCGTGCTGCGTGACCTCGTACTGCATCGGCGTCAGGCGCCGGCGCAGTTCGGCGTCGTCCTTCTGGTACGGGTAGGTTTTGTCGTCGGAATCGTGTGACATGTGAGGGTTCTCCTGATCGGTCGGTCGGGTCGGACGCGTCGTGCGGTCACGACGAGCAGCTCACTTCGAGCGACCCGGCCCAGTCGGGCGGCAACGCCGCGTACGCTTCATGCTCCGGTTGTTCGTCGAACGGGCGGCGCAGGATCTGCGCGAGTCGCTCGACTTCCGAAAAATCCTTTTCCTTCGCGCGCCGGATCGCGACTTCGGCGAGATGGTTGCGAAGCACGTATTTGGGGTTCGCGCGGTTCATTGCAACCGCGCGAGCCGCGTCGTCGCGCGTTTCCTCGGACAGCCGCGCCCGGTAGAGGTTCGCCCATGCGTCGAATGCTTCGCGGTCGATGAACAAGTCGCGCACGGGCGCGTCGCGGCTCGCGTCGTGCTTCGAGACCTGCGCGAGCCGGCGGAACGTCAACGTGAAATCCGCGTGGCTCGCGTGCATCGTCTCGAGCAGCTTGTTCGCGAGCTCGGCGTCGTGCTCGCGCTCGAGCGCGAGGCCGAGCTTCGCGCGCATCGCGCGTTCGAGTGCGGGACCGAAGCGCTCCGGAAACTTCGCGAGCACGGCCTGTGCATCGTCCACCGCGCGCTCGGCGCGTGCATCGTCGTCGGCGATCCCGTGCTGCAGCCCGATCAGCGGCAGCAGCGCCTGCGCGAGGCAGTAGCAGTTCCAGTGCGCGATGCGCGGCTGCATCCGGTACGCATAGCGGCCGCCGGTATCGGAGTGGTTGCAGATGTGGTTCGCGTCGAATGCGTCGACGAAGCCGAACGGACCGTAGTCGATCGTCGCGCCGAGGATCGACATGTTGTCGGTGTTCATCACGCCGTGGCAGAAGCCGACGGCCTGCCACTGCGCGACGAGGTCGGCCGTGCGCAGCGTCGCGGCTTCGAGCAGCGCGAGGTACGGATCGTCCGCGTCGCGGCAGGCCGGATAGAAGCGGTCGATCACGTGATCGGCAAGCTGGCGCAGCAGATCGGGGCGATCGTTCGAGAAGAAGTGCTCGAAGTGGCCGAAGCGCACGAAGCTTTCCGACACGCGCGTGACGACGGCCGCCGTCTCGATCTCCTCGCGCACCACCGGCTGGTCGGAGCCGATCACCGTCAGCGCGCGCGTGGTCGGGATGCCGAGGTGATGCATCGCTTCCGAGCACAGGAATTCGCGAATCGACGAGCGCAGCACCGCACGGCCGTCGCCCATCCGCGAGTACGGCGTGCGGCCGCCGCCCTTGAGCTGCAGTTCGTAGCGCCGGCCGTCGGTGCCGGGCAATTCGCCGATCGTCAGCGCGCGGCCGTCGCCGAGCTGGCCGGCCCATACGCCGAACTGATGGCCGGAATAGACCGACGCGTACGGCATCGCGTGCGCGGGCCAGTCGCGCGTCGGGTTGCCGGCGAACAGCTCGGCGAAGCCGGGCTGCGCGGCGATCGCGGGCGGCAGGTCGAGCAGTTGCGCGACTTCGTCGGAAAAGCCGACGACGTACGGCGCGGCGAGCGGCGCGGCCGGCAGCCGCGTATGAAACGCGTCGCCGAGCGTGACGAACGCATGTTCGGCGGGCGCGCCGAGCGTCGCGGCGAGGTCGGGCAGGGTGTCAGCCGCATCGGCTGCGCTTCGGGAAAACGACATGTTGAGCGCCTCTGGGTAAGCCGATATTGTAAGGCGGCGCCGCGCCGCCCGCATGGCGGCCCGCGCACCGCGCGCCACGCCCGTCCGGGGCCGCCGACGGGCGCGCACCGGACTGCTTCCGTACGGAAACGGCCCGCACGCTGGTCACCGATTCGCATCCTCGGGGAGAACAAGACGATGGGTAAGCCGTTGCTGGGCCAGATGATGGATGTGCCGCTGCTGGTGTCGTCGCTGATTTCGCATGCCGCGCGGCACGCAGGCGACACGGAAATCGTGTCGAAGCGCGTGGAAGGCGACCTGCATCGCTACACGTACCGCGATTGCGAACGCCGCGCGAAGCGGCTGGCGCAGGCGCTCGGGCGGCTCGGCGTCGAAACCGGCGACCGCGTCGGCACGCTGGCGTGGAACGGCTACCGGCATCTCGAGGCGTATTACGGGATCGGCGGGATGGGCGCCGTGTGCCACACGATCAACCCGCGCCTGTTTCCCGAACAGATCGCGTACATCGTCAATCACGCGGAAGACCGCTACGTCCTGTTCGACATCAATTTCGCGCCGCTCGTCGACGCGATCGCGCCGCAATGCCCGCACGTGAAGGGCTGGATCGCGATGACGGATGCCGCGCACCTGCCGTCCGGCGCGACGCCGTTCCTCTGCTACGAAACGCTCGTCGACGCCGAGGACGGCCGCTACGACTGGCCGCGTCTCGACGAGCAGCAGGCGTCGGGGCTGTGCTACACGTCCGGCACGACCGGCAATCCGAAAGGCGTGCTGTATTCGAATCGATCGACCGTGTTGCATGCGTACGGCGCCGCGCTGCCCGACGCGATGAACCTGTCCGCGATGGACGCCGTGCTGCCCGTCGTGCCGATGTTCCACGTCAACGCATGGGGGCTGCCGTACGCGGTGCCGCTGACGGGCGGCAAGCTGGTGCTGCCCGGCAAGGATCTCGACGGGAAGTCGCTGTACGAACTGACGGAGGCCGAGCGCGTGACGTTTTCCGCGGGCGTGCCGACCGTGTGGCTCGGCCTGCTGAACTACATGCGCGAAGCCGGCGTGCGTTTCTCGACGCTGAACCGCACGGTGATCGGCGGCTCCGCGTGCCCGCCCGCGATGCTGCGCACGTTCGAGGACGAATACGGCGTGCGCGTGATCCATGCGTGGGGGATGACCGAGCTGTCGCCGCTCGGCACGCTCGCGAAGCTCAACTGGGCGCAGTCGCAGCGGCCGCTCGACGCGCAGCGCCGGTTGCTCGAGAAGCAGGGGCGCGTGATCTGCGGCGTCGACATGCGCATCGTCGGGGAGGACGGTCGCGAGCTGCCGTGGGACGGCGTCGCGTTCGGCGAACTGCAGGTGCGCGGGCCGTGGGTGATCGACCGCTACTTTCGCGGCGACGCGTCGCCGCTGTCGGACGGCTGGTTCCCGACCGGCGACGTCGCGACGATCGACCCCGACGGCTTCCTGCAGATCACCGACCGCAGCAAGGACGTGATCAAGTCGGGCGGCGAGTGGATCAGCTCGATCGACATCGAAAACGTCGCGATCGCGCACCCGGGGGTGGCCGAAGCCGCGTGCATCGCCTGCGCGCACCCGAAATGGACCGAGCGGCCGCTGCTCGTCGTGGTGCCGCGCGAAGGCGCGAACCTGAGCCGCGACGCGCTGCTCGCGTTCTACGAGGGCAAGGTCGCGAAATGGTGGATTCCCGACGACGTCGTGTTCGTCGAATCGCTGCCGCACACCGCGACCGGCAAGCTGCAGAAGCTGAAGCTGCGCGAGACGTTCCGCGATTACGTGTTGCCGACGGCGGTGTGCGAGCCGTAAACCCGACGCCCGGGCCGTTCCCGGCCCGCGAACCGGTCGCCCGATCCGTCCCTCGGATCGGGAACGAAATTCAAATTGAACGACCGTGCTTTTTCGTTGTATGCTGCCTGCGTTCATCCGGACATGCGGCCGTTCGACCGCGCACAATGAAGCGCAGCCAATCCGGCGCGCGATGCATGGAGGCAGGCAGATGGCAGTGGACTACTCGACTCGCGACGGCGTGGCCGTCGTCACGCTCAACAACCCGCCCGTCAACGGGCTCGGCCTGTCGACCCGTCAGGGCGTCATGGACGCGCTCGATCGCGCCGCGCAGGATCCGTCGGTCACGGCCATCGTGCTGACCGGCGCGGGCCGCGCGTTTTCGGGCGGCGCCGACATCACCGAATTCAATACGCCGAAGGCCCTGCAGGAGCCGACGCTGCACACCGTGATCCGTGCGGTGGAGGCGAGCGCGAAGCCGGTCGTCGCGGCGTTGCACAGCGTCGTGATGGGCGGCGGCCTGGAACTTGCGCTCGGCGCGCACTACCGCGTCGCGGCGCCCGGCGCGCAGGTCGCGCTGCCCGAAGTGAAGCTCGGGCTGCTGCCGGGCGCGGGCGGCACGCAACGCCTGCCGCGCGCGGTCGGGCTCGAAACCGCGCTGAACATGATCGTGTCGGGCGCGCCGGTCCCGTCGGAGCAACTCGCGAAGAGCGGGCTGTTCGACGAAATGGCCGACGGCGACCTGCTCGATGCGGCCGTCGCGTTCGCACGCAAGGTCGGCGCGCAGAAGGGGCCGCATCCGCGCGTGCGCGATCGCAAGATCGTCCACGAGAACGCGACGGGCTTCATCCAGTTCGCGCGCAATTCCGCGCGGGCGGCCGCGCCGAATTTCCCCGCGCCGCACAAGTGCATCGACGCGATCGAGGCCGGCGTGCTGAACGGTTTCGACAAGGGCAGCATCGCCGAGCGCGAAGGTTTCGTCGCGCTGATGATGACGCCGGAAAGCCGCGCGCTGCGCCATGCGTTCTTCGGCGAGCGCGCGGCGAGCAAGATTCCCGACGTGCCGGCCGATACGCCGCTGCGCGAGATCCGCCGGGTCGGCGTGATCGGCGCGGGCACGATGGGCGGCGGGATCGCGATGAACTTCGTCAACGCGGGGCTGCCCGTCACGCTGCTCGAGACGAAGCAGGAGGCGCTCGAGCGCGGCCTCGCGACGATCCGCAAGAATTACGACGCGCAGGTGAAGAAGGGCAAGCTCACGCAGGAGAAGCTCGACGCGCGCATGGCGCTGATCGCGCCGACGCTGTCCTACGACGACCTGAAGGACGCCGACCTGATCGTCGAAGCCGTATTCGAGGAACTCGGCGTGAAGGAGCAGGTGTTCCGCAAGCTCGACGAAGTCGCGAAGCCGGGCGCGATCCTCGCGTCGAACACGTCGACGCTCGACGTCGACAAGATCGCGGCGTTCACGAAGCGTCCGCAGGACGTGGTCGGCATGCACTTCTTCAGCCCGGCGAACGTGATGAAGCTGCTCGAGGTCGTGCGCGGCGCACGGACCGCGAAGGACGTGCTCGCCACCGTGATGGCGGTCGCGAAGAAGATCCGCAAGACGGCGGTCGTGTCGGGCGTGTGCGACGGCTTCATCGGTAACCGGATGATCGAGCAGTACATCCGTCAGGCGCTGTTCATGCTCGAGGAAGGCGCGCTGCCCGCGCAGGTCGATCGCGCGATCGAGAAGTTCGGGTTCGCGATGGGGCCGTTCCGGATGAGCGACCTCGCCGGCAACGACATCGGCTGGGCGATCCGCAAGCGGCGCTACGTCGAGCAGCCCGAGCTGCAGTATTCGAAGATCGCCGACCGCCTGTGCGAACAGGGCCGCTTCGGCCAGAAGACGGGCGCCGGCTGGTACGACTACGTGCCGGGCGATCGCAAGGCGAAGCCGTCGTCGCTCGTCGACGAGATGATCGTCGCGTATTCGAAGGAGCGCGGCGTCGAGCGGCGCAAGATCGGCGACGACGAGATCGTCGAGCGGCTGGTGTTCGCGCTCGTCAACGAAGGCGCGAAGATTCTCGAGGAGAAGATCGCGTCGAAGGCGTCCGACATCGACATGGTCTACCTGACCGGCTATGGCTTCCCGCTGTGGCGCGGCGGCCCGATGCTGTACGCGGACACGGTCGGCCTCTACAACGTCGAGCGCGCGATTCGCCGCTATGCGGCGGCGCCGAACGGCGACGCCTGGCGGCTCGCGCCGTCGATCGCGGAACTGGCGAAGGCCGGCCGCGGGTTCAACGGCTGACGCCGCCGCATCGCGGCGCGGCCGATCCTGTCTGGAGACACGCAATGAAACGCACCGACGACGTCCTGCTCGTGATCGACGTGCAATACGACTTCATGCCGGGCGGCGCGCTCGCGGTGCCCGACGGCGATGCGGTCGTGCCCGTGATCAACGCGCTCGCGCAACGCTTCGATCAGGTCGTGCTCACGCAGGACTGGCACCCGCGCGAGCACGTGTCGTTCGCGGCGAACCATCCGGGCCGCGAGCCGTTCTCGACGCTCGCGTTGCCGTATGGCGAGCAGGTGCTGTGGCCCGTGCACTGCGTGCAGGACACCGACGGCGCGGCGCTGCATCGCGACCTCGACATCCCGCACGCGCGGCTGGTGATCCGCAAGGGCGGCGACGCGCAGGTCGACAGCTATTCCGCGTTCGTCGAAGCCGACCGCACGACGCGCACGGGGCTCGCAGGCTACCTGCGCGAACTCGGCGCGAAGCGCGTGTGGTGCTGCGGGCTCGCGACCGACTATTGCGTCGCGTGGTCGGCGCTCGATGCGCGCGCGGCCGGTTTCGAAGCCGCGGTGATCAACGATGCGTGCCGTGCGATCGACCTGAACGGGTCGCTCGCACACGCATGGCAGCAGATGCAGGCAGCGGGCGTCGCACATGCGACCTCCGCGGGCGCGCGCCCGGCGGCGTAGCGCATTCCCCATCCGATTCAGGACATGAAGCAGGACCGAAGGAGACTCGCATGACCGAAGCCGTAATCGTATCGACCGCACGCACGCCGCTCGCGAAATCCTGGCGCGGTGCCTTCAACATGACGCACGGCGCGACGCTCGGCGGCCACGTGGTCGCGGCCGCGCTCGAACGCGCGAAGCTCGACCCGGCGCGCGTCGAGGACGTGATCATGGGCTGCGCGAACCCCGAAGGCGCGACGGGCGCGAACATCGCGCGGCAGATCGCGCTGCGCGCCGGGCTGCCGGTGAGCGTGCCGGGGATGACGGTGAACCGTTTCTGTTCGTCGGGGCTGCAGACCATCGCGCTGGCTGCGCAGCGGATCATCGCGGGCGAAGGCGACGTCTATGTGGCCGGCGGCGTCGAATCGATCTCGTGCGTGCAGAACGAGATGAACCGGCACATGATCCAGGAAGGCTGGCTCGTCCAGCACAAGCCCGAGATCTACTGGAACATGCTGCAGACCGCCGAGAACGTCGCCAAGCGCTACGGCATCTCTAAGGAGCGGCAGGACGCGTACGGCGTACAGTCGCAACTGCGCGCCGCGGCCGCGCAGGAAGCCGGGCGTTTCCGCGACGAGATCGTGCCGATCACCGTGCTCGCGGGCATCGCCGACAAGGCGACGGGCCGCCTGTTCACGCAGGAAGTGACGGTGTCGGCCGACGAGGGCATCCGCCCCGACACGACGCTCGAAGGCGTGTCGAAGATCCGTTCGGCCGTGCCGGGCGGCGTGATCACCGCGGGCAATGCGAGCCAGTTCTCGGACGGCGCGTCGGCCTGCGTCGTGATGAGCGCCGACGCCGCGCAGCGCGACGGGCTGCAGCCGCTGGGCGCGTTCCGCGGCTTCGCGGTGGCCGGCTGCGAACCGGACGAAATGGGCATCGGCCCGGTGTTCGCGGTGCCCAAGCTGCTGAAGCAGGCCGGACTGAAAGTCGACGACATCGGCCTGTGGGAGCTGAACGAGGCGTTCGCGGTGCAGGTGCTGTACTGCCGCGACACGCTCGGGATTCCCGACGATCGCCTGAACGTGAACGGCGGCGCGATCGCGGTCGGCCATCCTTACGGCGTGTCGGGCGCGCGCCTGACCGGCCACGCGCTGATCGAAGGCAAGCGGCGCGGCGTGAAGTACGTGGTCGTCACGATGTGCATCGGCGGCGGGCAGGGCGCGGCCGGCCTGTTCGAAATCCTCTGATCTTTGCGCGGCGGCTGCAGCGGCGCTGCGGCGTCGCCGCACGCCGCACGTCGCTTTAGCGAATCGGCGCAGCCGACGCGCCATTCGCTACGACGGGGACGCAAAAGGCACGCACCCGGCAATGCCGTTTCCCCTGACTTGTCAAACGAATTGCCCCACCTATACTTGCTCTGACATTTGCCTTTCGGCACGATGGGCCGGATCGTGCGTCGCGCGATCCGCGACGCGAAGATTCGAATCAACGCAGCAGACCGACCGGGGACCGAATGAGTACGACCTATGCAGCCGGGGAACCGCCGCGCGTCGTCAGCGCGGCCGCGAGGCTCTACGCGAAATGCCTGCTGGTCGGATTCGCGTTGCTGCCTGCCTATCTGATTGCCTATCTGTGGTTCTTCAGCGACCGGAGCGTCGTGTTCGAGAACCACGCCTTCCATGAAATCGCGATCGCGGCGGCGACGATCGAAGGTGCGTTCGTCACCTACGTGACGTGGGTGTGCTACCGGTCGTCGGGCGAGCCGCTGCTGCGCTGGCTGACGCTCGGCTTTCTCGGCTTCGCGATGATCTATGCGTTGCACGGCGCATTCACCGGGATGGCGCACCACAATATCTGGCTGTTCCTGCTGTACGGGCCCGCGTCGCGTTTCGTGATGTCGGCGCTGCTGCTCACGGGCCTGCTGTCGTATTCGCGTCCGCCCGACCGGATCGACAAGCGCACGAGCGCGCGGACGTGGCTGCCGTGGATCGTGTTCTTCGTGATCGTCAACGTGGCGGTCGCGTACATCGCGTATTCGCCGGTCGCGGGCGCGCTCGGCACGCGGCTGTCGATGGAAGGCGGCGCGCTGGTGTTCTCGCTGCTGAACGTGTGCGTGCTGCTCGCGCGGCGGATCCGCTCGCCGCTGATGGTGATCTACGGCGTGTCGATCATGGCGTTCGCGCTGTCGTCGCTCGCGTTCATCCTCGGCAAGCCGTGGAATCACATGTGGTGGCTCGCGCATGCGATCTTCGCGGGCGGATTCTTCCTGCTCAGTTACGGCGTCGTGCAGGCGCTGCAGACGACGCGCTCGTTCTCGGCGATCTACAGCCAGGAAGATCTGATGAGCCGGCTGTCGGAATCGATGGCGCGCACCGAAAGCGCGCTGCAGGAGCTGCGGCGCACGAACCAGAAGCTCGAGTACATGGCCGCGACCGACCCGATGACGGGCGCGTCGAACCGCCGCCAGTTCATCGCGCAGGTCGAGCGCGAGATCGTGCGGGCCGAGCGCGACGGCACGCCGTTCTGCCTGCTCGCGCTCGATCTCGACAATTTCAAGAACATCAACGATGCATACGGGCACCAGATCGGCGACGAGGTGCTGCGCGGCGTCGTGCGCCAGTGCCTCGAGGCGATCCGGCCGGCGGGTGCGCTTGCGCGGGTCGGCGGCGAGGAGTTCATGGCGCTGTTGCCGGAGATGCCGCTCGAGGGCGCGCGGATGACGGCCGAGCGCGTGCGTTCGTCGATCGCTAGTGCGCCGTTCGGGCTCGACTTCAAGCGCGTGCAGGTGACGGTCAGCGTCGGCGTCGCGCAATACGGCATCGACGGCGGCACGGTCGATGCGCTGCTGCGGGCGGTCGACGAGCGGCTGTACCAGGCGAAGCGGGAAGGGCGCAACCGCGTGGTGTCGCGATGATCCGCATCCCGCCGACGCCCCGGCGGCGGGTGCGCCACCGGGGCTTTTTCAGACCAGTGCCGGTGCCGGCCGGCACGCCCGGCACGCGCGCGGCGACGCGCTAGCGCGACGCCACCGCCGTCGCCTGTTTCGGCTGCGCCTCTTCCATCGGCTGCGACGCCTGCCACCAGTACTTGCCCGCGCGCTGCTGCGGATCGCGGATCGCGAGATACGTCGTGCTCCAGAGCTGCGCCGCGTTGGCTTCGGTCGCGTCGGCGCTGCGCGTGCCGAATGCGTCGGTCTGGTACTTGCCGTTCACGTAGGACCACGTCCACATTTCCGATGTGCGCATGTCGCGCCCATTCGAGATCACCTGCCAGATCGTCTGCCGCGCCTGCGTGAGCAGCGTGCGCGTCGTGGCCGACAGGTCCTGGCGCGCAAGCTGACGATCGAGCCCGGCCACCCACATCGCCTGCTGCCACGACCAGATCACTGTGCCGTGATACGCGGAGCTCGTGAACTTCGGCCACAGCGACGGGTTCGCGTACGCAGGGTTCGCGATCAGCATCCCGGCATCGGTCACGAGCCCGGTCGGGAACGGCCGCGTGACGTCGGCGACGATCCGCTGAAGCTGGTCGTCCGGCGGCGTGCCGAACAGCAGCGCGAAGCCGCCGTCGGAATTCATCACCGGAATCGGATTGCCCTGCTGGTCGAGCGACAGCGCGTAGAAGGCCAGCGGCGCGTTGGGCGCGGCGCCGGCCGGCACGCCGGCGGACGGCGCATAGGCCGACACGTCGGTGGCCGCCTGCGCGGCCGGCACGCTGACCTGGAACAGCGGCGGCGCCTGGGTTTCCCAGATGGCCGCTTGGTTCGCCGTGTTGGCGAGCGTCGCGCGCTGCCCGGCGTCGAGGTACGGATCGAGCAGGCCGCGGGCGAGGAACGCGTTCGCCGCCCGCAGCGCGGCCGGCACGAGCACCGCGTTCACGTCGTACGGGTACACGCCGCCGCCGAGGCCGTCGGTGCTGTCGCGCCAGTTGCCGACGATTTCGCCGGGCCGCAGATGGATCAGGTTCGCGACCGACGGCTGCTGCGCGAACGGCTGCGCGGTCGTCGCGACGTGCAGCAGATTGACCACGAGGCGGCTGCCGTTGGTCTGTCCGTCGCTGCCGCGCTGCGCCAGGTACGCGGCCGCGCGCGCCTGGCCGCGCGTATCGTCGATCAGCCACGCGGCCGCGATCGGCGCGAGCAGGTAGTCGCTGTCGATCATCTTGTAGTCGTAGGTCGGCGTCGCATCGTTCGGCCGCCCGTTCTTCTGGTTGTCGATCAGCGCGAATTCGCCGATGCCTTCCTCGTGCGCGACCTTGCCGTCGGCCGACAGGCGACTCAGCACCGACGACAGCCCGGCCTCGATCGCCGCCGGTTCGAGCACGGGCATCAGCATGCGGACCGAGATCAGCGTGTCGCGGCCGAAGTACGTGTCGTACTGCCACGAGCCGGCCAGCAGCTTGTCGTTGAAGCTGAGGAATTCGAGCACGTTCTGGCTGACCGGGTCGGGATTCACGGACGGGGCGAACAGGTCGGCGTGCGTGATCGGCGACAGCGGCGTCTCGCCCGACAGCGCATCGACGTGCAGCTTCAGCGTGTGCGAGCCCGCCGGCGCGCTCAGCACGAGCTTGCCGCCCGCTGCCGGCGCGATGCTGCCGCCGTCGCGCAGCGTGATGCGCAGCGCATAGCCGGGCGCGCCGTCGATCCGGTCGCGTTGCCATTGCGCGGTGCTGCCCTGGACCGTCGGCGCGGTGAGGATCTGTTGCGGAATCGTGGCGCCGCCGTTGAAGTCGCGCAGGAAGCGCACGTTGCTGAGCACGCCCTGACGGATCGTCAGCGTACCGGTGTCGACCGACACGTCGGCGCCGATGCCGTAGAGCGGGCGCCCGTGTGCGTCCGGGGCCGACAACGCGGACGGCGAGGTGTCGAGGCTCCAGTTCACCGGCTGCGCGGTGTCGTCGAACCACAGCCCGGTGCCGCTGTTGCCGGCGGGGAAGACCACGAGCAGGCGCGGCTTCGTCGACGAACGCACGAGCAAGTGCGCGGCGACCTTGTCCTGCCGGTAGAACGCGTTGATCTGGCCGCCGGTATCCATGCGGAACGACAACGCGGCGGTGTTCGACGGCGGGTTGTTCGATTTGACGTCGTCGTCGTTGCAGGCCGACAGCAGACCGGCACAGACGAGCCCGAGACACAGCGACTTCGCAAGGCGATGCATGTTGATGTCCCTCCTGATGACTGGCGATTTTTATCTGGATGTTCTAATCGGCGGATCTCGGGTCCGCTTGATCCCATCTTGTATTCGTTCTGGCGAATGGTGGAAGTTAATCGGGGTGTTGCGATTCTTCGAAAAGAAAAAGTTGGCAAATAACCGAATGATAGATAAATGCCGAAAGCTGAAAACGACAGGGGCGATGCGTCGATGCTCCGCGAGAAAGACGATGCGCAGGCCCTTCGCACGGGTGAGTGGCGAATCCGGGGCGGCGAAGAAGATGATACGTAAGCCGTTGTAGGCGATTCTAAATTTACGGGAAAGTCGAAGTCAATAATGTTTTTGTTTTCGAATATTGAATTGAAAAGACGGCCGCAATTATTACTCGTCTCGCCGGTAAAATGTGCAATTTAACGGATGCGGATTAATTCACTTCGGATATCCGGTGACGAAACCGATCGGCAATACCGTATCGCGCCGGCGATTGATGCCGGACAGGAAAGGAATCGTCGTGCTCGTCTCGCCATTTGGCTCACGAGCTGGCGCCCCCGCGGGCGGTGCGCACGCGGCAGTGCAATTCGCGTTCCTGTTCTTCAACCGGGCTCGTGTATTTCGCTCCACCGGAACCGCCCCTTGGGCAGGCGTGGCGGCTATCGTCGCTCATCTGACTCGCTACACAACGTTCCATATTTCGACTATTATGGAAATATGGAAACAAATCAGATCATCGCTGCGCTTGCAGCGCTCGCACACGAATCCCGGCTCGCGGTGTTTCGTGCGCTCGTCCAGGCCGGGCCGGAAGGCATGCCGGCCGGGCAAATCGCCACGTTGCTGGACGTGCCGCCGTCGTCGCTGTCGTTCCATTTGAAGGAGCTCGCGCATGCGCAACTCGTGACGAGCCGGCAAGAAGGCCGCTTCGTGTTCTATTGCGGAAATTTCGCGACGATGAACGGCTTGCTGGCCTACCTCACCGAGAACTGCTGCGGCGGGAATCCCTGTTCGCCGGTGGTGGCGTGCCCGACGCCCGATCGCTGCCGATCCTGACGCCCCGACACGCATGCGCGTGCATCGCCGATGACCACGAACGTACTGATTCTCTGCACCCACAACTCCGCCCGCAGCGTGCTGGCGGAGGGCATGCTCAATTTCTGGGCCGCGACGCTCGGCAAGGACGTCCGGGCGTACAGCGCCGGCAGCGCGCCGAGCGGTCGCGTCAACCCGTTCGCGCTGGAGGCGTTGACGAACGCCGGCGTCGACGTTGACGGATACCGCAGCAAAAGCTGGGACGAATTCGCCGGCGACGGCGCGCCCGAGATGCGTGTCGTCATCACGGTGTGTGATAGTGCGGCAGCCGAAACGTGTCCGTACTGGCCCGGCAGCCCCGTCAAGGTCCATTGGGGTTACGCCGATCCGTCGAATGCGGCCGGCGGTGACGAAGGCAGGCGACTGGCGTTCGACCTGACGCGTCAAGCGATCGGCTATCGCATGCTGCAGTTGCTGGCGTTGCCGCTCGAGCGCATGAGCAATGCCGAGCTTCAGCACGCATTGACCGATATCGCGCGACATTGATCGCCCGTACGACGGCCCGCCGACGTGAGCGGCGGGCGACGCCTTCGAGACCGAACCCCGTGCAATGACCGCGTACGACACCGCCCCGCCGAGCAAGGCCGCTGCCAAGCCGGCCATCAATTTCTTCGAACGCTACCTCACGCTCTGGGTCGCGCTGTGCATCGTCGCAGGTATCGCGCTCGGCCGGATGCTGCCCGGTTTGTTCCGGCAGATCGGCCGGATCGAATACGCGCAGGTCAATCTGCCCGTCGGGCTGCTGATCTGGGTGATGATCGTTCCGATGCTCGTCAAGGTCGACTTCGCAGCGTTGCACGAGGTACGTCGACACGTGAAAGGCATCGGCGTCACACTTGCCGTGAACTGGCTCGTCAAGCCGTTCTCGATGGCATTCCTGGGCTGGCTGTTCATTCGCCACCTGTTCGCACCGATGTTGCCGGCGGACCAGCTCGACAGCTACATCGCGGGCCTGATTTTGCTGGCCGCGGCGCCGTGTACGGCGATGGTGTTCGTGTGGAGTCGACTCACGGGCGGCGACCCGCTGTTCACATTGTCGCAGGTCGCGCTGAACGACAGCATCATGGTGATCGCGTTCGCACCGATGGTCGGGCTGCTGCTCGGCATGTCGGCGATCACCGTACCGTGGGCGACGCTGCTCGCCTCGGTCGTGCTGTACATCGTCATTCCGGTCATCTTCGCGCAGTTGTGGCGCAAGCGCCTGCTCGCCAAGGGCGCGGCTGCATTCGATGCCGCAATGGTGAGGACTGCTCCCTGGTCGATCGCCGCGCTCCTCGCGACGCTCGTCCTCCTGTTCGCCTTTCAAGGCGACGCGATTCTGGCGCAGCCGCTCGTGATCGCGCTGCTGGCGGTGCCGATCCTGATTCAGGTGTTCTTCAATTCGGCACTGGCCTACTGGCTCAACCGCACGGTCGGCGAGAAGCACAGCGTTGCATGTCCGTCGGCGCTCATCGGTGCATCCAACTTCTTCGAGCTGGCCGTCGCCGCGGCGATCAGCCTGTTCGGATTTCACTCGGGCGCCGCGCTGGCGACCGTCGTCGGCGTGCTGGTCGAGGTGCCGGCGATGTTGCTGGTCGTGCGTGTCGTCAACCGGTCGAAGGGCTGGTATGAGCATCGGGCCTGAGTACACCGGAGAATCTGCAGATGACCGACGACACGAACGATCTACCGCAACTCGACACCGAGCAGTTCCGCGTGCCGGATGCTGCCCAATTGCGGCCGGCGGCGCCGTCGACGCATCCTCCCCGAATTCTGCTGCTCTATGGCTCGCTCCGCGAGCGCTCGTTCAGCCGCCTGCTGGTCGAGGAGGCGGCACGCTTGCTCACGGCGATGGGCGCCGAAGTCCGCGTGTTCAATCCGAGCGGACTGCCTCTACCGGACGACGCGCCCGACAGTCATCCGAAGGTCGTCGAGCTTCGCGAACAGGTGACGTGGTCGGAAGGGATGGTGTGGTGCTCGCCGGAGCGGCACGGCGCGATGACGGGCATCATGAAGTCGCAGGTCGACTGGATTCCGCTGTCGGTCGGCGCCGTGCGACCGACGCAGGGCAAGACGCTCGCGGTGATGCAGGTCAGCGGCGGTTCGCAGTCGTTCAACGCGGTGAACCAGATGCGGGTGCTCGGACGCTGGATGCGCATGCTGACCATCCCGAACCAGTCGTCGGTGGCGAAGGCTTTCATGGAATTCGACGAAGCGGGGCGGATGAAGCCGTCCGCTTATTTCGATCGTGTCGTGGACGTGATGGAAGAATTGGTGAAGTTTACGTTGCTGACGAGAGACATCGGCCCGTACCTGGTCGATCGGTACAGCGAGCGGAAGGAGAGCGCCGAAGCGCTTTCACGGCGTGTGAATCAGCGAAGTATCTAGTGTGCGACGGAAGGCGAGCGACGCACGCTTCAGGGGTCTGCCGGCAATCGCAACCGATGCGTGGTCTCATCCTTCAGTCTGGCCGCCGGCATGCGGCGGAACAACACCGCCCAGCGCACGCTCGAGCAGCGCCTTCTTGAGCGGCGGGGGGCACGGCATTGATGATCCAGCACGCGACTGTGACGGGAAGCGATCTCCCATACTGCCCGGTCATGAGTGGGCCGATTGATCGGGGGCTGGCGGCCGGTCCGGCATAATCGGTCGGTTCATCCGTGCTGGCTGAAATTACCGGAAAATACGGTCTAGGCCAGGTCGCGAGGTAGCATCTTCAACTGCGGGCTGGTGTTGAGTACATCAATCACCCAGTCCAGGAAGCTTCGTACGCGCGCAGAAAGATGTTTGCTCGTTGGATAGACGATATGGATCGGGCGTAGCGGAAAATGCCACTCCGGCAATACTGGCACCAGTTCGTTTCGGCGAACGTAGGTATAGACCGAAAACGGGGCAGCCGCGACTACCCCCGCTCCGTGTAGCGCTGCAATGATCATCGCGTCGGGATCGTCGAGCATCAGTGATGCCGGTTCACTAATTTCCGTAACGCTATCTGGCGTTATCAGTCGCCACACCGCGTCGGTGATTACCGCTTCGCTGGAGCTGGACCACGATATCCTGTCTGCTCGCCTCAAAACCTGTTCGGAGTCGATTCGACCGAAACGGGCGAGATACGCAGGTGACGCGTATAGACCGAAAGCTACATCGCAAACATGTCTTGCGACTAATGTGGAATCGCGAAGTTGCCCTCCTCGGATGGCACAGTCAACGCCTTCCTCCAGAAGATGGCTAATACGATCATTGCATCCGAGATTAATGCGGATGCCAGGATAGCGCCGACGAAAGTCGGCGAGCTTGGGGGCCAGTATTGACCTCGCAATCGACGCCAGCGCCTCCACCCGGATCACGCCCTTGGGAGAGCCGGTGCTACCCGTCATGGCACTTTCCATCTCCTCGATTTCAGCCAGGATAGCTTGGCACTTGGCGAAGTAGATTCGACCGTCGTCCGTTAATTGCTGTACACGCGTGGTCCGTTGCAGCAGCCGCACGCCTAGGGCGTTCTCAAGTGCCGAAATTCTTTGCGAGACGCGTGCCTTGGGCAGGTTCATCGCATAGGCGGCCTTGGTGAAAGATCCTGCTTCGACGACTTTGACAAAGGTCGTCATGGCTGACAATTTGTCCATGGCTGGAACGGCAAAAATTCAATGCTACTACTATTTGAAATAGAGGAAGGCGATTGGTTTGAATACAATACTGGTGACTCAAAAAATTAGGCGCACCCGGTTGGCAGGTGCGCGTGGCGGTCGCCCGTTTTTTGCCTTGTCCGATGAGATCGAGCATAACGCGGATAACAAGGGGACGACCGACACGCATTGAACTATCGTCGGTAAGAGCTCGGCACCCAAATTCCGCGATCAATCATGTCTTGGATCCGTTTGTCCAGTATTTCTTTTTTGTACTCGTGATGCTTGCGCTGAGGGGAATCAAGGTAGATATTTTTTGGATACAGGGGCTCTTCGTAAATGATCTGAGCGAGTTCCGAGCGAATATCTTTTACCCAATTCGTAACTTGAGCACTTGCCCGATGGTGCCGCAAAGCTTCGATATCGATAGTGCCGGTCACGAACGTTGATCCGTTCGTATCATTTTGCTTGCCGATAATTTGCCCCTTGTAATTGACGATCATCGAGCGTCCCCCGCCGGCGTCAACGGGAGCTTGAGTTTCTGGAAAAGTGTAGATGCCACCTATATTTGGCGCCAGCACGTACATATTGTTTTCGAGCGCCCGTGCCCGATTCGATATTTCAAAGATATCGTTCTCGGTAAACGGTGTGGGCATCGACGCTCTATAAACCACTTCGGCGCCGTTCAGGGCCAATCCGCGTCCATTCTCCGGGTAATTTCCTTCCATCGCCATCATGACGCCGAGACGACCAATGGCTGTATCGACGACCGGCCAGAAAGATTGTAGATTGCGGCCGTATTTTTTGACCCACGCGTCGAACAGATCATGCGGTGACGCCGAGCGCTCGCAGGGCAGCAGGGCTGATACCTTATGATGCTTAAGAATGATCTGGCCGCTGGGATCGATGATGAAACCCACATTGAAAAACAAACCGGGCCAATCTGGATTGCGAGCTTTTGCCTGAGCGATAATGAACACGCGGTGCTGAACCGCTAGTTTTGAAAGGCGATCCGTTTCGGGGCCGGGAATATCAATCGCACCGGTTCGAATAAACTCCTCCGGAGCTAAATCCAATGCCTCATCATTGAATCCTTGCAGCGCTCCTTCGGGAATGACCAGCAATTTGACTGGCACATCCAGGGACGAAAGCCACAGCGCACCCGCGGCAAGCTCCTCGATATGATCGAGATTACGGGTGATATCCTGTCGCGACCGGATACCCCATACAGTGGGAA
The DNA here is from genome assembly GCF_001526325.1 of Burkholderia sp. MSMB1826. NCBI lineage: Bacteria > Pseudomonadati > Pseudomonadota > Betaproteobacteria > Burkholderiales > Burkholderiaceae > Burkholderia > Burkholderia sp. MSMB1826. The sequence continues at coordinate 199,199 of NZ_LOYN01000018.1, forward strand.
TCAACCCAACCACGCCATATGGTTCAATCATCGGTTTTCCTTTTCACGATTAAGCTCGCCGAGTCGGAAGTGGCTGGATCGACACATAGATCCGCCGGAGATTCAAATTGCTTGTTCCGGAATCGCAAGCATGAGAGATGGGGAGTGTTCGGAGAAACGGTGGCAATGTGCAGGAACACGATCCGCTTCGCCTCGACGCCAGTAGTGTTTCATCCATAAGCGTCTGCGGCGGCGTCGCCGCCGCAGACCGGTTACCCACTCGTCAGTCCGGCATGAAGACGGTTTCGAGCTGATCCTGCAGAGCCGCCGCCGCTACCGGATCATCATTCATGACCGGCCCGACGTCCGAAAACAGCGCCTCGCCATGAAGGGCCAAAGTATCCCACGACTGTGCGAGGCCGCGGGCACTGTCCTCGCCAAGTAGCGCTCGGGTCAGCGCGATCGTGCTCGGATGCACCGTCGCAGCCCCGCCGGAAGTGAAGATCCGATTGGTGTGATCGACCAACCATGCGCGACGAGGCGAGACGAGTTTCGCACCGAGTGCGGGCAGGCGCCGAGCCAGGCTGGCCGGCGACGTGATCTCGTGCTGGTTCAGCACGCCTGCGCGATACAGGACGCCGACGCCTGCACAATTCGCCGCAACCCATCGACCTTCCGCGTGATGCGCTCGAATCAAGTCGAGTATGCGCGGGTCCTTGGAAGCAGAGCCTGCGCCGATGCCGCCGGGGACGTAAAGCACGTCGAATCGGTCGTTGCTGGTCACGGTTCGTTCGCTCTGGATATGAGCGCCCATATGCGTCGGCAGAACGCCGCCTTCGAAGCTGCCGAGCGATACTTCCAGCGTCTTGCCTTGCTGGGACAAATTCCATGCCGCGGCGCGCATCAACTCCCACGCGGCAAAAAGGTCTTGCTCGCCAACATTAGGAAAGGCGAGAAACAGGATTGATTTGATTTCGTTCACGATATTTTCCATCAATAAGAACTAAATGAAACCGCAATATGCGGCAGGCTTACCGTTCGCCGACAAACAACTTCAGCTTGCGGATGAGTTGCTCGGCGGTGACAGAGCCTCTGGAGATTTCAGTAAGGCCGCCGTCGTATTCCACGAGAATGGTCGGAAATGCCCTAACTCCCATTGCACGACTACGCGCGAAATCGTCGACTGTTTCGAGCATCGCGCCGTCGGACGCAAAGACATCGGCAAAGGCGTCAAAATTTATGCCGAGTTGATGACAAACCGAGCGATAAAATTCCACTTCCTTGGGATCGCCAGTCTCAACATAGAACTTGCGCTGCACAGCACTAAAAAACTCAAGAACGGCTTCTTTTGCCCCGCTGGTTTCCTCGACGAGCGTCCGAACTGCTACAACGGCGCGGCACGCCGGTTCAGTGTCGTAATCAAAATAGGGGAGTTCCAACAGTCCGAAGCCAAAAGGTTGTCCGGTGACCTCATGGATATCGCTCCATTCCTGCCGCAAGAACTGCTTGAACGAACTATTCCATTCATCACCACCGCCGGCGCGGAGTCCACCGAGCGTGATTTCGAATGCGACGTCGTGGGCTACGCAATAGGAATGCAATTCATTCAGCGCGGGTGAAATTCCCCAGCACCACGAACACATGGGGTCGCCTATATAGTGCACTTTGGGTTTTGATCCAACTGCAGGACGGACATCCGAACCTGGCGCAACGTCGGGCACCAGGCAGACTCCCGTGAGGGGATCGCACATCGGCGGGAGAAAGGCTTTGTCTATCATGGACATACTCGGAGAAAGAGAATGTCCCAATCATACTTTTCAGTTTTTTGTGTATAAATACCTTATTATTTATAATACTGTTCAATTTTATTGAACGAATCATCGAGCTGCGCGGTTATTGTCTGTGCTCCGGTTCTTGTGAGAATGCAGCCATGACCAAGAAGACAGGGGCCTGCGGAGCGACAGTGGTGGGTTTCAGAATGCGCAAAGCGTATTGGGTGCAACCACTATTGTCCGATAGAGAACGGACGGCCTGCAAAGCCGTTTAGGTGAGATCGGCCACGATGAGTGGGGGATGGTAGAGCCGGGCTGAACGTGTAAATGGCCGCTGCAGGGGCGAGCGGGCGACTTTCCCTACATCGGCACGAGCGACCTTTCCGCTAAACTCTGCGGACTAACATCTCACAACGAGGGACGCACATGGCAGGGGCCCACAAGATTACACCGTCAAACCCACGACTCTCGTTGCTGCTCGCCTTGGTCAACCAGATGATCGCGGATATGTCGCGTCAACGCTCGTTGCTTGTGCGCGCGACAGTCGGGATATTGCTTGTCGCCAGCGCGTTTTCAGGGTGTGCGCCCCTATCGGCGTCTGCGCCGACGGATCCTCAACAACGGTTTGCCGCAGAGCAGCGGAATGCGAATGCGTTGTATAGCCAGAAAGTGTTGGCATATAAGCCGATGTTTGAGAATCCTGGCGGCTATGATCGAGCGCAGATACTGGAAGCGTACGAGGCAGTGCTGCAGCAGTACTCCGTCGCAGCAATCGCTTATGCCCGCACCATTTATCCCGAGGCTCGACAGACGCTTCCACCTTCCCTGCAGCCATTGCCGACGCCGTCGGGGACGGTCACGCTGGCGGTCGTCAATCGCGACTACGAACATGCGCTCGGAATGGACGCTGCGTTGTGGGAGATGAATATGGCGGCAAAGTTTGGCCGACCGTCCAAGTTGCCGATACCGAAATACACCGGCCCTGTGCTCATCATGCCGCCTGCGCCACCGTTACCGCCCCTGCAGGATGTTCGCGATCCAAAGTTCGCGCGGCTCGTGACCATGACGAAGAAACTCGACGATGCGCAGAAGGCCGATCTGGCACGAGAGCAAGCCGCGATCGAGCAACAGTATGCCGACCAAGCCGCGTGGAGGGCTCGACACCCCACGGGGCAGTATGACCACATCGATCCGAGGACTGGACTACCGTATGCGCCTCCGCAACAGGAGATGCAGCGATGGTGCATGATGGGCGGTGGCCGAGTGCCTTGCTGAAACGGTCGGATTGGGTGCCCAGAAGCACGAAAGCCCGCAACGAGCGGGCTTTTTTGCGTGCTACAGATTTGCTACAGCAAGGGGCGGGAGCCTTGCTGGACAAGCCTTGCACTTGTCATTCCATCTCCTGAACTACGGGACGGATGCCTGCCCTTTGCAGCAGCTCACCAGGAGGTCACTGGAGCAAAACCCAAGTGGCGTTCTTCTTTTTGTCCTACCATTGTCGTCGGCGCCAATCCTAGGTGAAGCGAGGAAAACAAGATGTCGACCCATAGCCCGGATACGTCGAAGGACGACGCGGTGACGCAGGCCAATGCGGAAGATTCCGCAGGGAATGTGGAAACGCAGCAGCATCAAAGCATCCAAGTGCCGACTTCCGCGTGCGTGGAGTCGCCAGCCGAGGCTACCGCGGGAGGTAACTGGGGGGGTATAGGCACTTGGGATCAGCCCCTGTCACCCGCCGACGTGATGGCCCTCGTGCCCGGAGGTACGGCGTATCAGTCGACGGCGCACTCGACAGGCGCTGCAATGCAGCAGACGCAAGAAAACACCGCCGACGCGGCGCGTCCTGGTGGCGTGGCGACAATTGAAGATCCCCCCGAATACACTGCCGCGAATTCGGATGCTGCCAGTAAAAGCGATCGGTCGGGCGCCTTGGAGGCGATGCCTCAAGAAAGTCTGCGCGGTGGTCAGCTCAAGTGGAACGAGCAGCGTAGTGAATTGGCTTTGGACTCTGCCGAGCCAAGGATTCCGAGTGCCGGTGATCCGATCAATTACAACGATCCAGTCGGGGAACGTGTAGAGAAGCCGGATGATCTTTCCCCGTTCGGCGGTGGTGGAATCAACTAGTGGCCGGCCGGGCAAAGTCACTCGTCCGTGCTCTGCGGGCGGCTAAATTGGATGGTCAAATACCTCAATATGCTGATTTTGAAACTGTTCTGACGGCCTACAAAGCCGTTTAGGCCGGTTCTCCGGCAGTGCGAAGTTCGCCTTTCGGCCAATTTCCAATGATCAAGACAGGTGATTGTCGGCCAGCAGAGGTCGATCGACTTCTGGCGTAGGATTGTCATTGATCGCGTTGCGCTATTGGCGAGCTGCGGGGGAGCCACCTTGATCGAATTGCTTGAGCCCTTTTCTCGCCAAATGGCGGGAGATCTTCTCTCAATCTTCCCGAGCTGGAGGAGCTATTTTTCTATTGTTGCCCGTAATGGCGAGAATTATTTCAATGTTCGGGTGCCATCGCTCGCAGGATCGAAAGGTGGGCCCTTAGAGGTTTCTTCCTTGTACAACGACGAGGTGACGGTTTTCTACGCAGCAACCCATCGGCATTTCTTCTCCGTTCTAGGCAATGCCGAAGAGGCCGGTGGTGCAGTCGAGTTCATCCGGAAGATACTGGACGAACACCTTGCCGTGGTCTCATACATTTGCACGGGCGATGCAACTATACGAGACGGGGTTTTTGCAAGCGTCGCAGTCCGGGTGGACCAGATTCCCCGCACAAACTATGAGTATTACTACTCTACTTCGATGCGCGTGCGCTCATGGAAGGGCACTTTCGACGCCGACTTCGCTGCCCCGTACGTCAGAGACAGGCCGATGGGTAGTGATGGGCGAGCGTAGGACTTGGCGTAGGTTTGCGCATCCGGCCCCGTCAAATAAGGCGCAGGTACTGCTGCATCATTGGACTTACGGGGGCAGGTGCTGCTGCGGGTTGGGTGCTCATGTGACCGGGGGAAAATTGCTTTGGCCTCGTCAGTTTACCAGCGGCTGCCGCTCCGCATTTGGCATTTGGGGCGACAGCAGGACAGTTCGACAGACCACACGGACCGATCGGATCTTGCTCGCAACCTCTAACAAGAGCCACGTCGATAGAATTCTCAGTGGCGCCCGGGTGCGCGTCATTCCCGACAACGCCGCATCGCCTATATAGCTTCGAAGGGATATCTAAGCCCGAGCTTGGCACGGGCGGAGTCCATGATTGCGATCATTTCCATCGACATATCGTGAGTGACGATCGGGCTTTCAATGCGCCCAGAGCGCAGTACGTCACAGAAATGGGCTGTTTCATAGTTGAGTCCACCCCCCTCAAACGGCTCGTGCAGTTCGACTGTCCGTCCTCCAACGTAGTGGATGGTCGCTCGTGATGGGTTCCACCAGTTTTCGTGGATTGTCACGGATCCCCTCGTGCCGGCGAGAAATGCGTCACCCTTGCCGTCCAGATCCAGTCCGCAGAAAATCTGCGCGATACCCTTTTCGTGAAGGATGTTGAGGCTGGCGAAAGTATCGACTCCGGTTTCTCCCAAGCGCCCGAGCGTGTGCACATCAAGCGCTCTCCCTAGGAATCGCACCGCCAGGAATGCTTCGTAGATCCCGATGTTTAACAAAGCACCACCGCCGCGTTCCAAACGGAACGATGGGTGATCGGGAGGGGCGTCCGGAATCGAACAGCCGGCGCGCACGAATCCGATGTCACCGATCGGGTCTTTCGCAAGATGTTCCATGAGCTTTATGAAAAGCGGATAGAACGGTGGCTTCATTGCCTCCATAAACAGAACATTGGATGCTTTTGCAGCATTCACCAGATGTTGAAGTTCGCGCACGCTTACGGCCGCTGGCTTCTCGCATAGAACGGCGCGACGGGCGGAAAACGCTCGCGTAGCGTAATACGAATGACTATCTTGCAGCGTTGCAATATACAGGGCGTCGATGTTTTCCAGCAGGTCATCGAAATTCGCGTATGCGTGTGTCCGGTGCTTCTGGGCAAACTCCTCAGCCTGTATCTCTCGTCGTGCCCACACGCCGGCAAGCTCGACGTTTGGCACAAAACTCAAACCTTCAGCGAATCGACCTGCTATGTGGCCTGCGCCAACAATTCCCCATCGGATTGTTCGTGAGGAGTCCGACGTAGTACCGTTCTGATGGCTCGACTCTTCTGTTGTTGGCATTGTCATGGGCTGCCCACGGTTAGTGTACGCAACGAAATAGGGCCGTCCGACCCTGCAATCCGCTCCCACGATCGGCAGCGTGATGCCGCCCTGCTGGAGTGGTCGTGAGAGTTCATTATAGAACCACTTTGATACCAGTCAATAGCGAGGTTCCCTTGGATGGGAGTGGGGCAGAATGTGACGTTGACAGTCCGGGTTTTGGGAACGGCTCAGGACCCTTTGCGTGTCGGAAGCCCTGACGATTCAACCCATGTTCCGATTGGCCTGATAGCGGTCGTGTACATTGAAATTAACTAGCGGACTCCGGTCCCTAACGACCTATCCGGAAAAGCCGAAGCGTAGGTTTCGGCGTAGGTTTGTAATTTAAGCCTTGCTACAGCGGCCGCAGGTACTGCTGCATCATCGGTGACTGACAGGGGTGCTCGCGGCGCCTCCGACTTGGAGTGCTTCTTGTTCGATGTCGTCGAGCCAGTTCGCCCACGCTTGCATCATCTCTCGACGCTCCGGCAAGTACTTGGCGTGGTTGTACGTCGAGCGGGTCCGGTCCTTGTCTTTATGAGACAACTGCATTTCGACCACTTCGTCCTTCCATCCCATTTCATGGAGGTTGGTCGACGCAGTTGCCCGAAAGTCATGACCCGTTATCGGTTCAGGGTTGTCGGGGACCATGTAGTCGATCGCGCGGTTGATCGTTGCGCGACTCATGTGTGGGCGCTTTCGATTGCTATGCAGAATCGGCAAGATGTACCCGCGATTTCCGTACATTTCCTGCAGCTCGCGCAGCAGTTTTACCGCCTGCGTTGGAAGGGGAACGATGTGTAGGCGTCTTGATTTGATTTTCTCCGCGGGTACCTTCCATTCGGCCGTTCGCAGGTCAATTTCTTCCCATCGCGAACGGCAAAGCTCGATCGTTCGCGGAAACAGCATCATCAGTAAACGAATCGCAATCGCGGTTCGTCCGCTCTTGTAGGTGGGAAGCTGGCGAAAGAGCCTCTTCAGTTCGTCACGGCTCAACACCCGAGCATTCTCTGTCGGAGGTTGTAGGACCGAGCCACGCAGTACCGACGCGGGATCTGTATCAGCTCGCAGTGTGATCACCGCATACTGGAACACGTTGGACACGTACAGGCGCAGTTTGATCGCTACGGAAGGGGAGCCACGCTCTTCGGACCCGGCGCATCAAAGCAAGCACGTCATGCGCGGTAACAGAGCGCATGGGGTGGTTCCCGATGTACGGGTAAGCATCGGCTTCGAGCATGCGCAGAATCTCGCCATAGTGCCGCTCGGTCCAAGTCTTCCGCTTCTTCTCCAGCCACTCGTCGCTGACTGCGCGAAAAGTTGCTTTGCCTTCGTTGATACGCGCCGATAGCGCTTCCTGTCGCGCATGCGACGGGTGCAGTCCGTTCCTGACGAGTTCGCGGGCATGGTCACGCGCTGCGCGAGCCTCTTGAAGGTTGATCGTGGGGTACTCGCCGATGGCGAAGAGATTTTCCTTCCCGGCAATTCTGTACTTGTAACGCCAGAGCTTGGAGCCTGACGGCTTCACCAACAGATACAGTCCATCGCCGTCGGTAAGTTTGGTAGGCTTGTTGCCTGCCTTCGCTTGTCGGATCTCGACGTCGGTAAGCGGTACGGTGAAAATGTGCGTATCGTCTCTCGATGGCCGACATGATGTCCGCCTTTTATACCCCTTTTTTCTCGGCCGAACGCGATTTCCGGCGAACGCAAGCGAACGATGGAAGGGCCTGAAGTGCCCAACCGGCAACGATTTCAGGCAAACAGCCGAACCAACACGAACAGGAGCGAACGAAGTGATCAGACATATTGTCATGTGGAAGTTGAAGGAATCGGCGGAAGGCGCGACGCGTGCGCAGAACGCGCTGAAGCTGAAGGAGAAGCTCGAAGGCTGCCGCGATCTCGTGCCGGGCACCTTGCAGATCGACGTCGGCGTGGCGACGCCGGGCCTCGACGCGACCGCCGACATCGTGCTCGTCTCCGATTTCGCCGACAAGGCCGCGCTCGATGCATACCAGGTGCATCCGGTTCACCAGGAAGTGAAGAAATTCGTCGTCGCGGTGGCCGAATCGCGCGAGTGCGTCGACTACATCGTCGACAACGCACGATGAGCGACGCGGCAACCCCGACGGAAGGCCCGTCGATCGAAAGCCCGTTCGTCGATCTGCTCGGCGTGCAGCTCGTGTCCGCGAAGGATGGCGCGAGCGAGATCGCGCTGCCGCTCGAGGAGCGCCACATGAACACGTGGAGCATCGCGCACGGCGGCGTGACGATGACGCTCGCCGACATCGCGCTCGCGATGGCGGCGCGCAGCCTGACCGACGACGGCGTCGGCGTCGTCACGGTCGAGATGAAGGTGAACTTTATGCAGCCGGGCCGCGGCGAATTGCGCGCTTACGGGCGCGTGATGCACCGCTCGACGACGATGGCCTACTGCGAAGGCGAAGTGCGCGACAGCGACGGCAATTTCGTCGCGAAGGCGCTCGGTACGTTCAAGTACATGCGGCGGCTCGCGGTCGGCCGCGACATCAAGCGGCAACGCTCGCGCACCGCGCCTGACGCCCAGCCCGGCCCGAGCGACGCGTAAGCATCCGTCGCGCACGGCCCTGTCCCTTCGATGAGGCAGGGCCGTCTCGTTTGGGCGCACGGGCGGGCCGGCGCACCGCGCGCCGCGCCCGCCGGCCGCGCGCGTGGCATCATGTCACGCTTGTCCGTTCACGGCGCCACGCGGGCGCCGTCCACACCGATGCCGCTGAATCCGAAGATCGCCCAGGTGCTCGACATGATCGAGCGCGCGAAACGTCCGTCGTATCACCACCAGACGCCGCAGCAGGCGCGCGCCGCGTACGAGAAGAGCGCGCCGATCCTCGACGTCGCGCCGGCGCCGATGCATTCGGTGGAGGCATGCGTCGTGCCGACGCGGGACGGCCGCACGATCGGTGCGCGGCTGTATCTGCCGGTCGAGCCGAGCCTGGCGGAGCCGCTGCCCGCGCTCGTGTACTACCACGGCGGCGGCTTCACGGTCGGCAGCGTCGACACGCACGATGCGCTGTGCCGGATGTTCGCGCACGATGCGCAATGCGCGGTGCTGTCGGTCGGCTACCGGCTCGCGCCCGAACACCGGTTTCCGACCGCGGTGAACGACGCGGACGACGCATTGCAGTGGCTGCATCGCGAGGCCGCCGCGTTCGGCATCGACGCCGCGCGGCTGGCCGTTGGCGGCGACAGTGCGGGCGGGACGCTCGCGACGGTCTGCGCGGTGCTCGCGCGCGACGCGGGCATCCGTCTTGCGCTGCAACTGCTGATCTATCCGGGCGTGACGGGTTACCAGGACACCGAATCGCATGCACGGCTCGCGAACGGCTACCTGCTGACGCAGGACACGATCCAGTGGTTCTTCACGCAATACGTGCGCGATCGGGCGGACCGCGACGACTGGCGTTTCGCGCCGCTCGACGGCACGCGCGATGCGCCGTCGTTCGCGGGTGTCGCGCCGGCCTGGATCGCGACGGCCGAATTCGATCCGTTGAGCGACGAGGGCGCCGCGTACGCGGACAAGTTGCGCGCGGCCGGCAACACGGTCACGCTGGTCCGCTATCCGGGGATGATCCACGAATTCTTCAAGATGGGCGGCTACGTGCCGGAGGTGCGGGCCGCGCATGCCGATGCGGTCGCGGCGCTGAAGGCTGCATTCGACGAGGTTTGACGGCGCGCATGCCGCGGGAGAGCTGCGATGACGAACGGCGCGGGCGAAGTGGAAACGGGCGACTGGACGGTGCTGGGCGGCGACGCTGCGCGGATTCGCGACGCGGTGTTCGTGCGCGAACAGCAGATTCCGCCGGAATGGGAACTCGACGACGACGATCCGCTGTCGCTGCATGCGGTCGCGTACCGGACCGATGCGGCGACAGGGCTGCGCCGCGCGGTCGCGACGGGGCGGTTGCTGCCGTCCGGCACGATCGGCCGCGTCGCGGTGCTCGCCGACATGCGCGGGCAGGGTGTCGGGTCGGCCGTGCTGAATGCGCTGCTGGACGCCGCGCGGCGTCGCGGCGAAGCCGTCGTGCGGCTGTACGCACAGGATTCGGCGGTGTCGTTCTATCTGCGGCACGGGTTCGCGGCGGTCGGCGAACCGTTCGTCGAGGCCGGCGTGCCGCACGTCGAGATGGCACGCGCGCCGTAGCGCGCAAGGCGTGCGCTCAGCGCGGTCGCGTCGCGTCGATATCGAACGCGAACGCGCGCTCGAACGCGCCCGGGCGGACGGTCCGGTGCGAGCCGTCGTCGTCGCTGCGCTCCTTGACCTCGACCGTCAGCCGCACGCCTTCCTTCATCGTGACGCGCAGCGCCGTGGTGCCGCGCGTGCCGTATTCGGGCGTTTCGATGAACGCGGCCGACAGCGCACGCTCGCGCTCGATCGGAATGCCCGTGTGCGGCAGTGCGTCGTCGTCGGCGACGTGCGGGTCGCGCATCAGCGCGATCAGTTCGTCGAGCGACGGGGTCGGATTGTCGGTGAGCAGCGTGCCGAGCTCCGCGCGCTTGCGCACCACTTTCGGCCAGGGCGTGTCGAGCCGCGCATTCGACAGCGCATGCACGCCCGGTGCGATCGCGACGGGCGCGGCGACGCGGCTTTCACCCTCGGGCGCACGGTTGCAGAACCATGCGAGTTCGCGCCGGCGCCAGTCGCCGACGAGCAGGTTGAAGCCGTTGTACACGGCCGCGTGTTCGGCAAGTTGCGCGAGATAGTCGAGCGGCGCGACGGACGCGCCGCCGAGAAAGTCGGATACCAGCTTGCCGCGGGTCGGCGCGCCCGCGCGGATGTCGAACGGCGCGCGGTAGTTGGTCAGCGCGGCGAAGCGGCCGTCGCGCGATACGCCGAGCCACGTGCCGCCCGCTTCGAGATCGCGGCCGGCCAGTACGCCCGGCACGTCCTCCCACCACGAGAGCGGCGCGCTGGTCCGGCGAAAGAATTCGTCGCGATTGGCGGCGAGGGTAAAGACGGGACCGGCGGCGGCATCGGGCTGCCAGTCGAAGGCAATCAGACACATCGGGCGAATCTCTCGCAGGAAACGTCGCGGGCCGGCTGCGACTCGCGAGCCGGCCCGCGAACGGGTTGTCAGTGCATCACGCTTCGGTCGGCCACGCGTACGGCAGCGCGTCGAACGCGAGTGCCGGGCCGTCGGCCGAACCGAGGTGCACCGAGCCGCTGTCGAGCGCGGCGAGCTTGATCTCGACCAGCGCGTCGACGCCGCCCGCCGGCGCGGCCGCCGCATTGACGATCATCCCGCACGGCTGGCCCGGGTCGTCGCTGTGGAACAGCTCGACGCCGGCATGCACGGTATCGGTCTCGCCGGCGACGTGCGCGAGCGCGGTGCGGCGCTTGATCGTGCCGCGGTACTGGCTGCGCGCCACGACTTCCTGGCCCGGGTAGCACCCTTTCCTGAAGTTAACGGCACCGATCACGTCGAAGTTGACCATCTGCGGGACGAACTGCTCGACGGCCGGCTGCGTGATGCGCGGCTCGCCCGCGCGAACGTCGAGCCAGTCCCACACGGCGGGCGACACGACGGGCAGCGTGCCGGTGAGCGCGGCGACGCGCGCATCGACTTCGGCGCGCGGGCCGATCCACAGATAGCGCTTGCGGCCGGCCGCGTCGGGCACGCGGATCAGCGCGCCGGCCGGGCCGTCGACCTTCACGTGCACGCCGTCGGGCAACGCATCGAAGATGCCCGACAGCGCCTCGCGCACGTCGCCGACGAAGCCGGCCACCGCGAGCGTGTCGCTCGCGTCGGTCAGCTTCGCCTTCGCGCGCAGCACGAACATCGACAGCCGCTTCTGCACGGCCGGCTGCACGTCCTTCGACACGAGCAGGCGCACGCCGTGGCCGGCCCGCCACGCGAGGAACGACGCGAGCAGGCGGCCCTTCGGCGAGCAGTACCCGGACAGCCGCGCGCTGCCGGCATCGAGATGCTCGATGTCGTTGGTGAGCTGGCTGTGCAGGAACGTGGCGGCGTCGTCGCCGGCCACGTCGATCACGCCGAACTGCGGCAGCGGCATGCAGGCGCCCGGCGCGTCGAAATCGGCGGCGGACGGGCGGGGGAAAACGGGGAGCGAGGCAGATGCGGCCTGGGCAGCCGGTGAAGCGAACGGTGTGCTCATGGAATGAGGGAACAGTCAACCCTGACTTTGACGGAGGCGAGCAAGTATTATATGGGTCTTACCTGAGTCACGTTTCCATGTCCCTACTGAAGAAATGCGCCGCGACGATCGTGGCGCTGGCCGTCGTTGTGGCCGCTGCCGGCGCGGGCGGCGGGTATTACTGGGCGACCCGGCCGCTGTCGCTGGGTTCGGCATCGCTCGACGTCACGATCAAGCCGCGCAGCAGCGTGAAGAGCGTCGCGTCGCAGCTCAAGCGCGGCGGCGTGCCGGTCGAGCCGCTCGCCTTCGTCGCGATGACGCGCGTGCTCGGGCTGTCGAGCCGGCTCAAATCGGGCAACTACGAATTCAAGACCGGCATCACGCCTTACGACGTGCTGCAGAAGATCGCGCGCGGCGACGTGAACGAGTACGTCGCGACGGTCATCGAGGGCTGGACCTTCAAGCGGATGCGCGCGGAGCTCGACGCGAACCCCGATCTCGCGCATTCGACGGCCGGCATGAGCGACGCCGAGCTGCTGCGCGCGATCGGCGCATCGGACAGCGCGGTACAGCGCGGCAGCGGCGAGGGGCTGTTCTTTCCCGATACCTACCTGTTCGACAAGGGCACGAGCGACCTGAACATCTACCGGCGCGCCTACCGCCTGATGCAGACGCGCGTCGACGAGGCATGGGCCGCACGCACGCCGGGGCTGCCGTACAAGACGCCTTACGAAATGCTGACGATCGCGTCGATCGTCGAGAAGGAAACCGGCCATGCGGCCGACCGCGCGTTCGTCGCGGCCGTGTTCGCGAACCGGCTGCGCATCGGCATGCCGCTGCAGACCGATCCTTCGGTGATCTACGGGCTCGGCGACGCGTACGACGGCCGTCTGCGCAAGCGCGACCTGCAGGCCGACACTCCTTACAATACCTACACCCGACGCGGGCTGCCGCCCACGCCGATCGCGTTGCCGGGTGTCGCCGCGCTGCAGGCGGCGATCAATCCGGCCCCGACGAGCGCGCTCTATTTCGTCGCGAAGGGCGACGGCACGAGCGTGTTCTCGGACACGCTCGGCGACCACAACAAGGCCGTGGACAAGTACATACGAGGTCAATAATGGCGAGCGGTAAATTCATCACGTTCGAAGGCATCGACGGGGCGGGGAAGACCACCCACCTGTCATGGTTCTGCGAACGCCTCCAGGACCGGCTGGCCGCGGCCGGCCGGCAGGTCGTCGTCACCCGCGAGCCGGGCGGCACGCAGCTTGGCGAGAAACTGCGCGAGATCCTGCTGAACCAGCCGATGGATCTCGAGACGGAAGCGCTGCTGATGTTCGCCGCGCGTCGCGAGCACCTCGCGCTCGTGATCGAGCCGGCGCTCGCGTGCGGCGACTGGGTCGTGTCGGATCGCTTCACCGACGCGACCTTCGCGTACCAGGGCGGCGGCCGCGGGCTGCCGCGCGACAAGCTCGAGACGCTCGAGCGCTGGGTGCAGGGCGGTTTCCAGCCCGACCTCACGGTGCTGTTCGACGTTGCGCCGCAGGTCGCGAGCGAGCGTCGCGGCGCCGCGCGCATGCCGGACAAGTTCGAAAGCGAGTCCGACGCGTTCTTTACCCGTACACGCGCCGAATACCTGCGGCGCGCGGAAGAGGCGCCGCACCGCTTCGCGGTCGTCGACGCGACGCGATCGATTCCCGAGATCCGCCAGCAGCTCGAACGCGTGCTCGCCGCGCTGTAACCCGCAAGGAACGCCCCCATGATCTATCCGTGGCAAACCGACGACTGGAACCGCCTGCAGCAACTGCGCGCGCAATGGCCGCATGCGCTGCTGCTGCACGGCCAGGCCGGGATCGGCAAGCTGCAGTTCGCGCAGCATCTCGCGCAGGGTTTCCTGTGCGAATCGCCGCAACCGAACGGCGAGCCGTGCGGCGCCTGCGCGGCCTGCAACTGGTTCTCGCAGGGCAACCATCCGGACTACCGGATCGTGCTGCCCGAGGCGCTGGCGGGCGAGGCGCCGGGTGCGGCGGACGACGCGAAGCCGGCCGACGCGGACGAAGGCGGCAAGAAGACGCGGGCGCCGAGCAAGGAAATCAAGATCGAGCAGGTGCGCGCGCTGCTCGACTTCTGCGGGGTGGGTTCGCACCGCGGCGGCGCGCGCGTCGTCGTGCTGTATCCGGCCGAGGCGCTCAATGTGGCCGCGTCGAACGCGCTGCTGAAAACGCTGGAGGAACCGCCGCCGGGCGTCGTGTTCCTGCTCGTGTCGGCGCGCATCGACCGCTTGTTGCCGACGATCGTCAGCCGCTGCCGCCAGTGGCCGATGACCGTGCCGGCGCCGGAGGCCGCCGCCGCGTGGCTCGCGGCGCAGGGTGTCGACCACGCCAGCGCGCTGCTCGCCGAAGCCGGCGGCGCGCCGCTCGCCGCGCTGGCGCTCGCGAGCGACGAGAACCGTCCGCTGCGCGACTACACGCTCGGGCAACTGGCCGCCGGTGCGGCCTGCGATCCGTTCGCGTGCGGCGAGACGCTGCAGAAGCTGCCGGTGCCGCTGGTGCTCGGCTGGCTGCAGCGCTGGCTGTACGATCTGCTCGCCCAGCGAATGGCCGGTGCGCCGCGCTACTTCCCGATGCATGCGGCAGCCCTGGCGCGCTGCGCGGAAGCGGTCGACGCGAACGCATTCGCGCGCTTCATGAAAGCCGTGACGCGGCAGCGGACGGTCGAGAACCATCCGCTCAACGCACGGCTCGTGTTCGAGGAATTGTTTCTCGGATATCGGGAAATGTTCGTTTGATTCTGCATTGTTTCCGATGGGTTGCGAAACGATGAACGGATCACGCGGGGGCGCGACCGTGGCCGGCCGATCCACCCACGTCGCCCGGTGTCGCATGCCGGCGGGCGCATGAGCGCCCGTCTCACGTATTCAGGAAACACGATGTTCGTCGACTCTCACTGCCATATCAATTTCAAGGGCCTGGCCGACCGTCTGCCGGCCGTTCTCGAGAACATGCGCGAGCACGACGTCACGCACGCGCTGTGCGTGTCGGTCGATTTCGAGACGCTGCCCGACGTACTCGCGATCGCCGACGCGCACGACAACGTGTACGCATCGGTCGGCGTGCATCCCGATCACGAGGATGCGCGCGAACCGACGCTCGCGGAGCTCGTCGAGCTGGCCGCGCACCCGAAGGTCGTCGCGATCGGCGAAACCGGCCTCGACTACTATCGCCTCGAAGGCCGCTCGATCGCCGACATGGAATGGCAGCGCGAGCGCTTTCGCACGCACATCCGCGCGGCGACCGCGACGATGAAGCCGCTGATCATTCACACGCGCGCGTCGTCGGAAGACACGCTGCGCATCATGGCCGAGGAACGCGCGGACGTGCCGGGCGGCGTGATGCACTGCTTCACCGAGCCGTGGCCGGTCGCCGAGCAGGCGCTCGCGCAGAATTTCCATATCTCGCTGTCGGGTATCGTCACGTTCAAGAGCGCGACCGACGTGCAGGACGTCGCGCGGCGCGTGCCGCTCGACCGGCTGCTGATCGAGACCGACTCGCCGTACCTCGCGCCGGTGCCGTATCGCGGCAAGCCGAATGAACCTGCGTACGTCAGCCATGTCGGACGCTTTATCGCATCCGAACGCGGGATCGCCGTCGAGGCGCTCGCCGATGCGACGACGCAGAACTTTTTCCGGCTGTTCAAGATCGCCCGCTAACGACGGGCGCGCAGCCGACAACCCAGGGAAGGAGCCCACAACAATGACGAAGCCGACCAACCATCTGCCCAAACGCGCACTCGTTGCGGCCGCATTCGTCGCGAGCGGGCTGTTCGCCGCCGCCGGCGCGCATGCCGAGTCGCTCGACGCGATCGTCAAGGCCGTCAAGTTCGACGACATCGCCGATATCGGCAAGCAGCTCAAGAGCGGCAAGCTCGATCCGAACACGCTCGCGCCGAACGGCGACCCGATCCTCGTGATCGCCGCGCGCGAGAAATCCGACAAGGTCGCGGCGGCGATCGCCACGACGCCGAACGTCGATCTCGAGAAGGAAGACAAGGCCGGCGAAAACGCGCTGATGCTCGCGTCGCTGAACGGCGACCTCGACCTCGTCAAGCTGCTGATCGACAAGGGCGCGGAAGTCAGCAAGAAGGGCTGGGCGCCGCTGCACTACGCGGCGACCAACGGCCACGACGCGGTCGTCAAGGTGCTGCTCGACCACGACGCGTACATCGACACCGCGTCGCCGAACGGCACGACGCCGCTGATGATGGCCGCGCGCGGCAACCATGCGTCGACGGTCACGCTGCTGCTCGACCAGGGCGCCGATCCGCAGGTGAAGAACCAGCTCGGCATCACCGCGCTCGAGTTCGCGAAGCACTACAACGCGCCGGACGCGATCGAGATCCTGAGCAAGCGGACGACGCGTATCGGTGCAGCGACGCCGGCAGATGCTCAAAAGAGTGCAAAATAACGGTTTTTGGTGCGGCGGCGCCTGTCCGCCCGGCCGCCTTCCGGCCGGAACGGGGCATCCGGCGCCGCACCGGCCAACGCAGCAGGCGGTCCCCCGCCGCATTGACATAAGGAACACCATGTTGCGCGCAATGTTTTGTGCCGCGGCGTTTGCCGTGCCGTTGTCGGCGGCGGCTTTCACGGGCGCGGATCTCGACCGGCTGTGCGCGAAGACGGACGTCAAGTCGCGGGCGTCGTGCGCGGCCTATATCGAAGGCGCCGCCGACGGCGTCTACAACACGATCGATGCGATCGGCGGCACCACGGGGCCGCGCGTCGGTCAGTACTTCTGCCTGCCGCCCGACATCCGGGCGCAACAGATGACGGACGCGGTGCGCAAGTACATCGCGGAAAATCCGAAGCTGGCCGACTACAACGCGAGCACCGCGGTGTCGCTCGGTCTCGGCAAGGCGTTTCCCTGCAGGAGCGGCAACTGATCTGACGCCGTGTCCGGGCGCGTGCACGGCCCGGACGTCGCCGACGCATCCCAGGACGAAGCCAGTGCGCTTCATCACGCGAGGGCGCCGATGATTTCAATCGAGGAACTGCAGCGCATCGCCGATGCGCCGTTGCATTCATGGCTCGGCACGCTGGGCGTGTCGGTCATCGTCATACTGATCGTCGCGGTCGTGCACCGCCTCGGCGCACGCATCGTCAAGCGCGTCGCGCAGCCGTATCCGCTGATGAGCGCGATCCTGCGCTACATCGACAAGCCGTCGCTCGTCGTGCTGGCGCTGCTGGCGCTCGAATTCCTGTGGCTCCAGGCGGACGACGGCATATCGTTCGTGCGCGGCATGCGCACCGCGGCCGCGGTCGGCTCCATCGTGTCGCTCACGTGGCTGCTGGTGCGGCTCGCGGCCGGCGTCGGCGACGCGATCATCCAGGCCCATCCGATCGATACGGTCGACAATCTCCAGGCGCGGCGCGTCCATACGCAGGCCAAGGTGCTCGTGCGGACCGTGATGGTACTGATCGTGATCATCGGCACCGGCGCCGCGCTGATGACGTTCCCGAACGTGCGCCAGATCGGCGCGAGCCTGCTGGCGTCGGCCGGTGTGGCAGGGCTGGTCGCCGGTATCGCCGCGCGGCCGGTGCTCGGCAACCTGATCGCCGGATTGCAGATCGCGCTCACGCAGCCGATCCGGCTCGACGACGTGGTCGTGATCCAGGGCGAGTGGGGGCGCATCGAGGAAATCACCGGCTCGTTCGTGTCGGTGCGGCTGTGGGACCAGCGGCGTCTCGTCGTGCCGCTGCAGTGGATCATCGAGAACCCGTTCACGAACTGGACGCGCAGCAGCGCGGAGATCATCGGCACCGTTTACCTGTCGGTCGATTACCGCACGCCGCTCGCGCCGCTGCGCGAGGAACTCGCACGGCTCGTCCATGCCGCGCCGGAATGGGACGGCCGCGTGCAGGTGCTGCAGGTGACCGACGCGACGGAGCGCACGATGCAACTGCGTGCGCTCGTCAGCGCGGCCGACTCGTCGTCGTGCTGGGATCTGCGCTGCCGCGTGCGCGAAGGGCTGATCGCCTATCTGCAGAACCGCTACCCGCAATGCCTGCCGCGCAGCCGGATGGAACTGTATCCGCACGAATCCGCGCCCGATGCGCCGAATCCCGAACGGCCGCACGCGCGCTCGCCTGCCGCCAGCACGGCGGCCAACACCGCAGCCGACCCGCAGGCCGTCGACGGCCGCTGAACGCGGCCCGGCGCCGGCCTGCCATGCCCCATCGCCCATTCCCATGACCGCGCTGAAGACGCTCGCCATCGCCAATTACCGCTCGCTGCGCGAGCTCATCGTGCCGCTCGCGGCGCTCAACGTCGTCACGGGGCCGAACGGCAGCGGCAAGTCGAGCGTGTACCGCGCGCTGAGGCTGCTCGCCGACACCGCGCAGGGGCGCGTGATCCCGTCGCTCGCGCGCGAGGGCGGCTTGCCGTCGACGTTGTGGGCCGGGCCCGAGCGCTTTTCGCGCGCGATGCTGGCCGGCGAGGTGCCGGTGACGGGCACCGTGCGCAACGGGCCGGTGAGCCTGAAGCTCGGCTTTGCGTGCGACGATTTCGGCTATTCGATCGATCTCGGCCTGCCGCTGCCGAGCAGTTCGCAGTTCGCGCTCGATCCGGTGATCAAGCGCGAATGCATCTGGGGCGGCGCGTTGCCGCGCCCGTCCACGCTGCTGGTCGACCGGCAGGGCGCGCAGATTCGCATGCGTACCGCGTCGGGCGACTGGCGGACGATTCCGCAACCGGTCGCGAGCTTCGACAGCATGATGACCGAGTTCGCCGATCCGACCGGCGCGCCCGAGATGATCGCGGTGCGCGAGCGGATTCGTTCGTGGCGCTTCTACGACCATTTCCGGACCGATGCGCAGGCGCCGGCGCGCCAGTCGCACATCGGCACCCATACGCCGGTGCTCGCGGACGACGGGGCCGACCTGGCCGCCGCGCTGCAGACGATCCGCGAAATTGGCGACGCGGCGGCGCTCGACGCGGCGATCGACGACGCGTTTCCCGGCGCGTCGGTCGAGATCGACAATCCGGGCGGCCGCGGCCGCTTCGACGTGCTGATGCGCCAGCCGGGGCTGCTGCGGCCGCTGGCGGCGGCCGAGCTGTCCGACGGCACGCTGCGCTACCTGCTGCTCGCGGCCGCGCTGTTGACGCCGCGGCCGCCGGCGCTGATGGTGCTGAACGAACCCGAGACGAGCCTGCATCCCGATCTGCTGCCGGCGCTCGGCCGCCTGATCGCGCAGGCCGCCCGGCATTCGCAGGTGCTGGTCGTGTCGCACGCGGCGCGGCTCATCGCGACGCTCGAGCGCGAGGCCGGCTGCGAATCGCTGGTGCTCGACAAGCAGCTCGGCGCGACCGCGCTCGTCGATGCCGACTCGCGCGACCTGCCGGCCTGGAAGTGGCCGTCGCGCTGACGGCCTGATGGCGCGCGTTGGGTCGCGATCGGCGCGCGAAGGCATCGGATCGGCGCCGAACGGGCTCGATGCGAGGCGGCCGAGCCCGTGCGGCGGAATGTATCCGGTCTGTAACAACCCCCAAAAAATGAAAGGCCTGCGGTTCCGCTCATCGGGATCGCGAATAATAATGGGATATCCGGCTGGCGCCGCGCCGGCCGGCGCGGCATGGACGCGGGGCGTGCGCGCGCAAGCGCGGCCCCCTGCCGGCCGTCCCGCAACGGACAGGACACAGGAGACGTGGACCATGAGAATTGCGCAGATCGCCCCGCTGACCGAATCCGTCCCGCCGAAGCTGTACGGCGGCACGGAGCGCGTCGTGTCCTACATCACCGAGGCGCTCGTCGAGCTCGGCCACGATGTGACGCTGTTCGCGAGCGGCGATTCGACGACGCGGGCGAAGCTCGAGCCCGTGTGGCCGCGCGCGCTGCGACTCGATTCGTCGATCCGCGACCGGGTCGCGCCGCACATGCTGCTGATGGAGACGGTCGCTCGCCGCGCGAAGGATTTCGACGTGCTCCATTTCCACATGGACTACTACTCGTTCTCGGTCTTCAACCGACAGGAAACGCCTTACGTGACGACGCTGCATGGCCGGCTCGACCTCCCCGAGCAGCAACCGGTGTTCGACACGTTCAACACGGCGCCGGTGATCTCGATTTCCAATTCGCAGCGCCAGCCGTTGCCGCAGGCGAAATGGCTGACGACCGTCTATCACGGGTTGCCCGAGACGCTGTACATGCCGCAGCCGGTCGAGCCGCGCTATCTCGCGTTCCTCGGCCGCATCTCGCCGGAAAAACGCGTCGACACAGCGATCCGCATTGCCGGCCAGTGCGGGTTGCCGATCCGGATCGCCGCGAAGATCGACGCGGCCGACCAGGAATACTTCGACCGCGAGATCAAGCCGCTCTTCGCGTTGCCGCACGTCGAATACGTCGGCGAGATCGCCGATCACGAGAAGGCTGAATTCCTGTCGGGCGCGCATGCGCTGCTGTTTCCGATCGACTGGCCGGAGCCGTTCGGCCTGGTGATGATCGAGGCGATGTCGTGCGGCACGCCGGTGATCGCGTTCAACCGCGGTGCGGTGCCGGAAGTGGTGGACGAGGGCGTGTCGGGTTTCATCGTCGAGGATGAAATCAGCGCGGTGGCCGCCGTGAACCGGCTGCACCTGCTGCCGCGTGCGCGCGTGCGGCAGCGCTTCGAGGCGCGCTTCACGTCGCGCCGGATGGCGCAGCAGTACGTGGACGTGTACCAGTCGGTGATCCGCGCGCAGAAACGCTCGCGCTTCAAGGTGATCGATTCGACGACCTGAGCCGCCCGGCCGACCCGACCGCATTGGCGCAGCGCGCCGGCGGATAAAAAACGGCGATGCCCGCGAGGACATCGCCGTTTGCGCATGACCCGCGCGCGGTACGCGCGGGCAGGGCGTCAACGTCAGATCTTGAGCTTCGTGACCTTCGTGCCGTTGATCGACACGTCGCCCATCAGGCCGGCGTTGGTCAGCACGACGACCTGGACCGGTGCGGTGGCCGTGTTTGAGTCGACCGCGCCGTTCGCGCCCATCTTCACGAGCGCGACCGATGCGCCGGCGCCGGCGGCCCAGCCGTCCGAGTTGCGGAATTCGTCGAGCGCCTGCTGCGTCATGAACAGGAACACGATCGCCTTCGACTGCGCGCCGGCCTGCAGGCCGACCGACAGCGACGACGTGTTGTAGTAGCCGACCGTGCTGCCGCCGACGCGCAGCGCGCCGTTGCCGGACTGGCCGCCGACGATGAAGCCGGCTTGCAGCACTTCGGGGAAGACCAGCACGCCGCGCGATTTCGCGACGAGTTCGCGCGAACCCTTGACCGTGGAGTACATGCGCGACAGCGTGGCGTCGACGCTCGCGTCGATCGACTGGCGTTTGGACGCGTTGGTCGCGGCGTTGTCCGGCTTGTCCGGGGTGGTGGTGCAACCGGTGAGCGCGAGGCTACCGACGATGAGCGCAGCGGCGGCTTTCAGCACAAGATTCCGTTTTTGCATCGTTGTTCTCCATCGGATGACGTTCGGAGTGAGTCTCGCTCAAGGAGCGGATCACGTCGGCAGTTATATCACAGCGGATTACGGCCTCTTTTCGTTGCCGCGTGAAAAAGCGTCAAATCGCGTGAGGGTGTCGCGGCGCGCCAACGGACGATGCGGCGCCGACGCGCGAGGGGCGGGTCGGCATGCGGGGCGCGCGACGGCCGGGCGGGAGGGCGCGGCGTCTGCAGCGCGCGCCCGTGTCAGTGTGTGACGGGCGGAACGGGCGGCTTGATCGGCGGGCGGCGAAGCGCGCGGCGGATCAGCGCGATCACGATGCCGCACGCGAACAGGAACGCGGCCGGGACGACCCAGTAGCCGACGAACGCATGCCACAGATAGCCGGCGAGCGTATTGCGGCGTACCACGTATTCGTCGCGCGCCGCCTGCTGGCGCGGCGCGTTGGCGGCGAGCACGTCGGCCGGGCAGCCGGCCGCACGCGCTTCGTCAGGATCGCCATGACACTTCGCGGCGGCGCCGGCGGCCTGCTGCGTGTCGGTGAGCTGCCAGGTGGTCAGCGCGAGCTGCAGGTCCGCCTTGTTGTAGGCCATTTCCTCGCGGATCTCGCGGACGGCGACGATCGCGACGGGCACTGCCCAGAACACGATCACGATCAGCCAGCGGCGGAACCAGCGGTGTTGTCTCCATGCCATCCAAGCCTCCGTTTGACGCGCGTGCGCGTCCGTCTCGAGGGCGGCCCGATGGCGCTTCTTGGTCTTGGGTGGGCCGCGTTGCAGCCATCATAGAAGAAAACGCGGCGAAATGCCGCACCATGTGGCGGCACCGGGCCGGCAGCCGGAAAAAACGGGGCGGGAAAGACGGGAATGCATGCGTCGATGCGCGTGCAACGAAAACGAAAATGCCGCGCCCGCCGAAGCGGGGCGCGGCATTCGGGACGGGAGGGCCGGGACTCAGGCGGCCGGCTGGTTGCTCAGGCAGCTCTTCATGAACGCCTTGCGATCGTCACCCTTCTTGCCGGTGGCCTGCGTATTGCACGCCTTCATCTTTTCCTGCTGCGTCATCGCCTTCGCGGGCTTCGCCGACAGGCAGTCCTTCATGAACGCCTTGCGTTCGTCGCCCGTCTTGCCGGCTGCCTGGGTGTTGCAGGCCTTCATCTTGTCCTGCTGGCTGTTCGCCGCGAACGCGGGGGAAGCCAGCATGCCGCCGAGAAGCACTGCGGCTACGAGCGATTGGATTTTCATTTCGACACTCCCATGGGGTGAATTGCGTGTGATCGACGCCGTCACGAAGCGCGACGCGATGAGGACAGGGCCACATCGCACCGCGCGCTCCGATTATGGCAAATCAAGGTGAAAACACCAAAACGGCACTTTCTATAACGTTGCGGACGCCACGGCCGTTGACGCCGCGCGCGGCCCGGAGATCAGGACAAACCATGATGCGCGCCGGCCGTCGCCGGCCGCCGCGCCGGAACCTGCCGGCTCGCGGCCGCGAGCCATTACAATCGCGGCCATGAATACACCGAACACCGCATCCCCTTCGTCCGCGGCGACACTGCCGCGCATCGCCGTACTCGCCACCGGCGGCACGATCGCCGGCGCCGCGCCCGACGCGGCCAGCACGGCCGGCTACCAGGCCGGCGCGCTCGGCGTCAATTTCCTGGTCGACGCCGTGCCGGCGCTCGCGTCGGTCGCACGCATCGACGCGGAACAGGTCGCCAGCATCGACAGCAAGGATCTCGCGCTGCCGCTGTGGAACACGCTCGCCGCGCGGATCGACGCGCTGATGGCCGACCCGGCCGTCGACGGCATCGTGATCACCCACGGCACCGATACGCTGGAGGAAACCGCGTATGCGCTGCATCTGGTCGTGCGGGGCGACAAGCCGGTCGTGCTGACGGCCGCGATGCGGCCGGCCACCGCGCTGTCGTCCGACGGCCCGCTGAACCTGCTGAACGCGGTGACGGTGGCCGCGCATCCGGCCGCGCGCGGGCAGGGCGTGCTGGTCGCGTTCAACAACCGGATCCACGGCGCGCGCGATGTCGTGAAGACGAGCACCTATGCGGTCGACGCGTTCCAGTCGCCGGAACTCGGCGCGCTCGGCTGGGTGCAGGACGGCCGCGTCGAATTCGCGCGCCGCGTCACGCGCACGCGCGACACGCAACTGGCGATCGCCGCGACCTGGCCGCCGGTCGAAGTCGTCGCGAGCTATGCGGGCGCGACGCGCACGGCCGTCGATGCGGTCGTCGCGGCCGGCGTGCGCGGACTCGTCGTCGCGGGCACCGGCAACGGGTCGATTCATGCGACGCTGCAGGCGGCGCTCGCCGATGCGGCGAACGCGGGCGTGGCGGTGGTCCGTGCGTCGCGCGTCGGTTCGGGGCACGTGATGCGCAACGGCGCCGCGAGCGACGATGCGCTCGGTTTCGTGAGCGCGGGCTCGCTGCACCCGTTCAAGGCGCGCGTGCTGCTGATGCTCGCGCTCGCGAACGGCATTCGGGATCGCGACGCACTGCAGCACGCGTTCGATACGCTGTGATGGATGGCCGCCGCTCGGGCGGCGTGCAGCGCGCATAAAAAATGGCAGGCCGGTGGCCTGCCATTTTTGCGTCGGTGCTGCGAGAACGCTCAGGACCGCACGTTCAGGACTGCGGCGGAATCACGAGCTTCTGGCCCGGGTAGATCCGGTCCGGGCTCGACAGCATCGGCTTGTTCGCCTCGAAGATCGCCGGGTACTTGCTCGCATCGCCATACACTTCCTTGGCGATCGCCGACAGCGTGTCGCCCGGCTTCACGTCGTGGTACTGCACTTCCGGATCGTCCGGCTGCAGATCGTCGTCGTTGACGCCCGCGACGCCTTGCACGTTGCCGGCCGCGACCTTGACCTTCGCCTTCGTGTCGAGATCGGCGACGCTGCCCGACAGCGTGACGGTGCGCGATGCGCCGTCGAACGCGACGGTCAGGTTCGACGTGTCGAGACCTTGCGTGTTGATGTAGTTCTTGATTGCGTCGGCCGCGGTCTGGTTCGCGGCATTCGGATCTTCCGCCGCTTGCGCGTCGGCATGACCCAGCAGTTTTTCACCCGCCTCCTTGATAAACGAAAGAAGACCCATCGTTGCACTCCTTAGGTGGTTGAAAAGAAAACGCGCCGTGAAGTGGCGAAAAAAACACCGCGCTGGATGCAGGCCCAGAAGGGCGCGCAAGCGCGGCGGTTTTCTCGAAAGGCGTGGCGAAAGTGTAGGCGTTCAACGCGACGATTGCATGAAAAATCGCACGCTCGAACGTAAAGAAATGTAATACGCGAAATCCGACAGGCGGACACCCGACGACGACGTCTGACCGACCAAGGCTTCCCCGGCGCCGCCGGGTGCCGCTGCGGACCCCACCACGCCGCTCTCAGCCCAGAGCGGCGTTTTTCGCCCCGTCGCGCACGCGTTTCAGCGATACGCGGCGGGGCGCCCCACCGTGATGCGCGTGTGCTCGCGCATCGATGCGACCGGCCGCGGCCGGGTCGCCTGTGTCGTTCGCGCATCCGCCGTGGCGGTGGATCGCGCGTCATTGCATTTGCCGCGGCATTCGCCGAATGCAGCCGGCGAAGCAGCCGCCGAACGCGACGGCATGCCGCGGCGTGCGCTCAGCCCTGCGTCTTCTCGATCTCGAAATTCGACATGATCTCGAGCGCGCGCACGAGGGCCGAGTGGTCCCATGCCTTGCCGCCGTGCGATGCGCACACGCTGAACAGCTGCTGCGCGCTGGCCGTGTGCGGCAGCGCGAGGCCGAGCTTGCGCGCGCCGTCGAGCGCGAGGTTCAGGTCCTTCTGGTGCAGCTCGATGCGGAAACCCGGATCGAACGTGCGCTTGGTCATCCGCGCACCGTGCACTTCGAGGATGCGCGACGCGGCGAACCCGCCCATCAGCGCCTGGCGCACGCGCTCCGGATCGGCGCCCGAACGGGCGGCGAACAGCAGCGCTTCGCCGACCGCCTCGATGTTCAGCGCGACGATGATCTGGTTCGCGACCTTGCAGGTCTGGCCGGCACCGTTGTCGCCGACGAGCGTGATGTTCTTGCCCATCTTCTCGAACAGCGGCTTCGCACGCTCGAACGCCTTTTCCGGGCCGCCGACCATGATCGTCAGCGTCGCTTCGCGTGCGCCGACTTCGCCGCCGGACACCGGTGCGTCGAGGTAGTCGCAGCCGAGTTCGTTGATCTGCTTCGCGAAGGCCTGCGTGTCGAGCGGCGAGATCGAGCTCATGTCGATCACGAGCTTGCCGGCCGTGAGGCCCTTCGCGACGCCGTCGTCGGCGAACAGCACGTTACGCACGTCGGGCGTGTCCGGCACCATCGAGATGATGATGTCCGCGTGCTGCGCGACTTCGGTCGAGTTCGCGACGACCTTCGCGCTCGCGCGCAGGTCGTCCGGGATCGGGAACGCACCGTTCACGACGAGCTGATGATCGCCCTTGAGCAGGTTGCGCGCCATGTGCGCGCCCATGATGCCGAGGCCGATGAAACCGATGGTTGCCATGTGAAAGTCTCCTATAGGGCTGAAAACGGGAAGAGCGCGACTCAGGCGGCGCGACGCGCCGACGCCGGTGCGCAGCCGGCCACGCTTTGCAGCCAGCCGAGGCCTTCCGTCGTGGTGGTACGGGGCTTGTATTCGCAGCCGACGTAGCCGGCATAGCCGAGCCGGTCGAGCAGCGCGAACAGGAACGCGTAGTTGATCTCGCCGGTGCCGGGCTCGTTGCGGCCCGGGTTGTCCGCGAGCTGGACGTGGCCGATCGACGCGAGGTTGCGTTCGATCGTCGCGGCCAGTTCGCCTTCCATGCGTTGCATGTGATAGATGTCGTACTGCAGGAACAGGTTGTCCGAGCCGACCGCGCGGATCACGTCGAGCCCTTCGGACGAGCGGTTCAGCGCGAAGCCCGGGATGTCGAAGCTGTTGCACGGCTCGACCAGCAGGCGGATGCCTTCGCGCTTCAGCGCGTCGGCGGCGAAGCGCAGGTTGTCGACGATCGTCACGAACGTCTTGTCGCGCGCCGTGCTCGCCGACGGGATGCCGACGAGGCAGTTCAACTGCGGCACCTTCAGCGCCTTCGCGTACTCGATCGCCCGGCCGACCCCTTCCTGGAATTCGCTCACGCGATCGGGCAGGCACGCGATCCCGCGCTCGCCCTGATCCCAGTTGCCGGCGGGCAGGTTGTGCAGCACGAGGCGCAGGCGGTGCGTCTCGAGCCGCTCGGCGAGTTCCTCTTTCGCGTACGGATACGGGAACAGGAACTCGACGGCGTCGAAGCCCGCGTCCGCGGCCGCCTTGAAGCGGTCGAGGAACGGCACTTCGTTGAACAGCATGGTCAGGTTTGCAGCAAACTTCGGCATGAGCTAAGCCTCTTCGGTCGGTCAGTCAAAAAATGTCGTGCGGTTCAGTCGAGCATCGAGATCGCGGTCGGTGCGTGCTCGGCCTTCTCGGCGAGTTCCTCGAACTCGTTGATCGCGTCGATTTCGGTGCCCATCGAGATGTTGGTCACGCGCTCGAGAATCACTTCGACGACCACCGGCACGCTGAACTCGTCCGCGAGCGTTTGCGCCTGACGCAGCGCCGGCTCGATTTCTTCCGGCTTGAACACGCGCAGCGCCTTGCAGCCGAGGCCTTCGGCGACGGCCACGTGGTCGACGCCATACCCGTTCAGTTCCGGCGCGTTCACGTTGTCGAATGCGAGCTGCACGCAGTAGTCCATGTCGAACGCGCGCTGCGCCTGGCGGATCAGCCCGAGGTACGAGTTGTTCACGACGACGTGCACGTACGGCAGCTTGAATTGCGCGCCGGCCGCCAGCTCCTCGATCATGAACTGGAAGTCGTAGTCGCCGGACAGCGCGACGATCGGGCGGCTCGGATCGGCCGCACGCACGCCGAGCGCGGCGGGGATCGTCCAGCCGAGCGGGCCGGCCTGGCCGCAGTTGATCCAGTTGCGCGCCTTGAACACGTGCAGGAACTGCGCGGCGGCGATCTGCGACAGGCCGATCGTGCTGACGTAGCAGGTATCGCGGCCGAACACCTTGTTCATCTCTTCGTACACGCGCTGCGGCTTGACCGGCACGTTGTCGAAGTGGGTCTTGCGCTGCAGCGTGCGCTTGCGTTCCTGGCATTCCGCGACCCACGCGCTGCGGTCCTTCAGCTTGCCGGCGGCCTTCCATTCCCGTGCCACCGCGACGAACAGCTCGAGCGCCGCCTTCGCGTCCGACACGATGCCGAGATCGGGGCCGAACACGCGGCCGATCTGCGTCGGCTCGATGTCGACGTGCACGAACTTGCGGCCCTTCGTGTAGACCTCGACGCTGCCCGTGTGGCGGTTCGCCCAGCGATTGCCGATGCCGAGCACGAAGTCGGATGCGAGCATCGTCGCGTTGCCGTAGCGGTGCGACGTCTGCAGGCCGACCATGCCGGCCATCAGCGGGTGGTCGTCGGGAATCGCGCCCCACGACATCAGCGTCGGGATCACCGGCACGCCGACCGTTTCGGCGAACTGCACGAGCAGGTCTTCGGCCGCCGCGTTGAGCACGCCGCCGCCCGACACGATCAGCGGCTTGTCCGCGTCGTTCAGCATCGCGAGCGCCTTCTCGATCTGCGCGCGGGTGGCCGCGGGCTTGTAGACCGGCAGCGGTTCGTACGTGTCGATGTCGAATTCGATTTCGGCGAGCTGCACGTCGATCGGCAGGTCGACCAGCACCGGGCCCGGACGGCCCGAACGCATCAGGTGGAACGCCTGCTGGAACACGCGCGGCACGAGCGCCGGTTCGCGCACGGTGACGGCCCACTTGGTGACGGGCTTCGCGATCGATTCGATGTCGACGGCCTGGAAATCTTCCTTGTAGAGGCGTGCGCGCGGCGCCTGGCCCGTGATCGCGAGGATCGGAATCGAGTCGGCCGACGCGGAGTAGAGACCGGTGATCATGTCGGTGCCGGCGGGGCCCGACGTGCCGATGCACACGCCGATGTTGCCCGGTGCGGCGCGCGTGAAGCCTTCGGCCATGTGCGATGCGCCTTCGACGTGACGGGCGAGCACGTGGCTGATGCCGCCCGACTTGCGCATGGCCGAGTAGAACGGGTTGATCGCGGCGCCGGGCACGCCGAACGCGGTCTGGATGCCTTCCTTCTCGAGCACGAGTACGGCTGCGTCGACGGCTCTCATCTTGGCCATGAATGTCTCCTTGAATGTGGCGGATCTTGCGAATCGGTCTGTTGGGAACACTTTAGGGATGCAGGAAAGGTTTGATAAGATCAGCCGAAGTCGCTTATTTCGAAACTAAAAGTATGGAATGACGGCCGGACGGGGCTTCCCGCCGGCGTCGGAGCCGGGTGGAGACGCGAGATGGATCGTTTCAAGCAGATCGAGACGTTCGTGCGGGTGGCCGATGCCGGCAGCCTCGCGGCGGCGGCGCTCGAGGAGGGCGTGTCGCCGGTGGTGCTCGGGCGGCGCATCGACGCGCTGGAGAAGCGCCTCGGCGTGAAGCTGATGTACCGCTCGACGCGGCGGCTGGTGGTCAGCGAGGAGGGGGCCGCGTTCCTCGAGCGCTGCCGCGGGCTGCTCGCCGAATGGGATCAGGCCGAGAACGAGCTGGCCGCCGGGCGGCGCGCGGTGAGCGGCCACCTGATCGTGTCGGCGCCGGCTGCGTTCGGCCGCAAGCACGTCGCGCCGCACGCGCCCGGCTTTCTGGCCGACAAGCCGGAGATGCAGCTGTCGTTCAATCTGACCGACCGCGTCGTCGATCTCGTGCGCGAGGGCTATGACCTGTCGATCCGGATCGGCGGCGCGGTCGATCCGAACTTCGTCGCGGTGAAGCTCGCGTCGAACCGGCGCGTGGTGTGCGGCACGCCCGGGTATTTCCGCAAGCACGGCCGGCCGAAGTCGCTCGACGACCTGCTGAAGCACAACTGTCTCGCGTTCAACCTGCAGGGCGGCCAGAACCGCGGCTGGTATTTCCAGCGCCACGGCAAGATCGCGACGATGCGCGTGACCGGCAATCTCGACTGCAACGACGGCGAGCTGCTGCACCGCTGGGTGGCCGAAGGGCTCGGGCTCGGCTGGCGCTCGACGTGGGAAATCGCCGCGCAGCTCGAAACGGGCGAACTCGAGACCGTGCTCGACGAATATGCGCTGCCCGACTACGACATCCTCGCGGTCTACCCGCAGCAACGCTACGTGCCGGCGCGCGTGCGCTATTTCATCGACTACCTGCGCGCCGCGTACGCGCGCCCCGGCTACTGGAGCACCACGCCGTGACGGGGCGGCCCGCGCGGCCGTCCGGCGATTTTTTACGCTTCGTGCGCACGGCACGGGAATAAACTCGACGCAGCAGCGGTAAGGTCATCGAGCGCGCACGTTGCCGGTCTGTCCGGGCGCCGTGCGCGGAACGGGCGGCGTCGGCCGCCGGGACCAGGGAGGCCATGTGGGGCAAGCCGGACAGGCGGTCGATGAACGGGCGGCGGACGATGCGGTCGCGCGCGGCGAGCGGTTTCGCGCGCTCGTGCTGCCGCATCTCGACGCCGCGTACAACCTCGCGCGCTGGCTGAGCGGCAGCGCCGGCGATGCGGACGACGTCGTCCAGGACGCGTGCATGCGCGCGCTGCGTTTCGTCGATTCGTGTCGCGGCGACAACGCGCGGCCGTGGCTGCTGACGATCGTGCGTCACACCTGGTACACCGAGTGGCGGCGGCGCACGCATGCGCACGAGGTCGCGCTGCCCGACACGCTCGACGACGCCGACGTGCCCGACGACTGGCAGCCGGCCACGGAGGATCCGCTGGCGCACCTGCTGCGCGGCGAGAACGTGCGGCTCGTGAATGCGGCGCTTGCGAAGCTGCCGCCCGAATACCGCGAGGTGCTCGTGCTGCGCGAGATGGAGGACCTGAGCTACCGCGAGATCGCGGCGATCGCGGACGTTCCGGTCGGCACGGTGATGTCGCGGCTCGCGCGCGGCCGGCGCAAGCTCGCCGCGCTGCTGGGCGGCGCGCCGGCGCCGGCGCCGGCGACCGAAGGCCGGCCGGGCCGTACGCCGGCAGGCGGAACCGCATCGGAGGCTATCGATGGACTGTAACGAAGCGCGAGCATTGCTGGACGCGGACGTCGACCGCGAGCTGTCGGCGCCCGATGCGTTGCGGGTCCAGCAGCATGTCGAAGGGTGCGACGCGTGCCGCCGCGAACGGGCGCGGATCGTCACGCTGGTGCAGGCCGTGCGGCAGGCCGATTATCACCGCGCGCCGGACGCGCTGCGGGCGAGCATTCTCGCGAGCCTGCCGGCGGCCGCCGACGCGCATGCCCAGGCGCCGTCGCGGGCCGAGCCGCGGCCTGAGCCCCAGTCGCCGCCGCGGGCGCGCGGGCGCGACCGGTTCTCGTGGCTGCCCGGGCGCGGCGCGGCGGCACGACCGGTATCGACCGGTGCCGGGCCACGCGTGGCCGCGTGGCCGGGCCTCGGCTGGGGCGTCGCGTTGCTGATGGCACTCGCGGCGGCGGGCGGCATGGGATGGTCCGCCCGCCATGCCGACGTCGACCGGACGGTCGACGAACTCGTCGCGAGCCACGTGCGGGCCGACCTGTCGGCGCGCGACATCGACGTGATCTCGACCGACCGGCACACGGTCAAGCCGTGGTTCAACGGCCGGCTCGACTATGCGCCGCCGGTCGAGGACCTTGCGGCGAGCGGCTTCGCGCTGGTCGGGGGCCGGCTCGACTACGTCGGGCGTCGCCGTGTCGCGGTGCTCGTCTACCGCCACCGGCAGCACGTGGTCGACGTCTACGTGCAGCCGGCCGGGGAGCGGCCGGCGGCCCCGTATGCGACCGTGTCGCAGGGCTATGCGCTCGACCGCTGGAGCGCGGCCGGGATGACGTGGTGGGCCGTGACCGACGCGGAGCCGTCGGCGCTCGCGGCGTTCCGGACGGCGCTCGACGCGCGGCTTGCGGGCACGCACGGCGAATGACCGCGCCGATAGCGGGGCGGCGCGTGGCGGTTCCGACCCCGGCGCCATAACGTCCGAACCGGTGGCATTTGCGCCGGCATACCTGTTCAAGTCTTTGAAAACACGGCCGAATCCGTTTGCCAATCGTCGATTGGCCTTGCATGCGCCCCGTAACCGGGTTAGAATCTTCGGCTTCTCACTTGCCACACCGGTTCAGACGCCCGGGTGGCTTCAATCCACAAGGAGTGTGTAATGCGTCATTACGAAATCGTATTCATCGTGCACCCCGATCAAAGCGAGCAAGTGCCCGCGATGATCGAGCGTTACAAGACCACGATCACGTCGCACGGCGGCCAGATCCACCGTGTCGAAGACTGGGGCCGTCGCCAACTGGCCTACATGATCGAGAAACTCGCGAAGGCTCACTACGTCTGCATGAACATCGAGTGCGACCAGACGACGCTCGACGAACTCGAACACGCGTTCAAGTTCAACGACGCCGTGCTGCGCCACCTCATCGTCAAGATGAAGAAGGCCGAAACCGGCCCGTCGCCGATGATGAAGGAAGTTCAGCGCGAAGAAGCCAAGAAGGCGGCTGCAGCTCAGCCGGCCGAAGCGCAGGCTTAAGTTCGTCACGCATTAAGCCATCAAGGAGCGCGCCACTCACGTGAACAGGTTGCAATTGACGGCGAGCGTCGTCGAACGCGCACCGGTGCGATATACGCCGGCAGGTGTTCCGATCGCAAGCGCCACGTTGCATCACCGCACGGAAGTCGTCGAAGCAGGCATTCCCCGTCAGGTCGACATGACGATCGAGGCGGTGGCGGCCGGTGAGGCGAGCGGCAAGCTGGAAAGTCGTGAAATGGGCGTCGAAACGCTGTTCACGGGCTTCCTGGCCAAGAAAAGCCGCAACGCGAGAACCTTGGTGTTTCACATCACAGCATTGCAGGACATTGGAAAGGACTGAAATCATGCCCCGCCCGACTGGTAAGAAATTCGACAAGCGTCGTCAGCAACAAAACCCGCTCTTCAAGCGCAAGAAGTTCTGCCGTTTCACGGCTGCCGGCGTCGAGCAGATCGACTACAAGGACACGGAAACGCTGAAGGACTTCATCGGCGAAAACGGCAAGATCACGCCGGCTCGTCTGACGGGTACGAAGGCGCACTATCAGCGTCAGCTGGATACGGCCATCAAGCGTGCGCGTTTCCTCGCGCTGCTGCCGTACACCGATCAGCACAAGGCGTAATCAGGCGACGCAATAAGGAGAATTCGAATGCAAATCATTCTGTTGGAAAAAGTCGCCAATCTGGGTAACCTCGGCGATATCGTCAAGGTCAAGGACGGTTACGCTCGCAACTTCCTGATCCCGAACCGCAAGGCTCGCCGTGCAACGAAGGAAGCGATCGCCGAATTCGAAGTGCGCCGCGCCGAACTCGAAAAGATCGCCGCTGAAAAGCTGGCGGCATCGCAGGCAGTCGGCGAGAAGCTGAACGGCCAGACGTTCGAAATCACGCAGAAGTCGGGCGTCGACGGCCGTCTGTTCGGCTCGGTCACGAACGGCGACGTCGCGGAACTGCTGAAGAAGGCAGGCTACGAAGTCGAGAAGCTGCAAGTGCGCATGCCGGAAGGCCCGCTGAAGATGATCGGCGAGCACAACGTCCAGGTCGCGCTGCACACGGACGTCGTCGTCGACGTCACGATCAACGTGATCGGCGACCACGCGTAAGCGTATGCAAGCTTGCCGGGCGGCTTCCGCCGTCCGGACAAGGGCAGGCGCCCGGGCAACCGGGGCCTGCCTTTTTTGTTGCCCGCTCGCCCGGCAAGCGGTGGTAGCGCTGCCGCCATCTATTCGCGATAATCCCAACCCATGAACGCGCCGCAAGATCCCCAAATCGAATCGCTGAAAGTCCCGCCGCATTCGGTCGAAGCCGAGCAGTCGGTGCTCGGCGGCCTGTTGCTCGACAACGCGGCATGGGACCGGATTGCCGATTTCCTGTCGCAGGGCGACTTCTACCGCTACGACCACCGGATCATCTACGAGCACATCGGCCGGCTGATCGCGGCGACGCGCCCGGCCGACGTCGTGACCGTGTACGAAGCGCTGACCACGTCCGGCAAGGCCGACGACGTCGGCGGGCTCGCGTATCTGAACGCCCTTGCGCAGAACACGCCGAGCGCGGCGAACATCCGCCGCTACGCGGAAATCGTGCGCGACCGCGCGGTGCTGCGCCGGCTGGTGTCGGTCGCCGACGAAATCTCGGCCGACGCCTTCAATCCGCAGGGCAAGGAAGTCCGCCAACTGCTCGACGAAGCCGAATCGAAGGTGTTCTCGATCGCCGAAGAGGGCGCGCGCGGCAACCAGGGCTTCCTCGAGATCGGCCCGCTGCTCACGCAGGTCGTCGAGCGCATCGACACGCTGTACCACACCGCGAATCCGAGCGACGTCACCGGCACGCCGACCGGCTTCGTCGACCTCGACCGGATGACGTCGGGGATGCACGGCGGCGAACTGATCATCGTGGCCGGAAGACCGTCGATGGGTAAGACCGCATTTTCGATGAACATCGGCGAATACGTCGCGGTCGAGTACGGGCTGCCGGTCGCGGTGTTCTCGATGGAAATGCCGGGCACCCAGCTCGTGATGCGTATGCTCGGCTCGATCGGCCGGCTCGACCAGCACCGGATGCGCACCGGCCGCCTGACGGACGAGGACTGGCCGAAACTGACGCACGCGGTGCAGAAGATGAGCGAAGCACAGCTCTTCATCGACGAGACGGGCGGCCTGAACCCGATGGAATTGCGCTCTCGCGCGCGGCGTCTCGCACGCCAGTGCGGCAAGCTCGGCCTGATCATCGTCGACTACCTGCAGCTGATGTCGGGTTCGTCGCAGGGCGAGAACCGCGCGACGGAAATCTCGGAGATTTCACGTTCGTTGAAGAGTCTCGCGAAGGAGCTCGACGTGCCGGTGATCGCGCTGTCGCAGCTGAACCGCGGCCTCGAACAGCGCCCGAACAAGCGTCCGGTGATGTCGGATTTGCGCGAATCGGGCGCAATCGAACAGGATGCGGACGTGATCCTGTTCATCTATCGCGATGAAGTCTACAATCCCGACAGCCCTGACAAGGGGACGGCCGAAATCATCATCGGCAAGCAGCGTAACGGCCCGATCGGGCCCGTTCGGCTCACGTTCCTGGGGCAATACACGAAGTTCGACAACTTTGCCGGGGCGCAAACCTTCTACGGCGAGTGAAGCCGGTTGTAAACACCTATTTCGCCAAATGTTGTATCCAATCCCGGCGTGCGCATATGCGCACGTCGCGTCGCGACCGGAAACGGTACAATGTCGCCCGTTTTCGTGACAGTAGTTTGACAATCTCTCAGGAATCCCATGTTCGGTCGATTCATGCCCACCGAGGGCAAGTTCTTTGAACTCTTCAACGCGCACGCGAAGCACATCGTTTCCGGTGGCCGCGAGCTCGAACTGCTGATCGACAATCTCGCCGACGCCGAGATTCACAAGCAAAACGTGCAAATCGCCGAGAAGGCCGCCGACAAGCTCACGCACGAGGCGATCGATCTGCTGCACAAGACCTTCATCACGCCGCTCGATCGCGACGAGATCCACAAGCTGATCACGACGATGGACGACATCCTCGACCTGATGGAAGACGTCGCGACGGCCGTGTCGCTGTACGACGTGCAGTCCGTCACGTCCGAGGCGAGCCAGCTCGCGCACATCGTCACGCAATCGGCGCAACACGTGCAGCAGGCCGTCGGCTTGCTGTCCGACATGAAGCAGTCGGCACAGATCCTCAAGCAGTGCGAGGAAATCGACCGCTGGGAGTCGGAAGCCGATCGCGTGCTGCGCGCGGCGATGTCGAAGCTGTTCCGCGAGGAAGACGACGTGAAGACGCTCATCAAGCTGAAGGCGATCTACGAGCTGCTCGAGGAGATCACCGACAAGTGCGAGGACGTCGCGAACATCATCGAAGGCATCGTGCTGGAAAACGCCTGAGCGGACCACGATGCATTCGATACAACTCGCCCTATGGATGGTCGCGACGCTGGTGCTCGTCGCGCTCGTATTCGACTTCATGAACGGCTTTCACGACGCGGCGAACTCGATCGCCACCGTCGTGTCGACCGGCGTGCTGAAGCCCCAGCAGGCCGTGGTGTTCGCGGCCGCGTTCAACGTGATCGCGTACTTCATCTTCCACCTGAAAGTCGCGCAGACCGTCGGTAAAGGCACGATCGATCCCGAGATCGTCGACCATTACGTCGTGTTCGGCGCGCTGGTCGGCGCGATCGGCTGGAACGTGATCACGTGGTACTACGGGATTCCGTCGAGCTCGTCGCACGCGCTGATCGGCGGCCTCGTCGGCGCGGCGCTCGCGAAGTCCGGCTGGAGCGCGCTCAACATCGACGGGCTGCTGAAGACGATCGCGTTCATCTTCATTTCGCCGCTGCTCGGTTTCATCCTCGGTTCGCTGTTCATGCTCGGCGTGTCGTGGCTGTATTTCCGTACCGCGCCCAGCAAGGTCGACCGGCGCTTCCGCCGGCTGCAACTGCTGTCGGCCGGGCTGTACAGCCTCGGTCACGGCGGCAACGACGCGCAGAAGACGATCGGTATCATCTGGATGTTGCTGATCGCGAGCGGTTACGCATCGGCGAGCGCCGATGCGCCGCCGGCCTGGGTGATCGGCGCGTGCTACCTGTCGATGGGCCTCGGCACGCTGTTCGGCGGCTGGCGCATCGTGCGCACGATGGGCCAGAAGATCACGAAGCTCAAGCCGGTCGGCGGTTTCTGCGCGGAAAGCGGCGGTGCGATCACGCTGTTCATCGCGTCGTTCCTCGGCATTCCGGTGTCGACCACGCACACGATCACCGGCGCGATCGTCGGTGTCGGCGCGACGCAGAAGCTGTCGGCCGTGCGCTGGGGCGTCGCCGGCAACATCGTGTGGGCGTGGGTGTTGACGCTGCCGGCGGCCGCGCTGTTCGCGGCCGGCGGGTGGTGGCTCGGACGCCAGATCTTCTGAGCGCCGACACGGCCGGATCGACATGAAATGCGCCGCAAGCCGAAAGGCTGCGGCGCATTTTCTTTGTGCGCCCAGCATGGGCGCACTCCTGCGAGTGAAAGTCTCGCCATGAGTTGATCACGGCGAATGAAGCGAAGCGCAACTGCGTGAGGGTGACCGAGCGTGGAGAGGAAGCGTGGAGCGTAAGC
>NZ_LOYN01000019.1:0-10923 GCF_001526325.1 Burkholderia sp. MSMB1826
CAGGGCAAATGCGATCTGCTCTTCCGTAAATTTGCTCGTCTTCATGGCATGGCCTTCGTGTCCGCTTGGACACATCATGCCGAATTTCTCTACTTTTGCACCGGACTATTTCTTGGGTCAGGGTCAAGTTTGTTTGTCGCGCCGGCCATGCGTTCGAGAAATCAGTTGATAGCCTCGAGAAAGGGTCGTGGTGCGTCGTTTGCGCACGCAACGAACATTCGAAGCGCATGACAGATCCCCACGGAATGAAGCGAATTCGCGCTGCTGCCCGCGCCCAAGGCGGTAAGTGCTTGACGCGAACATACACGAAGCTGGCGGACCGCTACCGTTTCCGTTGTGCGGCTGGACATGAATGGGAGACCGTCGGTCTTGAAGTCGTCCGCGGCGCTTGGTGCCGGACCTGTTCGAACCAGAAGAAGGTGCAACGATATCGGCTTCACGATGGGTTGGCTCGGCTACAGCGGTGCGCCGAGGAGCGAGGTGGCGTCTGCCTCTCTACGGTCTACGAGGGCAGCAAAGCCCACTATCGTTTTCGATGTGAAGCGGGCCACGAGTTCGAGACGTTGGGCGCCCGGATTTTTCGTGGATCGTGGTGTACCGAGTGCCAGCATGAAGCGAAGAGATACGGCATGAGTTTCATGCATAAGCTGGCCGAGGCGCACGGCGGGCGCTGCCTTTCGGGCATCTATCGCAACGCGGCGACGCGACTCGAATGGGAGTGCGCGCGAGGTCATCGTTGGTGGGCCTTTCCCGGAGCGATCGTCCGCGGTCATTGGTGCTCCGCGTGCGCGCACGACGCCGGCAAGCTCGGCATGGATCTGATGCGGGCGATCGCGAAGGAGCGAGGCGGGGAGTGCGTCTCGAAAACCTACGTAAACAGTTCAACCCGGTTGGAGTGGGAATGCGCGCGCGGCCACCGCTGGTTCGCCACGCCGAACACGATCCGTCGCGGGCATTGGTGCGCGCGCTGCTATTTCATCAGCATTACGACGACCGAGGAAACGCGCCGAAAGCGGC
Organism: Burkholderia sp. MSMB1826; assembly: GCF_001526325.1. Classification (NCBI taxonomy): domain Bacteria; kingdom Pseudomonadati; phylum Pseudomonadota; class Betaproteobacteria; order Burkholderiales; family Burkholderiaceae; genus Burkholderia; species Burkholderia sp. MSMB1826. Next base: position 1,018 of record NZ_LOYN01000019.1, read on the forward strand.
GACATGAAGCCGGCAGAAAGTGAAGTTTGACCTGCCGGCGCGGTCGTCCCGCAAATTCATTCGGGCCTCACACGATGTCCGGACAGTCAGTGCCAATGCGCTAAAATCCCGCTCGGACACGCAGACAGGATGCAGCCGCGTGTCGAACGACAAAAATCGAGAGGGCTCATGTCTAAGGCTATTGCAGGCATTGCGATCGGGGTCGTTTTTCTCGTGATCGCGGCTTTCATCGGGTGGTCCACGCGAGGATTTTTGCAGACTGCGATCGCCGTTCCGGGCGAGGTGGTCAGCCTAAATGCCGGCGGGAGCCACCCACAAATCGAGTTCGTGACAAAAACGGGCGAGCGCGTGTCGTATCCGCAAGGCGGGATGATCTACGGCACCAAGGTCGGCGACAAGGTCACCGTCCTTTACCAGCCCGAGGCGCCGGCCCGCACCGCGACGATCGACCGGTTTGGCGCCGTGTGGAACTGGACATTGATGGCGACGATATTCGGTCTTGGATTCATCCTCTTCGCGGCGATGAATCTGGCACCAAAAAAATAACAGCATCTGAGAGGATCGGCCGTGTCAATTCTGAGACCAAGCAACTGGAGCTACAAGACGGGTGCGACAGGCGGCGTCAGCATCGAGTTCGTCGTTGCGTCGGGCGGCACGATCGTTCTGGCCGACCCCGCTGGAACGGAAACCGATTTCTACTACGGCGGCGTAGGCGTCGGTATCGGTTTCGGCCTGCGTGTTCCGAAGATCAAACTTCCGCGGTTTTCCTTGCCGGAGCTCAAGATTCCCAAGATCGCCGGCCGCGAGGTCGGAGGCGCAGGGTCTGCCAAGTCATTCGACAGCGCGGGACTCATCTATATGGCGCCCGCGTTCGGTGGCACCGAGCTGACCAAGAGCGACTTCCAAGGGGCTACGGTCTACCTCGACGGTGGTGTGGGCATCGGCTATGGCAAGGCTGGTTCGGCAATGATCCTCGGAATCAATTCCGCGCAGCTTGCCCTCGGTTTGTCGAACCCTGCGATGACGTGGCTCGCCGAGATAGCGATTGCGCATGCGCCTGCGATCTTGCTGATGGGTGGCACGACGGTTGGCTTGCAAGCAGGTGCCGGCGCCGGGATCTTGGTCGGCTATCTGCACTGACTAAATGACCGGCCGGGTTCCGGATCGGGCCGGGCAGCGATGCAATTCCTGCCCGGTTTGAGACGACCGGATGATGAGCTGTACGTAGCTGTTCGTCGGTGCATACGGCGCAAAAAATCGATCGAGCGTTCGAGCGAGCAGATGCAATGTGACGTCGCGCAACGCGCTCTCCTCGAGCGATACCACGATTTCGATACCGCGCACGAACGACGGAAACTGGCCGTCGAGCGACATCCACTTCATTGCGGGTTGGTAATCCAGTCCGACGATCGCGTCGATGCTGCGTTGAGCGACGATGTTCGTGCTCGGCGCGTGCAAGCGCAAGAAGTCCTTGAACGCCTTCAGCCCGGTCTGGGTGAGATCGAAAGGGTGCAACGACAGACCCGCCACCACGCGCCACAACGCACTGTGTCCGCGCGAATGCGAGCTTGGCAGGGTCGGCTGCGTCAGCAACCGGATCGGGCACGCCAGCGCTGCACCTTCATGAACCAGGTCGCTATCAGGCGCGCCGATCGGCAGCCGCGAAGGGAGTTCACCGTTAGTGGCGGTGACGTCGACGTCGATTTGGGGATGCCTCACCTGGGCGGCGGCCCCGTCCAGCCCGATGAGCGATAGGAGAATAGGTCCACGCGCATTTCCCGCCGCGGCATACGGATCGCGAAACGCCGTCCAATAAGCGACGGCAGGATCGGGTTGCCGGCCATGGCTCAACGCGCGGTAGGGCAGTACGGCCGTTCGTGGCGCAGCGCTGAGCGACGAAGCCCCTTTTTCGTGTTCGGACTGCGTCCGATCGCCCAGATGAACGGCGTCGATCGAGTACACGTCGAGCGGCGTGCCGGTCTCGAGGGGCTCGGGCGTCACGGGGTAGGCCCGATCGGTGGACGTAAGTTGGATCGGCGTCGCGTCTCGCTTGAACAGATTGACGACAGGCGTGCAAAACAGTTTGAACGATGCGGCGTCGAGGTTGCTCAGCGCCTGGGCGGCAGGCGATTCCGCTGATGCGTCGCGAATGGCCAGATGCAACGTTAGGTGTCGTGCTTGCGGCGCCCGCGCCGCGCGTCGGATTCGCCCGAGGTTGATGTCGACGAAATCGAATTTCTCGGGGAAAGCGAAGGACTCAATCAGCGTGTCGAATGCATCCGACGTGTTGAACGATTCTTTCGGGAGCAGCCTCTCATGCTCGCCAAAGCCGACTGATTCGATCGGGGCTTTTGATAATGCCGTCCAGCGACCGCCATGATCGACCTCGACATATGCGCTGGTCGTGCGGAGCAGTAGCGCGTCGGCGAGCGCGGCGACACGGGCGCGACTACCTGCCAGATGAAGGCGAACCTTGCCCGACGGTATCGCTTCATTGAAGGTCTCGGTGGGCGTTGCGCTCGCGAATGTAATCGAGAGGATTGCAGAGACATTGGCCGGTAGCCGGACCGCCGCAGGGACCATCGTCGCTGGACCAAAGCGGGCCGAGTGGACGCGAAGCGGCGAGAGCGTCACGTCGTAGACCGTTTCAAATCGGCAGGCAGCCGAATTGGCATCAAGCACAGTGCCACGCTGCATCGTGAAGGGCACCGTCAGCTGACCGAATAAATTAGCTGGATCAAATTGCGCAATCGCGCAGGCCGGCACGGTGCGCAAGTACTGCGGGTACAACATTTCGAGTAAGGACTCGGTGAACTCGGGGTAGGCGTCCTCCAGCTTCGCGTCGATACGGGCGGCCAGGAGCCCGAACGTCTGGATCATTCTGTCGACATGCAGGTCGCCCTGGCCGTTGGCGATGCCGAGTCGAGCGCCAATCTTCGGATAACGCCGGGCAAATTCCGCGACGCCGCGCAAGAGTAGACCGACTTCGTATTCGTAGTGGGGCAGCAGGTTATCCATTCACCTTCCGTACGACTCAGTCCCCATATTCTAGGTACAAGAAGAAACGCAAAACTTGATCCTCCCGGGGGCAGGCAGTTTAAAATCCCACGACGAATAATATCCTGCCGTTCCGATGCGGGGTTCCGAGGGCGCCATGCAACTGTCAGATATTCCAGGCTTTTTTGGGCTACAGAGCAACCGGCTGTTCACCATCCAGACGCCAATGAAAGGGCGGTCTGATCTGGTGCTCGTCGATTTTCAGGGAACCGAGGGGTTATCTCAAAATTTCGAGTTCCACGTTCGGCTTGCGTCCCAGGATCCGAATATCGAACTGAAAAAGCTGATCGGCCAACCTGTGACGATAACGTTACAGCTGACCGATGCGTTGGCGAGTTCGGAAGAGCGGTACTTCCACGGGTACGTGGCTAACTTCTCGCACCTCGATCATGACGGCAGCTTCACGGTCTACAGTGCGACCATCGTCCCTTGGCTCTGGATGCTTTCGCGCAGCCGCGATATCCGGATATTTCAGGAAGAGAATACCGAAGCAATTCTTTCGAAAGTCTTTCGCGAATACGGGAAAATTGCGTCGTTCGAATTCCGCCTGTCGAAGGCGACGAAGAACCGCAGCTACTGCACGCAGTATCGAGAGACCGACCTTGAATTCGTCGAGCGCCTGATGCAGGAAGACGGGTTGTTTTTCTACTTCGAGCATGGGAAGGACGATCACAAGCTCATCGTCACGGATAACTCGGTTGCCGCAAAGCCGATCGGCGGCCGCAGTCCAGTGCTGCAGTACACGAAGGGCGAGGCCCTCGACAATCTGGCAGTGGTCACCACATTTCAGGCGAGCCGGCAGCTCGAGTCCACGCATGTCGGACTGAAGACCTTCGATTACAAGGTGCCGCACGCGCGCAGGTATGTGTCGGGGGGCACGGAAGTCGACCAGGGAGACGTGCCGTCGTACGAAGTCTACGACTACCTGGGCGAGCACGGCTTTCCCGACAGCGATCGCGGCGAAGCGTTGACGCGTTTCAGGACGCAAGCGCTAGCCGCGCATAGCAAGATTTTCATCGGTACGAGCACGAGCCGGCGGTTGTCGCCTTGCCTGTATTTCGAGCTCGACGACCACTACGACCACGGCGGCACCCAGCCGGAAGATCGCCAGTTCCTGCTGACCACTGTGACGCATAGCGGTACGAATAATTACCAGGCCGGGGAGGGTACCGCGACCTATCAGTGCAGTTTCACCTGCATTCGCAAGAAGATTCCCTATCGTCCGGCGTTCACGATCGAGCAGCCATCGATCATTGGGCCGCAAACTGCTGTCGTCGTCGGGCCCGAGGGCGAGGAAATCTACACGGACAGCCTGGGCCGTGTGAAGGTGCAGTTCCATTGGGATCGACTGGGCAAACGCGATCAAGGCAGCTCATGCTGGGTCCGCGTCGGGCAGCCATGGGCCGGTCGCGGATTTGGGATGATCCAGATCCCACGGATCGGAGACGAGGTGGTCGTAATTTTCCTCGATGGGAATCCCGACCGTCCCCTGATCATCTCAAGCGTTTACAACTCGGCAAACATGCCACCGTGGGGTTTGCCGGCGAACGCGACGCAGAGTGGGATTCTCACACGCTCGACCAAGACCGGAAACGTCAATACGGCCAACGCAATCCGCTTCGAGGACAAGAAGGGTGCCGAAGAGGTGTGGTTGCATGCCGAGAAGGATCAGCGTATCGAGGTCGAGCACGACGAGTCGCATTGGGTCGGGAACGATCGAAAGAAAAACATCGATCACGACGAGACCGTGCATGTTGGTCATGACCGAACCGAGACGGTCGACAACAACGAGACCATCACGATCGGCGTGGATCGTACTGAACGCGTAGGTAGCAACGAGACCCTGACGGTCGGAGGTAATCGAAATGAGACGATCGAAGGATTGCAGAATCTTCTGATCGCGCTTGCCTCAACCGAGACGATCGGGCTTGCCAAGGCACTCACAATCGGCGCCGGGTACAACATCGCTGTCGGTGGCGCAATGAATACGATGGTAGGGCTGGCGAAGGCCGAAGAAGTCGGATTGTCAAAAAATACGGTGGTCGGAAAGTCGTGGGAAGTGAAAGTCGGCAAGACGCTAACTATGCAGGCGGGGGACCGTATTGAACTAATTTGCGGCACCTCCAAGATTACTCTACTGCCTGACGCAGTCCATATTGAAGCGAAAGAAATTCACCTCCCGGCAGCAAACAAGATTCATGCGGACGCCCCTAACGACGTGTACCTCAACACCGGTACGGCCCAAAAAGCCCCTGAATCTAAAAAGGAAGACTAAGTATATTTCCGGGTTAAGAAGTATGGGTGTCGCGCAGCGTGGGCGTGCTTGAGAAATTGACTCTTTGCATGATGGGGCGCAATGGCTGTAATCACAAATGACAGTGGTTTACCGTACGCCTGGTTCGAGAAAACCGGAGAGGGTGGAGCAGCGTACGACGTGCTTGCCGTGCGCGGCACGTTTGATTTCTCACGGGATGGTAAGCCTATTACGTTGGCGACGGAGCAAAAACCGATCATCGATGGTGATGAATTTGACGGCGAAGTCGATAGCGCTCCGTTGAAAGCGGTGCTTAAGCGCGAGGGTGACCGGGTACTTTATAAGCCTGCCACCGATGTTTATCTGACGGGCACCGCTCGCAGCGCGCATGACGAAATGAGAGCAGAGTGGATGGCCGGATTGCAGGTGGGGTCGATGCAAAAGATCCTGCGGCTACATGGGCCTCGCCAGTTTGTTCGAGGACTGTTCGGTTGGCGTCTGACCAGGGCCACACCAACGAACGCTGTTCCTCTCGACTACCGATTGGCCTTTGGCGGCACGTATGCAAGTGAATCAGAAGAAGCCGCAGTGGAGTATGTCTACAAGCGCGACAACCCGGCGGGTTGCGGTTGGCTGCCAGACGACGAAGCGTTGAAAACGCTGTCGAAGGATGCACGTAGTCAGATTGCTGCCGAGATTGGCAAGCTCAAGTTGCTTGCCGCACCACAAATTGAGGACCCAATGCAGCCCGTCCGACACCCGTCGCAGCAATGTGCTGCTCAGGGCTTTGGCCCAGTTGCGCGTTGGTGCTCGCCGCGCATCGACTACGCTGGAACGTACGATGATCGTTGGCGCGCAGAGGTGTACCCAAACGTTCCCAATGATTTCAATCCCCGCTTTTACCAGAGTGCACCGCCTGATTTGATCTACCCGGGCTATCTGGTCGGTGACGAGATAATCATCATGGCGGGGCTTCTGCCGGAAGGGCGCGTGACCATGCGCCTGCCAAGGCTACGCGTCATGATGGCGATGACGACTTGGGACGGTGGAGGGCGGGTCGGTGCGCTCAACCTGGATACCGTTGCTATTGATCTCGATGAACGACAAGTCTCGCTGGTATGGAGGGAACGATTCGATCGGACCGATCCCGTCAATTTTCTGAGATTGGGCGTGACAGCGTTCGTGAATCCGATGCCGGAGCACGCACATGGCTGATCAGACCTCATCGAGCGCCGGCGATCCAATGGGCGGAGCTCAAGCGAATTCCTCTACCGTCAACAGCACATCGCGACACATCGCCAACGAAGATCGCTGGAAGGCTTTCACCACTTCGCCCGATTTTTGCAAGGTCGGAAATAGCGTTGTTCCCTTCGACAGCTATGCGATCATCAATAACAAGCAGACCGCCTCACCTAACGTCTTTGCAGCTGGAAAGCCGGTCTACCGGGTCGGCGATTTGCATCATGGCGTCTTGGGAGACGCGGGACAGCACGTTGTCTCCGGTACTTCGCTCGGCGGTGGCTACGTCAAGATTCTGTCCGGTCAAAGCAATGTGATCGTCAACGGTCAGAAGGTGGCGAGGGATGGCAGTGCTTGCAAGATTAACTGCGACGCGTCGGGTAACGGTGGTGCCCCCGGAAAAATCACCACTGAGACGATTCCGGTTCAGTCGACGACCTGTCAACCAAACGCTGCACTCCAAGCGCTGATAGCTGAAGCGAACGATAAACGAACGTGGTGGCAAAAGACTAAGGACGCGACCTCATCGGCGGTAGATACATTCAATCGTCTAGACGCCGCATCCGGCAAGGATCCCGCGGGGTTTGTAAAGGGCATCGGGAAGGGGATTGTCAATTTTCCTGGGGATGTGTGGAACCTATTGGTCTCTGCAAGCAAGTACGCTGGCGATGAGACCGGCAATGTGACGCCTATCGCAATTCAAGCAGATGAAATGAATCGCGCTGCAATGACTGCTTACCAGGCCGGCGATGTTTGCAGGGCGAACAAGCTGGCGAGTGATGCAGACAAGATGATGCAGTTTGGTCATGTAGGCGATGTAGCGCCAGCCACGACTGATGCCGAGAAGGCGGGTGTCCTAGCTACCGCAATTATTCCCTTCGGTGGTGAAGTTAAAGGAGTGGCGACCGTAGCGAAGGTCGGGCGAGGGGTTGAGGTTGTAAATGAAGGTGCGAAGATAGCGGACGCAGGCAAGTTTGCCGGAACCGCAAAGCTCGCTCCAGTCGTCGAGTCGGAAGCAGGGCAAACTGCGAAGGCGTTGGGGTCCGACGTTGCTGGCGGGCCAAAGGCGGGGTCCCCGCATCCGCCCACAGCTGAGACGCCTACGGTACCGAAAGGCGAAACGCCGCACACGCCGGAGGGGGAGTTACCGAGGAAGCCCGGCGAGGACGTACCAAGGAAGGCGGAAGAAGACGCCGGTGTGCATGTCAAACCGAAAGAGCGGTTGCCCGAGAAGAAGGTACCTTGTTTCCATCCCTATGACAAACGCGGTTTTAAAAAGCTATCGGCAGCTGAACAACGCCAGTATCTGCGAGAATACGCTAAGCAGCTGCGAGGTCAGCAGGACGCGATCAATAGCTTGACGGCCAACGAGTTCCAGGCCGCTCGAGACGCATATAAGGCGGTCGGCCGAAACCCATTGGCCGACGCGATGCAGGAGGCAACGCGGAGTGAATTTGTTGATCACGTTCGAGGCAGCATATACGATTCATTGAGAAGCTCGGGCATGGGCGCAAAGGAAGCCATGAGTGCCGCGACCGAGCGAGCGAATACGGTTGCAAGCAAGCTTGCAGCGCTGCATGAGCCAGATATGGTTGCGGGCGGCTGGGCGAACCCGGATCCGACCCGCATGGGAAGCACCAGTGTCAACTCTTCGATCGGTGGGAGTTGGAATCAGGGCGATCGCCTCTCGACGATAGAGGGAGGTGCTAAGGACGCCATTTCGAGCGGCAAGGGAGATGCCTTGATGAACGTCAAGCTAGAACCTTGTCGCGGAAAGGGAATGAGATGAGAGATGAAGATTTTGAGTTGTTTATCGAGAATTTTGGGGAGGCGACGAGCCGCGTCGAGGTGCCTCAAGCCAGCTTCGAAAAATTCGACAAGAAGCTGCCTACTCAGCTTCTGAAATACTGGTCCGAAGAAGGGTGGGCGACCTACGCGGACGGCTTGTTTTCGATCGTGAATCCCGACGAGTACGAAGACGTTCTGGATATGTGGCTTGAGGACACGATCTTCGAAGAGGTCGATAGCTACCACGTCATCGCGCGAACCGCGTTCGGAAAGTTGTATGCGTGGGGCGAGAAGACCGGGCCGAGCTTGACGGTGTCATGCCCGACGCATTCGCTTATCGCATTGGAGAAGGACTTAAAAGGCCCGCTGAAAAATCCAGACTTTCGTGTACAGACTTTCTTCGGTGCCAAGACGCCAAGCGAATGTGACCTTAAGGACGACGCGAAGCAGCCGCTATTCAAGCGCGCTGTAGGCAACCTTGGACCGCTTGAACCGGACGAGATGTATGGCTTTGAGCCTGCCCTTATTGTCGGCGGTCAAATGAATCTCGACCATCTGAAGAAGGTCAAACTGGATGTTCACTTGACGATCCTGCGGCAACTTGCGCCGCCGAAGATTCCGTTCCTTAATGCTCCAATTTGAACGGGCGCGTCCATTACGGATACCGAACGCGCTGCAGAGGAATGTCGTCGGGATGAGCGGCATTGACGTTGAAGTTCGCTTCTATGAAGTCGGCGACACCCGGTAGTCGAACGGCTGAGGACACGAGACAGATGATTGTCGAACCGCCTTTCGGTAAGAACGGTCACGGCACGTTCACTGTCAACGAGGCTATCCCCATCTGGCTGCCACATTTCGAGCAATTTGTCGGGCCGCTTATATCTGCGAAGTAGTTGTGCAATTTTGCCGTGAGTGAGCCGGGCAGAATCGACTATTCGACATGCGTGTAGATCGCAATCAATTGCACGTGGGGCAACGAACTAACGCCGTCGGGTTCGTTGCCAATTTGGTGCGCTCCCGCGACTGGCAGGTCGCAGGGAGGACGCATATCGGTGTTCTGATGTCGTCCGTACTCGCGGCAAGGTTGCGACTCACCCTCGAGGGTATGGGGCGACCAGAATTCGGCGAGCCTGTGGACGGCGCGGCGGCGGATGCTTCCAACGGAGCGATTTCGTTCGGAATGTTGAATGCTGCATAATTTCAGATCTCGTCTGAAACGAGTAATCGCGGAGCGTCCGAACCTCGACCACAAGCACCGGCTGACCAAGAATACCGCTCGCTTCATTGTCCGGTTATTCTGAATCGAACAATGCGTCTACGTCGAGATTACGCGCGAATAGTCAAAAAAAATGAGACGGCGAATCTGCGAATAACATCCCGCATATCCGCCGAAAACGGTAGATTACGACGGCTGCTTCCCGGCTCGGCAGTTGTCGACCCATTGACCCTGACCCAAGAAATAGTCCGGTGCAAAAGTAGAGAAATTCGGCATGATGTGTCCAAGCGGACACGAAGGCCATGCCATGAAGACGAGCAAATTTACGGAAGAGCAGATCGCATTTGCCCTG
>NZ_LOYN01000020.1:0-103146 GCF_001526325.1 Burkholderia sp. MSMB1826
CGCGTACTTCGATCGGCTGGGTGTGCCCCGACTCTCATAACCTCAACTTCCCGAACCGCCCGGTGCGGACCCGCATGCCGGGTGGTGTGGCAGGGGGACGGCCTCATGGCCGTCCCCTATGCCGATTTCCGCGTACGTTCATCAGTGGTCGATATCGAACGGGGCACATACTGCTTCGCGATTCGTCGATCCGTGTCGTGCGGAATCACGCTCCCGGGAAAGCCGTGCGCGGTCACACGGCCGGCGCTTGCGCCGTGCTGCGTGCCTGTTCGCGGGCCGCGACGAGCGCCCGGATCCGCTCGCGGTCGGCCGGCGTCGCCGGCGTGAAGATCACGAGGCTCAGGTCCGGGCGGCCGGTGACCGTGAACGCCGAATATTCGAACGCGATCCGGCCGGCCTGCGGATGGCGGATCTCTTTCGTGCCTTCGTGCTGCGAATGGATTGCGTGGTCGCGCCACATCGCGTCGAATTCGGCGCTCGTCGCGCGCATCTCGTCGACGAACGCCTGCACGGCCTGCGTCGCGCCGCTGCGCGCGACGTCCGCACGAAATGCCCCGACCGCGAACCGCGCGATGCGCTCCCAGTTCGGCTGCACGGCGCGCACGCGTGCGTCGACGAAGATCAGCCGCAGGATGTTGCGCGCGGCCGGCGGCAGGGTCGCGTAGTCGGTCAGCGTCGCGGCCGCCGCGTCGTTCCACGCGACGACGTCCCACGTCGCCGTGCGGATGATCGCCGGGCTCGCGTCGAGCGAATCGAGCACGTGCTGCAGGCGCGGCGTCACGCTGGCCGGCGCGTGATAGCGCACCTCGGGCGGGTGGCCGACGCCGAGCAGGAACAGGTGCTCGCGTTCGGCGTCGTTGAGCATCAGCGCGCGGGCGAGCCGGTCGAGCACGTCGGCCGACGGCGCGCCGCCGCGCCCCTGTTCGAGCCACGTGTACCACGCGGCGCTCACGTGCGCGCGCTGCGCGACTTCCTCGCGCCGCAGGCCCGGTGTGCGCCGGCGCGTGGCCGGCAGTCCGAGCGCGGCCGGGTCGAGTTTCTCGCGGCGGTCCCGCAGGTACGCGCCGAGCAGGTTGTCGGGGGCGTCAGCCATATCCTGTTAGTTCGTTTACCGGTAAACCGTCACGACTTCACCGCGAGCGGCGATCCGCACATAGTAAGCCTCCATTTCATCCGGAGGTGCTGAACATGCGTGTCTTTGTTACGGGAGCATCGGGATTCGTCGGCTCGGCCGTCGTGGCCGAACTCGTGGCGGCCGGGCACTCGGTGCTCGGGCTCGCGCGGTCCGATGCGGCCGCGGCGTCGGTCGCCGCGGCCGGCGCCGACGTCCATCGCGGGTCGCTGGAGGATCTCGACAGCCTGACGCGCGGCGCCGAGGCCGCCGATGCGGTGATCCACACGGGATTCAATCACGACTTCTCGCGTTTCGCGCAGAACTGCGAACTCGATCGCCGCGCGATCGAGACGATCGGCGCGGCGCTCGCCGGCTCGGCGCGGCCGCTGGTCGTCACGTCGGGCCTCGCGCTCGTCGCGCCCGGCCGCGCGGCGACGGAGGACGATCCGCACGTGCCGGTGTCGGCGAGCTATCCGCGTGCGTCCGAAGCGACCGCGGTCGCGCTGGAAGCGCGCGGCGTGCATGCGTCGGTCGTCCGCCTGCCGCCGTCCGTGCATGGCGACGGCGATCACGCGTTCGTGCCGCGCCTGATCGCGTTCGCGCGGGAGAAGGGCGTATCGGCGTTCGTCGGCGACGGCGCGAACCGCTGGCCGGCCGTGCACCGGCTCGACGCGGCGCGTGTGTACCGGCTCGCGATCGAACGCGGCGCGGCCGGCGCGCGCTATCACGCGGTCGACGATACGGGCGTGCCGTTCCGCGAGATCGCCGAGGTGATCGGCCGGCGGCTGAACGTGCCGGTCGTCGCGAAGTCGGCGGCGGAAGCCGGCGAGCACTTCGGCTGGTTCGCGATGTTTGCGGGGATGGATGCGCCCGCAACCAGCGAGCGCACACGGGCATCGCTCGGCTGGGCGCCGACGCAGCCGCGGTTGCTGGCCGATATCGACCGGCCGCGGTATTTCGAAAGCTGACGAGCGGCGCGCGCCGCTCGCCATGGGCGCGGCTCAGACCGTGACGACGATCTTGCCGACCTGCGCGCCGGCTTCCATGTAGCGGTGCGCGTCCGCGATGTCGTCGAACGCGAACGTGCGATCGATTCGCGGCTTCAGCGTGCCGGCCGCGAGCCCGTCGACGATGAAGCGCTTCGCGCGTTCGAGCCGTTGCGCGCTGCCGGTGATCTCGAACAGCTCGTAGCCGCGCAGCGTCAGGTGGCGCGCGAGCAGGTCCATCACCGGCACCGGGATGTCGCGCGGGTCGAGCGCGCCGTACTGGAAGAACGTGCCGCCGGTGGCCAGCGCGCGCAGCAGGTTCGCCGCGTCGGGGCCGCCGACCGGGTCGAACACGAGACGCGCGCCGATGCCGCCCGTGATTTCGGCCACCTGTTGCGGCAGGTCGGCGGGGCTGCCGACGATCACGTGCTTCGCGCCTGCATCGAGCAGCGCCCGACGCTTCGATTCGCCGCGCGTCAGCGCGATCGGCACCGCGCCGATCTGGTTCGCGACCTGGATCGCGGCCTGCCCGACGCTGCTCGACGCGGCGCCGACCAGCACCGCATCGCCGCGCTGGAGCCCGCCGAGTTCGATCAACGCGCCGTAGGCCGTCACGAACATCATCCACGTCGCGGCCGCTTCCTCGAACGACAGGCTGTCCGGATGCCTGACCACCGCATGCGCGGGCACGTTGACCACGTCGCCGTACATTCCGTAGTCGGCGAACGAGAATGCTGGCACGACGCTTACCGCGTCGCCTTCGGCGAACGCCGTCACGTTGCGGCCGACCGCCGCGACCACGCCCGACGCCTCGTAGCCGAGCGACGCCGGGAAACTCGGCATGAACGTGTATTCGCCGCGACGGAACATGATTTCCGCGCGATTGAGGCCGATCGCCTTCACGCGTAGCTGGATGTCGTCGGGGCCCGGCGCGGGCACGTCGACGGTGTCGATCTGCAGTACGTCGGGGCCGCCGACGCGGTGGAAACGAACGATGCGGGCCATGGAGCGCTCCTTCGGTGAACGGGTGTCGATGAAGCAGCATCGTAGGCGGGCGCCCGCGCCGGATAAACGCGCGGCCCGATCATTGATTGTTATTGGACAAATAACAATCGACGCGAACCCGCGCTACGCCGGATAACGCCGCGCGAACAGCTCGGTCAGCCAGTCGATGAACGCGCGTACCTTGTCGGGCAGATGCGCGCGGTTCGGGTACAGCACCGACACCGGCTTCGGCACGGCCGGCACGCCGGGCAGCAGCTCGATCAACCGGCCCGCGTCGATGCTCGGCTGCAGCGCGGGCCGCAACGCATGCACGATGCCGAGGCCGGCGAGCCCGCACGACAGCAGCGCTTCCGAGTTGTCGGTGAGCAGGCTGCTCGCGAGTTTCACCGCGACGGTTTCGCCGTGCGGGCGGAACGTCCATTCGAGCACGCGGCGATTGCGGCCGGTGAAGAAGTTGACCGCGCGATGCGTACGCAGCTCGTCGAGCGTGCGCGGCAAGCCATGGCGTGCGATATAGGCCGGCGACGCGCACGTGGCCATGTGCACCGCGCCCACGGTGCGCGCGACCATGCTCGAATCCTTCAGCGTCCCGACCCGCACCACGCAGTCGATGCCTTCGCCGATCAAATCGGCCGGCTGGTCGCTCGTGCCGAGCACGAGTTCGATCTGCGGATAGCGTTGCTGGAAATCGGGCAGCGCCGGAATCACGACCGTCTTCGCGAGCGCGAGCGCGATGTCGATCCGCAGCCGACCCTTCGGCACCGCGCGTTGCCTGGGGAACGACGCGAATGCCTCGTCGATGCTGCCGAGCAACTGCACGCAGCGCGCATGGAACGCCTCGCCCTCGGCCGTCACGCTGACGCGGCGCGTGCTGCGGTTCAGCAGCCGGACGCCGAGCGCCTGTTCGAGCTGCTGCACCGCTTTCGTGACGGCCGGCCGATGCAGTTGCAGCGCATCGGCGGCCTGCGTGAAGTTGCCGCGTTCGACGATCTGTACGTAGATCTGCATCGCTTGCAGGCGGTCCATGGCGTTCCCGGATGGCGTGGCGAGCGGCCATCTTCGCATACCGCCGGCGCGCGGTGCGCGGCCGCCCGCCTGCCGTGCGTCAGTCGACCGGATGCAGGTCCTGCAGCAGCGTCGGCACGAGCTCCGACACGGTCGGGTGGATATGCATCGCCCGGCTGATCGTCGTGTACGGCGCGCCGGCGGTCATCACGTCGAGCATGCCGTGCACCACTTCGTCGCCGGTCACGCCGAGGATCGACGCGCCGAGGATCGCGTGGCTGTCCGCGTCGACGATCACCTTCATGAAGCCCTGGCTTTCGCCTTTCTCGACCGCCCGGCCGACGCGCGTCATCGGACGCGTGCCGACCAGCAGCCGGCGGCCCGTCTGCTTCGCTTGCGCGAGCGTCATGCCGACGCGGCCGAGCGGCGGATCGATGTACATCGCGTAGGCCGCGATGCGGTCGGACACCCTGCGCGGGTCGTCGTCGAGCAGGTTGGCCGCGACGATCTCGTAGTCGTTGTACGCGGTGTGCGTGAACGCGCCGCGCCCGTTGCAGTCGCCGAGCGCCCAGATGCCGGGCACGTTGGTGCGCAACTGGTCGTCGACGGTGATGTAGCCGCGCGCGTCGGTGTCGACGCCCGCGCGGTCGAGCCCCAGATCGTCGGTGTTCGGCACGCGCCCGACCGCGAGCAGCAGGTGCGAGCCCGCGACGTCGCGGCCGCCGCCCGCGCAGTCGAGGCCGACCACGATGCCGTCGCCGTCGCGCCGCGCGCTCAGGCAGTTCGCGTCGAGCTGCACGTCGATCCCTTCGTTTTCGAGGATCTCGCGCACGGCCTGCGACACGTCTTCGTCCTCGCGTTGGACGAGGCGCGCGCCTTTCTCGACGATCGTGACCCGCGAGCCGAAGCGGCGGTACATCTGGCCGAATTCGAGGCCGACGTAGCTGCCGCCGACGATTACGAGATGGTCGGGCAGGAAGTCGACGTCCATCATCGTCGAGTTGGTCAGGTACGGCACCGAGTCGAGGCCCGGCATCGCGGGCACCTGCGCGCGTCCGCCGACGTTGATGAAGATGCGTTCGGCCTCGAGCAGTTCATCGCCCACGCGCACCGCGTTCGCGCGCTCGAATCGGGCATGACCCTGAAAGACGGTCGTGTTGTCGAGGCCGCGCACCCATTGCTCGACGCCGCGGTTCGAGCGGCCGGAGATCTGGTCCTTGCGGGCCTTCACCGCTTTCATGTCGACGGTGACGGGGCCGCCGATCGACACGCCGTATTCGCCGGCGCGTCGTGCGAGCTGTGCGGCGTACGCACTCGCGATCAGCGTCTTGGTCGGGATGCAGCCGGTGTTCACGCAGGTGCCGCCGAAGCGGCCGCGCTCGACGATCGCGACTTTCATGCCGGCGCCGGCGAGCCGCGCGGCGAGCGGCGGCCCGGCCTGGCCGGTGCCGATGACGATCGCATCGAAGTGTTGCGTCATGACGTCCTCCTGTGCGGGGGCAACGAGGAAAGGGGCAGGCGCAAGCCGCATGCCGTGCCGGCGGTCGCCCACGGGCAACGAGCGCCTATGGTAGACCCGTTGGCCGGGTGTCGCGAGCGGCGCGCGCTCGACGCGCCGGATTGAAAAACGGCGCCGCCGCGGCGCGGGTGCGTACCGGGAGGCTAGTCCTTGCGCTTCCATTGCCCGAACGACACCGGACGGTGCGCGTCGGCGCGCGTGACGGTGACGTGGTCGGGCTTGTCGTCGAGCGGAAACGATTCGGTGACGATTTGGCTCGAAAACAGCCAGCCGTGCGTGCGCGGGTCGTAGCGGAACGTGACGTAGTCGGTCCAGTGCTGCCCGCACGCGACGACATTCTGCACGGTGAAATAGCGGCCCTTCACCGAAAGGCCGTTGTCGGCCGCATCTTCAGGATCGAACGGATCGCACTGGCCGCCTTCGTTCGCGCGCAGCACGACCTGGTCGTTGCGCGTGGCGAGCCGGTAGGTGTGGTCGGCCTGTTCCTCGTAGATCAGCAGCGGGCGCGGCGACGGCTGGTCGCGCGTATCGACCGCGCGATGCACGACGACGAGAAAGCTGCGCCGCCCATCGTCGAGACCGGGGCCGGCTTGCGCGAGCAGCGGCTGGTAGCCGGGCGGCAGTTGCGCGGCGATCGACGCCGGCAGGCCGTCGGCGCGGGCGCCGAGCGGGAATGCGGCGAGGAGCGGGAGCAGCGAGAGTAGCAGGCGGAGTGTCGGCATGATTGGGGCAGAATATCGGGAGGGTGACGGATGTGCCGGCGCGCCCGATGTCAGCCGGCTGCGCGCGGGCGATAGTGCCAGGTTGCGAGATCGATTTCGATGCCGAGCTGGTAGGCGACCAACTCAAGCAGCGGATCGAATGCTTGAGGCTCGCCGAATGCCGCCTCACCGGCTGCCGTGATGTGCTCCGCGAAGCTGACTGCCAGCGCGGCCTGGACGGGCAGTGGGGATACGCTGACGTCGAGTTTCCTTGCCGCCCATTCCTGCGCCAACCGGTGGGATTCGAAGGTTTGCTCGGGGTCGAACAGCACGGACACGATCAACTGCCCGCCGTGGCTGACCGCTACCATACAGAACGGCAAGATCGCGTCGTGGCCCGCATCGTGCTCCTTGATGACCGCGCCGAACGAATGAGCGATCCAACCGGACGGAACGCGGGTAGGCAGACACAGTGTCGAACCCGTGCGCGCGTAAGGAGCCGCCAGATACTCGCTGAATTCTTTCCGGAAGTCCTGGAGTGCAAACGCGAGATAGCGCGTGTCGAACTGGATGGGTGCACCGGGATGGCAAACGTTGCGGGCCATCCTCCAGTGATTCAGCACCATGCCGGCTGAAATTTTCTTTTGCCACAGATGCAGTTCGTCGATGCTCGCGAGGCCGCGTTTGACCTTGTCTTCCAGTGCACCGAACTTCCCGTTGGCGACCGGATCGGCTGGCGAGCGGAACTCCTTCATGGCCGCCTGGCGCGTCGTATCGCCCATCTCGATTCGCTGGGCCTGCAGCCCGTAGTCCTCGATGAGCCAGCGCGGGATGACATGTTCGCCTTTCTTCTTACCTTCGATTGGCACGCCCGTGAACAGGCAGCGGTCGTTGAAATCGTCGCGCTCGAACTGTTCGCGCGTCATCGTCGGGTCGGTCACGAGAGTCTCCGGTTCGTCAAAAGTAGGCCGTCGGGCACCGGGGAGGGCGAGCGGCCAGTCGTGCGAGATGTGGTTGTTACAGATCGCGCGAGAAACTCCGTGCCGGGCACCGGATTGAACACGACGGGCGGCGCGGAATGACGGGAAAGAGGGCCAGCATAGCAGCGCACAGCCGCTTTCGGTCACGCGCGAAGCGTGCCAGAATCGACGGCCCCACCCGTCGGAAACGACACGCAGGCGCCGGCGCAGCGGCGTCGCTGACCAAGGAGACGTCGATGACCGCATCGGCTGCCGTACTCGCCATCCTGGCTGCGCTGTTTCTCGGCGCGATGATTCCGGGCCCGAGCTTCGTGCTGGTGGCCCGCAATTCGATCGGGCTGTCGCGTCGCGACGGGCTCGCCACCGCGCTCGGCATGGGCATCGGCGGCATCGTGTTCGGCGGCGTCGCGCTGGCCGGGCTCTATACGCTGCTGCAGGCGGTCGAATGGCTGTACGTGGGCCTCAAGCTGGCGGGCGGCGTTTACCTGATCTACATGGCGTCGAAGATCTGGCGCGGCGCCGATCGGCCGATCGCGATGGACGATCCGCGGGCGATGGCCGGCGGCAACGCGCGCAAGTCGTTCTGGACCGGCCTCACGACCCAGCTCAGCAACCCGAAGACGGCGATCTGGTACGGCAGCATCTTCGCGGCGCTGCTTCCGCAGCATCCGCCGCTGTGGTGTTACCTCGTGCTGCCGCCGCTCGTGTTCGCGGTCGAATTCGGCTGGTACACGCTCGTCGCGCTGTGCTTCTCGACGCGTCGGCCGCGCGAACTTTACCTGCGCGCGAAGAAATGGGTCGACCGCATCGCGGCCGGTGCGATCGCGCTGCTCGGGCTGCGGCTGATCCTGAATGCACCGAAAGCGGGGATCTGAGCGCTTCGTTATCAGCGCGTGGCAGCGGCCGGCCATGGCCGTCGCCGGTTAGCGGCGGGAACCGGCCGGGCCGCTCGGGCCCGCTCGCTCGCCCGAACGCCCGAACGCCCGAACGCGCGTCGGTGTGTCGCGAACGCATCGCGTCCCGATGGCGCGGCCGCCCACCGGCCGCCGCCGAGCCTGTTTTCCGCCCGTTGCCGCTGCCCGCCGAGCCTTGCGCGACGGGCGTCCGCGCGGGGCGCACGACGCGCCGAACCGCACCGCTTCCCCGATTCCGGCGGTCGACTGCCCGACGACGTGTAAACTGCTGCCTTTTTTGACGGTTTGCAGCATGGTGCAAGCATCTCCGCGCCCGGCGTTGAGCGGTCCGACGCTCGTCCGGCTGCTCGCGCGCCTGGCCGATGCCGACGTCGCGGAATCCCGGCAGACGCTGTCCGACCGGCTGAGCCAGTGGCTCGGCTGGACCGACGCGATCACGCTGTCGTCCGCGCTGAACGCGAGCCCGCCGGGCATTGCGGCCGGCGTGCGCGGCTACGACGCCGAGCGCGACTGCGCGCGCGTGCGCCACGACCTCGCGCAGGCGATCGCGGCCAGCCACCGGCCGCGCGCGCGTCGGCGGCCGGGCGACCCGCCGCCGCCGGCCGCCGACACGGCCGATTTCGCGGACTTCCGCCAGCGTTATCTGACCCTGCAGCAGGACATGGAAACGGCGATCGGCCAATTGCGCGGCCGCCTGCGGGTCGCGCTCGCCGCGCGCTCGTCCGGGATGGCGCGGCTCGCGACGCTCGACACGATCATGGAGCGCGTGCTCGGCGCGCGCGAGCGCAGCCTGCTGTCGGCCGTGCCCGCGCTGCTCGGCACGCGCTTCGCGCGGTTGCGCGACGCGGAGCGGCAGGCACTGGCCGAGGCCGAATCCGCGGCCGCGACGGCCGCCGGTCGCGATGCGCCCGACGCATTCGCGCCTGCCGCCGATGGCACGGCGGCCGACACCGCGACCGTCGCGGCGATCGTGCCCGGCGCATGGCTCGATACGTTTCGCGACGAGATGCAAAGCATCCTGCTAGCCGAACTCGAAGTCCGATTTCAAACGGTAGACGGGCTGCTCGCGGCCCTTCGCACCTGCTAATCAACACGCTATGTCCAGAATTCGTCTTGATCTCGTTGTCTTCGTCGCCGGTCTGCTCGCAGTGGGCTGGATCGGCGCCGGCTATGTCGCGTCGAACCCGCTGGCGTCGGCTGTCACGCTGCTGATCGGCGCGTGCTACGTCGCCGGCGCATGGGAGCTGCTGCGCTACCGGCAGGCGACCGCCACGCTGTCGCACGCGGTCGCCGGCCTGAACGCCCCGCCCGCGAAACTCGACACGTGGCTCGATACGTTGCATCCGGGCCTGCGCGGCGCGGTGCGCGCACGGGTCGAAGGCGCGCGCGTCGCGCTGCCGGGCCCGGCGCTCACGCCTTATCTCGTCGGCCTGCTGGTGCTGCTCGGCATGCTCGGCACGCTGCTCGGGATGGTCGTCACGCTGAAGGGCACGGGCGCCGCGCTCGAGAGCGCGACCGATCTCGATGCGATCCGCGCGTCGCTGATCGCGCCGGTGAAGGGGCTCGGGTTCGCGTTCGGCACGTCGATCGCCGGGGTGGCCACGTCCGCGATGCTTGGGCTGTTGTCCGCGCTCGTGCGCCGCGAGCGGATCGATGCAGCCCAGCAGCTCGATGCGAAGATCGCGACGACGTTGCGCGTGCATTCGTCCGCGCATCAGCGCGACGAATCGTTCCGGCTGCTGCAGCGCCAGGCCGACGTGATGCCGGCGCTGGTCGACCGGCTGCAGACGATGATGACGACGCTCGAGGCGCGCAGCGTCGCGCTGCACGACCGCCAGCTCGAAAGTCAGCAGGCGTTTTTCGAGCGGACCGAGCGCGCGTACGCGGGCCTTGCGTCGAACGTCGGCGACGCGCTGAAGGAAAGCGCCGCCGAAAGCGCGCGCGTGGCCGGTGCGGCGCTGCAGCCGGTCGTCGCCGCGACGATGACGGGGCTCGCGCAGGAGATGGCCGCGCTGCGCGACACCGTGACGGGCGCGGTGCAGCGGCAGCTCGACGGGCTGACGGACGGCTTCGAGAAGACCGCCGGCAACGTGACGGCCGTGTGGAACCGCGCGCTCGACGAACAGCGCCGCGCGAGCGATGCCGTCGCGCAGCAGTTGCAGACGACGCTCGGCCAGTTCGCCGACACGTTCGCGCAGCGTTCGTCGGATCTGCTCGACGGCGTCGCGACGCGCCTCGAATCGACCGAAGGCCGCCTGTCGGACGTATGGCGCGACGCGCTGTCGCGCCAGGAGCAGGCCGGCGAGACGCTGGCCGGCCAGCATGCGCGCGCGCTGGGCGAAGCCGCCGCGACGTTCGAACGCCATTCGGCCGCGACGCTCGCCGCGATGCGCGAGTCGCACGCGGGTTTGCAGACGCAACTGGCGGCGCGCGACGAAGCACGTCTGTCGGCCTGGAACGATTCGCTCGCGGCGATGGCCGCGAAGCTCGGCGACGAATGGCAGCGTGCGGGCGCGCACAGTGCGGGCCGTCAGCAGGAAATTTGCGACGCCCTCGCGCAAACGACACGCGATCTCGCCGCGCAGGCGTCGACGTTCGAGCAACGCTCGAACGATCTGCTGACGACGATTCGCGAATCGCACACCGGCCTGCAATCGCAACTGGCGGCGCGCGATGAAGAGCGCCTCGCTGCCTGGAACGATTCGCTCGCCGCAATGGCCGCGAAGCTCGGCGAAGAATGGCAGCGTGCGGGCGCGCACAGCGCGGGCCGTCAGCAGGAAATCTGCGACGCACTCGCGCAAACGACGCGCGATCTCGCCGCGCAGGCGTCGACGTTCGAACAACGCTCGAACGATCTGCTGTCGACGGTCCGCGAGTCGCATACCGGCCTGCAATCGCAACTGGCGGCGCGCGATGAGGAGCGTCTGTCGGCGTGGAACGATTCGCTGGCCGCGATGGCCGCGAAGCTCGGCGAAGAGTGGCAGCGCGCAGGCGTGCACAGTGCCGGTCGTCAGCAGGAAATCTGTGACGCCCTCGCGCAAACGACGCGCGACCTGGCCGCACAGGCGTCGACGTTCGAACAACGCTCGAACGACCTGCTGACGACGATCCGCGAATCGCACACCGGCCTGCAATCGCAACTGGCCGCACGCGATGAAGAGCGTCTGTCGGCGTGGAACGATTCGCTCGCCGCGATGGCCGCGAAGCTCGGCGAAGAGTGGCAGCGCGCAGGCGTGCACAGCGCCGGCCGTCAGCAGGAAATCTGCGACGCACTCGCGCAAACGACGCGTGACTTGACAGCACAGGCGTCGACGTTCGAACAACGCTCGAACGATCTGCTGTCGACGATCCGCGAATCGCATACCGGCCTGCAATCGCAACTGGCCGCACGCGACGAAGAGCGCCTCGCTGCCTGGAGCGATTCGCTCGCGGCGATGGCGGCCGCGCTGCGCGACGAATGGGCGCAGACGAGTGCGCAGGCCGCGGCGCGCCAGCAGGACATTTGCGACACGCTGGCCCGCACCGCGAACGACATCACCGCGCAGGCGCAGGTTCACGCGAGCGACACGATCAACGAAATCTCGCGCCTCGTGCAGGCCGCGTCGGAGGCGCCGAAGGCCGCGGCCGACGTCGTCGCCGAGCTGCGCCAGCGCCTGTCCGACAGCATGGTGCGCGACACCGCGACGCTCGAGGAGCGCAGCCGCCTGCTCGCGACGCTGGAGACGCTGCTCGGCGCGGTCAACCACGCGTCGACCGAACAGCGCGCCGCGATCGACGCGCTCGTCAGCACGTCGGCCGACCTGCTCGATCGCGTCGGCGCGCGCTTCAACGACACCGTCGACGCCGAGACGCGCAAGCTCGATTCGGTGGCCGCGCAGGTCACGGCCGGCGCCGTCGAAGTGGCGAGCCTCGGCGACGCGTTCGGGATGGCCGTGCAGGTGTTCGGCGAATCGAACGACAAGTTGCTGACCCATCTGCAGCGTATCGAAGCCGCGCTCGAGAAATCGCTCGCACGCAGCGACGAACAGCTCGAGTACTACGTCGCGCAGGCGCGCGAGGTGATCGACCTGAGCGTGATGTCGCAGAAGCAGATCGTCGAAGACCTGCAGCAGCTCGCCGGCCGGCGGGCGCCCGTCGGAGCGTAACGCATGCACGACGAAATCGACGGCGGCGCGCAATCGGCGCCGGTGTGGCCCGCGTTCGCCGACCTGATGTCGGTGCTGCTCGGCGCGTTCGTGCTGATCCTCGTCGGCGTGATCGGCATGCAGCTTCAGCTCACGTCGAAGCTCGAGGAAGCGGTGCGTGCACGCCAGCTCGAGGCGCAGCAGCGCAAGTCGCTCGAACAGGCCCTCGCCGGGCCGCTCGCGGCCGGCCGCGTGACGCTCGTGAACGGACGCATCGGCATCAGCGGCAACGTGCTGTTCGCGCTGAACTCCGACCAGTTGCAGCCCGCGGGCCGCGACCTGCTGAAGACGTTGGCCAGCCCGCTGGCCACGTATCTGAAGACGCGCGACGAGATCCTGATGGTCAGCGGCTTCGCCGACGACCAGCAGGTGCACGCCGGTAACCGCCTGTTCGCGGACAACTGGGAACTGTCGGCCAAGCGCGCGTTGACGGTCACGCGCGCGCTGATCGATGCCGGCGTGCCGGCCTCGTCGGTGTTCGCGGCCGCGTTCGGTTCCGAACAGCCGGTCAGCTCGAATGCGGACGACGAAGGCCGCGCGAAGAACCGCCGCGTGGAAATCGCGCCGGTGCCGCGCAAGTCGGCGTCGAACGGAGGAAAGGCAAAGTGACGGGCGATGCGATGCACGTCCGCGCGACGCTCGACGCATGGCGCGAGCAGGGCGCCGATCGGCTCGATCCCGTGCGCTTTCACCGGATCGACGCGCTCGAACGGCGCGCGGCCGTGCTCGACGGCGCCGCACGCGCGCTGGTCGATGCGCGGCTGGCGACGCTGCTCGAAGGGTTCGCGGCGCTCGTCGCGCGCGGCAATGACGCCGACACCCCGCGCGAGACGGGGAAAGCCGCTGCGGAGGCGCCCGCGCGCGGCGCGCTTGCCGCGCTCGTCGAAGGGCTCGCGCGCGATGCGCAGGCCGACCGGCGCGGGCTCGATCCAGAACTCGTCGACTACTTCCGCGCGACGTGGTCGAAAGTCCGCACGGAACAGCAATACCGGCAGTCGCTCGACCAGGTGCCGCGCAACGCGGGGCCGCTCAATTCGAACAGCCTCGTGCACCGCTCGCTCGCGACGATGCGCGAGCTGTCGCCGGACTACCTGCAGCAGTTCCTGTCGTACGTCGATGCGCTCGCATGGCTCGAGGATCTCGTCGGCGGCGGCGCGCAGCCCGAGAAGGAAGCGCCGCGCGCGAAAGCGGCCAAACCGGCGAGAAAGACGACGCGCGCGAAGGCGCGATAACGCTACGCCGCATGCGTTCGGCGCGTGGATCGCCTACCGGCCGGCGCTCGTGTCGTCGATCGCCGCGCGCAGCGCGTGCAATGCGTCGACGAGCGCCGACGCGAACGGCGGATGCGCGGCGATGCCCGCCGCATCGAGCCGGCTCCCGAGGATCGGCAGCGCGATCGATGCAGGCTCGACGATGCGCGCCGACATCACCGACAGCGTTTCGCGCAGCGCCGCATCCGCATGCGTCGCGCGCGGCGACGCGTTCAACACGGCCACGGGCTTGTACACGACGGCCTCGCATCCCACGACCCAGTCCAGCGCGTTCTTCATCACGCCGGTGACGCCGTGCGCGTATTCCGGGCTGGCGATCAGCACGCCGTCGGCCGCGTTCAGGCGGTCGATCAGATCGCGCACCGCGGCGGGCGTCGGGTATTCGGCATCGGGATTGAACAGCGGGAACTCGCCGAGACGATCGAAGCGTGCGATGCGCATGCCGGGCGGGGCGACGCGCGCGGCTGCGTCGAGCAGCGCCGCGTTGTACGACTGCGCGCGCAGGCTGCCGCACAGCGCGACGATGTCGATGCGGCGGCGGGGAGCGATGGCCATCGGCGAGGGTCCGGGAATGCGATACGTGGGGGCGGACGCATTATCGCACCGTGCGCGCGATCGCCGGCCGATCCGATCGCAGGCACTACAATCACGGTCTGCTTTTCGTCGGCCCGGAAATCTTTTTTTGCGGAATGATTCGCTCATGAAGCGCTGGAATGCTCTGATTCTCGTTGCCGCCACCGTGCTGGCCAGCGCTTGTGCCGGTCGTTCGTCCACGCGTGACGATGTCGCGCGCCCATCCGACGATCGAAACGTGCAGACTGCGCTCGACAGGATCGCGGCTTCCGCGAACCAACCGGTCTGCGATCCGGCGCATTTGAAAATGGAGATCGCAGAAGCGACCCGGATGATTCAGCAACAGGCAAACCAGGATGCGTTCGTCAAATCCGAGCGTCTTGCCGCGTCGTTCGCATTTTGCGGGCCGAAAAGAAACTGGGGAATGGCCACGACGGCTGAATTTGTCGGCAGCCAACTTGCTTTTGCTGTCCTGTTGCAATCGAGAATGCCGGAGCAGCAGCGAAATCTCGATGCGATCGAGCGGGATGCGCGCTGGGCCGACCTGCTTTTGCAATACGCGCGCAGGTTCCCCGGCGAACGATCGGCGGCCGAGCAGGATTGGCAGATTCTCGAACGCGGTCGCCAGGCGCTTCAGCGCGCAAGTCAGTAACGCACTCGCGCGACCATGCGCGATGGCTGGCCGCGACGGCTGCACGGTCGTCGGATCGATCGTCTTCCGGTACGTGCGGCCCGTGTCCCTGGCAAATCGTGACGACCATCGTCCCGATCAGGCGCCTGCATGGCCGCGTGGGTCCGACGATACCGGCCATCGCATCGTGCCGGATGCCACGCCGGCCATCCCGGCCGCCTGCGCGAATTCGCCGATGCCCCACCCGCGCCCGAGCAACAGCCGCCGCGTATGCAGCGCGCCGTGCACGTCGTCGGCAACGGTTTCGCCGAGATAGCGCAGCGCGCGGCCTTCGACATCGACGAAGCCATGCCGGTAATCTTGCGCGAGCGCCGTCCACAACTGCGCGGCGCCGACCGACTGGCGCGCGCCGCTGATCAGGCACAGGCCCGCGTCGAGCCCCCAGCGGTACAGCGCCGTCGCGAGGCCCCGGCGTTGCGCCGAGCCGCGCAGCCGCGTATGCGGCGCGCGCAGGTAGCGGTCGGCGCGGCGCGGGAGTTCGGGCAGGCGGTTGAACACCGTATAGCCGGCGAGCTGGCGCGCGGCCGGATCCTCGACATACAGGAAGTATTCGCCGTCCGCTTCGCGGTGGCGGACGATCAGGCCCGAGCGGCCGAGCGCGACGGCCGGCAGTCCGTGCAGGCGATGGCCCGGCTGGTGCAGGCGTTCATGAAGGGTGTCGAGTTCGTCGTCGATGTCGTGCTGGGAATGCTGTACGTCGATACGCATGGCAAAAGCCGCCCGTCCCGGGCGGTTCGGGAAAGAGGTTCATCGCAAAAGGGAACGGAAGCGGGTGCGGCCCCCGGGCTCGGCGAAGCGAGCCGGGGCCGCGAATCAGCTGGGGATGTGCTGGAAACCGGCGGCGATCGCGGCGAGGCCCGCGATGCAGAGTGCGAACAGGATCAGGACTTTGTGGATCACGCCTCTTTCCTCATGAACGCGCGGCGCCGGCAGGCGGCGTCGCGGAGACGGTGAGCGGCGGGCACGGCCCGCACGGCCGTCGCGCGGGGCGACGGTCGGGTGTCCGGCGACGGATCGTACGCGGACGGCCAGCACCATACGCGACGCATCGGAGTCGGGCAATCGGACTGACGGAGAAAGGCGACGAAAAGCGGAGAATCGCGGCGTTTCGCGACAATTGGCCGCATGGGGCGCGCTGAAGCGTTCGGCAGATGCACGCGAAAGTGCATCGCCAGGCGCTGGAGGGCATGCGCGGAACGCGTCGTGGCGGGTGGGAAGTCCGCGACGGGCAGGTCGACACCCGCGCGAGGGACGGGAGCGGCACGGAGGCCGCCCCCGGTCGCGCCGTCACACCGCCTGCCGCGCGCCGAATGCCTGCCTGATCCGCGCGAACAGCCCGTGCTGAGCGATCCATTCGGCATACGCGCGATAGTCGGGATCGCGCATCAGATGACGCTCTTCCGTCTTCGCCCGCACGTAGTAGATCAGGTTGACCGCGACGAGCCCCGCGCAGTGCATGAGCCCGACCTGCCAGCCGAGCGGCTCGACGAACGGCACCGACACCATCCAGTACGACAGGTTCTTCGTGATGTACGCCGGATGCTTCGTGAAGCGGTACGGGCCCGACGTGATGATCCCGCGGTTGGTGAGGTTCGAGAACCGCAGGCCGAACGAGATCGTGCACAGCGCGTAGGTCAGCAGCAGCAGGATGATCGTCGCGCCCCAGATCACGCGCAGCGTCGGCGCCGACAGCAGCCAGTTGTCCCAGAACATCGAGCCTTCGTAGCGGATGTAGTTGTTCGAGATCAGCGACCAGAACGGCTGATAGCAGATCAGCGCGGCCACCCAGCCGAGCGTCGTCGGCTCGACGGTGCGCACGTGACTGTCGAGGATGCGGAACGTGCACAGATAGCCGACGGTGCCGAACATCAGGTCCATCGTGAACGACAGGTCGTACATGAACACGAAGGTCGCGATCGTCATCGGCGCATGCATCGCGTTCGCGAGCGACGCGCTCAGGTGATCGGCGTCCTTCGACAGGTAGACGGTCATCAGCGGCAGGAAGAACGCCTTCACGCCCCAGCCGGCCAGCATCTCGCGCACCGGCTTCCAGCTCGCGGGCTGCTCGCGGCGGAACAGGAAGCGGCCCCACAGCAGATACGCGTCGTCGGTCTCGCGCTGGTGGCGGTCCATCCACGCGAAGTAGAACGGCGCGGCGACGATCACGTACGGCGCGAGCGAGCGCAGCAGCGACCAGAACGGCAGGTAGAACGCGCCGTGGTATTCGGGCAGCAGCCAGTAGATCGCGCCGATGCCCGCATAGACCGACGCGAGCGCGCCGAGCCGCGTCGCCACGCGCGCGATGCCGAGCGGCCGGACGGCCTGCCGCGACAGCCCCGCGCTCGGACGCAGGTAGACGCGCGAGACGAAGAGTTCGTGCAGCGCGATCGTGCCGATGATCGCGAGGCTCGCGATGACCGCGCGGGTGGCCGCGTCGAGGGCCGGGTGGTCGCGCGTCACCCACAGCGCGAAGAGTCCGGCCGTGATGCCGAGCAGGCCGGCGCGTAACGGCGTGGCGGAGCGGGGTGGGTGGTCCGGGGCAGCGACGACGCCGTCGAGCGTGGAGTTCATGATCGGATCCTCGTGGGTGTGAGGGCCGGCGCCCCCGCTGGGCGGGTGACGCCGGCCGTCGGCCGGGCTGTTTATGGATGCGCGCCCGGCCATTGGCCTGTCGTTCTGATGCGATGCGTGATGCGTTGCTTACTTCTTGGTGCCGCCGCCCAGCAGACCGCCGAGCAGGTTGGTCACCGGCGACAGCAGGTTGCCGGTGCCGCCCGCGGCGGCGCCGCCCGTGCTGCCGGTCAGGCCGGTCACCACGGAGCCGCTGCCGCCCGGCGTCGTCACGGTGCCGGTTGCGCCGCCGGAGCCGACCGTGCCGGTGGCGCCGGCCGAACCGGCCGGCGTTCCCAGCGCACCCGTGAGCGTGCCGACCGGGCCGCTCGTCAGCACCCCGCCGAGCGTGCCGGACACGTTGCCGCCCGGCGTCGTGACGGTGCCGGTGAGGCTCGCGCCGAGCGGCGTCAGTGCGTTGACGAGGTTGGTGACCGGCGCCAGCAGGCCGCCGAGGCCTGCGCCACCGGTGCCGCTGGTGCCGCCGGTCCCGCTCGTTCCGCCCGTGCCGCTGGTGCCGCTCGAACCGATGCCGCCGAGTGCGCCCGTCACCGTCCCGAGCAGGCCGGTGATCGGCGCGAGCGGGCCGCCGCCGGTGCCGCTCGTTCCGCTGGTGCCGCCCGAACCGCTCGAGCTGCCGCCGCCGAGGCCGCCCGTCAACGTGCCGAGCAGGCCCGTGATCGGGGCGAGCGGATTGCTGCCGCCCGTGCCGCTGCTGGAACTGCCCGCGTTGTTGGCGTTGACGAGGCCGCCCGTCGACGTCACCGTATTGCCGAGTTGCCCCAGGACGCCGCCGAGGCTCGTGCCGACCGGGTTGTCGGTCGCGCCGCCGACCTTCGTGCCCGCGAGCGCGATGCCGTTGCCGAGCGTGCTCAACAGGCCGTTGAGCGGCGCGCCGAGCAGCGTGACGCCGCCGAGCGTCTGCGTGACGCCCGGCGTCGTGGCGCCGCCGGTCAGCGTATTCGTGATCGGGTTGATGACCTTGCCGAGCTGTGTTTCGAGCTGCTGGACCGGCGAGCTGTTCAGCGCCGTGTTCAGCGCCGATGCGGTCGAATTGACCGCGGTGCCGACCGTGTTGACGAGACTGCCGACCAGGGTCGTCGCCGGCGCGAGCGGCGACAGCGGACCGGTGCCGAGGCTCGTCACTGCATTGCCGAGGTTGTTGACCGCACCGCCGGCGCCGGTCAGCAGGCCGGTGGTCGACGTCAGCGTCGGCCCGAGCGGGTTCGCCGACACGCCGATCGAACCGAGGCCGGCCGCGACGCCGTTGCCGAGCGATTGCACGCCGTTGCCGAGGCTGCCGACCGCGTTGCCGATGCTGGTGGCCGTCGCCGGGTTCGTGCCGGGAATCTGCACGCCGCCGATCTGACCGCCGCCGTTCACGACCGTCGTGCCGAGCGCCGTCACGAGATTGCCGGATTTCTGCAGGACGTTGCCGAGAGGGGTGACGCCGGTGCCGGAGGTGCCCGAGGTGCCGGATGTGCCTGACGTACCGGAGGTGCCCGACGTACCGGAAGTGCCCGAGGTGCCGGAAGTGCCGGAAGTGCCGGAAGTGCCGGAAGTGCCGGAAGTGCCGGAAGTGCCGGAAGTGCCCGAGGTACCGGAAGTGCCCGACGTACCGGAGGTGCCCGAGGTACCGGAAGTGCCCGACGTACCGGAGGTGCCCGAGGTACCGGAAGTGCCCGAGGTGCCGGAAGTGCCCGAGGTGCCGGAAGTGCCCGAGGTGCCGGAAGTACCCGAGGTGCCGGAAGTACCCGAGGTACCGGAGGTGCCCGAGGTACCGGAAGTGCCCGAAGTGCCGGAAGTGCCCGAGGTGCCGGAAGTACCCGAGGTGCCGGAAGTACCCGAGGTGCCGGAAGTACCCGAGGTACCGGAGGTGCCCGAGGTACCGGAAGTACCGGAAGTACCGGAAGTGCCGGAAGTGCCGGAAGTGCCGGAAGTGCCGGAAGTGCCGGAAGTGCCGGAAGTGCCGGAGGTGCCGGAGGTGCCGGAAGTGCCGGAGGTGCCGGAAGTGCCGGAAGTGCCGGAAGTGCCGGAGGTGCCCGAGGTGCCCGAGGTGCCGGAGGTACCAGAAGTGCCCGAGGTACCGGACGTGCCTGACGTACCAGAAGTCCCCGAGCTACCGCCACCCGACGTCCCCGACGAACCGCTGCCCGACGTGCCGGAAGTCCCCGACGTGCCGCTCGTCCCGGACGTGCTCGGCTTGATCGTCGGCGGGGTCGTCGGTCCATCGACCGAGCCGCAGCCGTACAGCGCGAGCAGTGACGAGACGGCCATCGTTACCGTCGTCTTCTTGAAAAGAGTGTGCATGTTGGCCTCGACATTGGAAGTGTGTCGAGGTCTTCACTGCAAATTCCGCGCCATGACAGGTTTCGCGAAACGGTATCGCGATTTGTTGCGGGAATCGGGAATATCGATGCGATTTAAACGGAGGAATGGCGGTTTCGCGCGACGGGCACGCGCAGTGCGCGAACGTCGCGGCTGCGATGTTCCCGTCAGGCGCCGTAACGCCCGGCCGGATGTTACGTAGCGTTCGGCCGTCCGTGCCGCGGACGCGCCGCGAACCGAGCGCCGCGTCTTTGACGAAACCGCGCCGCGCGCATGAACATGGCAGGACATCTCCCGGCTGCCGGCGACGCCGAGGCGGCCCCGACTCCAACCAGGACACCGACATGAGCGAACAGGACAGGGAATACGGCAAGGCGCGGCGGATCGACGTGATGGGCGAGGCGTTCGTCGAGCGCGCGATGCGCGACCTCGACGGATTTTCGCGTCCGCTGCAGGACTGGCTGAACGAACATGCATGGGGCAGCACCTGGCAGCGGGGCGGGATCGACCTGAAGACGCGCAGCCTGTGCACGTGCGCGATGCTGGCGGCGCTCGGCCGCGGCACGGAGCTGAAGGGCCATATTCGCGGCGCGCTCAACAACGGCGCGAGCCTCGTCGAGATCCGCGAGGTATTGCTGCACAGCGCGCTGTACGCCGGCGCGCCGGCCGCGGTCGAGGCGTTCCGCAGCGCGCGCGAGGTGCTCTCGGATCTCGGGTTGTCGATACCCGACGACGAAGCCTGATTCGATCGCGGCGCCGGCTGCCGGGCACGTAACCCGGCCCCGCTTCGTTGCCGCGATCTACGCGATGCGTACCGGCTGCGCGGTGGCATCGACCGGCGCGGCGGCGACTTCGAGCAGCCAGTCGGCTGTCGCTTCGGGAAGCGTGACCGGCAGCATATGCCCGCCCTCCACGACCTTCAGCCGCACGCGCGCCGATTTCCGCGCGAGCGCTTCGCCGTGCGCGCGCCAGTTCAGGATCGGATCGGCGTGGCCGTACAGCACGTCGACCGGCAGCGCGAGTTCCGCATAGCGACGCTCCATCGCGGGCAGGTCGACGGGCGCCGACAGCAGGTCCGTCGCCGTCGCGTAGAACACGTGCGGGCGCATCCCGAGCAGGCCGCCGCCCTTGACCGGGAAGTCGCGCGGCACGTCCTCCGGCGCGAACACCTGACGCACGGCATTGCGGCCCGTCAGGATCGTCAGCGGGATCGCGAAGGTCCACGACACGAAACGGCGCACGAGCGGTGACGGCAGCATCAGCGGCTTGAACGGCGCAGGCGGCTCGGTCTGCTCGTGCGACAGCGGCGCGATCAGCGCGAGCCGGCTCACGCGGTCCGCGTGGTTGAGGCCCACTGCGAGCGCGATCGCGCCGCCGAGCGAGTGGCCGACCAGCACCGGCTTGTCGAGCTTCAGCGCGTCGATGAACGCGGCGACCGTGCGGGCCTGCGCGAACACGTTCGCTTGCGACGCCGCGCCGCGCAGCGAGCGGCCGGCGCCCGGCCGGTCGATCAGGATCACGCGATGCCGCTGCGCGAGCCGCGTGAGCGGCAGGTACGCGAAATTGCGCCATTGCCCCGCCAGCCCGTGGACGAACACGATCGGCGGGCCGTTGCCGTATTCGACGTAGTGGATGCGGTCGCCGCCGATGTCGACGAAACGGCCTTCGGGCGGAAACGCGCGCGTCACGCGACGGGCCACGTAACCGGTAAACAGCGCGAGCGCGGCGAGCACCGCGACGACGCCGAGCAGCACG
This sequence comes from Burkholderia sp. MSMB1826, assembly GCF_001526325.1. Classification (NCBI taxonomy): domain Bacteria; kingdom Pseudomonadati; phylum Pseudomonadota; class Betaproteobacteria; order Burkholderiales; family Burkholderiaceae; genus Burkholderia; species Burkholderia sp. MSMB1826. The sequence continues at coordinate 21,637 of NZ_LOYN01000020.1, forward strand.
TTCTGGATCAGATGGAGCGTAGGAGTCATGTCGGCCTCAGCGGGTGTCGAGTGCGGGTTCGGCAACCGGCGCGGCGGCTGCTTGGCCGGGTTGGGCGCGGCGTTCGAAATGCATCGCGGAATCGGCGAGCGGGCTGAACTTCAGCGACGCGAGATCGAGCACGTAGTTCTGGTGGAATTTCCACGGCTTGCGGTGTCCCTGCTTCGGCAGGATGCCGGCCGCGCGCTGGATGTAACCCGAACTCAGGTTGACGGCCGGCACGTCGCCGAGATCGCCTGCGCCGAGCCGCGGCACGCACGTGTCGTACCCGTTCGCGCGCATGTGATTGAGCAGCCGGCACACGTAGCGCGCAATCAGCTCGGCCTTCAGCGTCCACGACGCATTCGTGTAGCCGAACGACGATGCGAGGTTCGGCACGTCGCTGTACATCATCCCCTTGTACGACACCGTCTCCGACAAATCGACCGCGCGGCCGTCGACCGTGACCCGCGCGCCGCCGAGCATCTTTATCTTCAGCCCGGTCGCGGTGACGATCACGTCCGCGTCGAGCTGCTGGCCGCTCTTCAGCTGGAGGCCGGTCGGCGTGAAGCGCTCGATCTCGTCGGTGACGATCGATGCACGGCCCGCGCGAATCGCCTTGAACAGGTCGCCGTTCGGCACGAGACACACGCGCTGGTCCCACGGCATGTAGCGCGGCGTCAGGTGCTTCGCGACGTCGAAGTCGGGGCCGAGCTGCTTGCTCGCCGCGCGGATGATGAACCGCTTCGTCCGGTCGGGCTTGCGGCGCGACACGTTGTACAGGTATATCGTCAGCAGGACGTTCTTCACGCGCACGAGCCGGTGCGCGAGCCGCGACGGCAGCACGCGGCGCAGCGCGTTCGCGATCTTGTCGCGCGCGGGCAGCGACACGATGTAGGTCGGCGAGCGCTGCAGCATCGTCACGTGCCGCGCATCGGCCGCCATCGACGGCACGAGCGTGACGGCCGTCGCGCCGCTGCCGATCACGACCACGCGCCGGTTCGCGTACGACAGATCCTTCGGCCAGTGCTGCGGATGCACGAGCTGGCCCTCGAACGTGTCCATGCCTGCCCAGTCGGGCAGGTAGCCGGCGTCGTAGTCGTAGTAGCCGCTGCACATGTACAGGAAGCGGCACGTGTAGACGAGCGTGTCGAGCGCGCCGTCGCGCGTGCGTTCGACGCGCACCGTCCAGCGCGCGCGGTGCGAATCCCAGTCGGCCGCGATCACTTTCTGCCCGTACCGGATCGTCTTGTCGATGCCGTACGCGTGCGCGGTGTCGCGAATGTAGTCGAGGATCGTCTGCCCGTCGGAGATCGCCTTGTCGCTGTGCCACGGGCGGAAGCTGTAGCCGAGCGTGAACATGTCGGAATCCGAACGAACGCCCGGATAGCGGAACAGGTCCCAGGTGCCGCCGATCGCGTCGCGCGCCTCGACGATCGCCACGCTCGCATGCGGGCAGCGCTGCTTCAGGTGATAGGCCGCGCCGATGCCGGACAGGCCGGCGCCGACGATCAGCACGTCGAGGTCGTTGCCGTCACGCCGGTCGCGGCGGGCGTCGGGGGCGGGCGGCGCGGCGCGCCGGTCGGTCGTCGTCGAGCTCATGCGGGGTCCTTCGTCGGTGTGGTGGGGCGCGCGGGCGGCGCGTAGGCTTCCTTCGGGCGGAGGTTGCGTGCGCGGGCGCGGCGCACGTGGCGCAGCATCAGCCACTGATAACCGGCGCCGAGCAGCCGCGCGATCCTGTCGAGCCGGCGCGCGTCGGCGCCGACCAGCACGCGGCGCGCATTGCGCTCGACGCCCGCGAGGATCTGTCGCGCGGCCTCGTCGGCCGTCGTCGCGTTGATCAGGCGGTTGGCCTGGCGGCGATGGGTCGCTTCGTCCTGCCCCGTCAGCGCGTGGATGCTGGCGTCGACGCGGCCCGCGTCGACGATGCTCGTCGCGACGCCGCCCGGATGCACGCAAGTCGCGCTCACCGGCGCGCCGTCGAGTTCGAGTTCCATCCGCAGCGCCTCGGTGAAGCCGCGCACCGCGAATTTGGTCGCGTTGTACGCGCTTTGCGTCGGCATCGCGACGAGCCCGAACAGGCTCGAGGTGTTGACGACGTGCCCGTCGCCGGATGCGCGCAGATGCGGCAGGAACGCTTGCGTGCCGTGCACGACACCCCAGAAATTGATGCCGACGATCCATTCGAGATCGGCGAGGCGGGCGGTTTCGGCGCTGGCGGCCAGCGATACGCCCGCGTTGTTGAAGATCAGATTGACCTTGCCGTGCTCGGCGCGAACGAAATCGGCCCACGCGAACACCGCGTCGCGGTCGGCGACGTCGACCCGGCGCGTGCTCACGCGCACGCCGTGCCACGCGCACGCGGCCGCCGTGCCGGCGAGCCCGGCTTCGCCGATGTCGGCGAGCGCGACCTCGCAGCCGCGCCGCGCGAGCTCGATCGCGAGGCTGCGGCCCATGCCCGAACCGGCGCCCGTGATCGCGGCGACCTTGCCGGAAAATCCCTTCATCCGTCGTTCCTCCCGTTCCGCTTGCGCTGCATCGGCGGCGCGTCTATTGTGGTGTTGTTCGTCACCACTTTAGTTTTCGGGTGTCCTGATGTCAAATAGCGGAATGGAGAAAGCACTCGAAACGGAAAAAAGAGGCCGGTCGTATGGCGGCGTGGCGCCCGAGGTACGGGCCGCCGAGCGGCGCGACGCGTTGATCCGCGCGGCGACGCGCGTATTCGGCACGGTGGGGTTTCGCAAGGCGACCGTGCGGTCGATCTGCCAGGAAGCGAAGCTGAACGATCGCTATTTCTATGCGGCATTCGACAGCACCGAGGATCTGTTGCGCTGCACCTATCTGCATCACGCGCAGCAGCTGCACGACGCGGTCGCCCAGGCGGTCGCCGCGCGCGGCGGCGATCTGCGCGAGCGCGTCGACGCGGGGCTCGCCGCGTTCTTCGCGTTTCTGCGCGACCCGTGCGCGGCGCGCGTGCTGCTGCTCGAAGTGATGGGCGTGAGTGCGGATACCGACATGACGTATCAGCGCATGCTGCTCGACTTCGGCAAGCTGATCATGGCGATCGGCGTGCCGCGCGAAGCCGTGACGCCGGCGGAGCGCACCGAGCAGCGGCTGATCGGGCTCGCGCTGGTGGGCGCGATGACGAACGTCGGCGCCGCATGGCTGCTCACCGGCTATCGCGATCCGGAGGCGCAGATGATCGCGAGTTGCAGGAAGGTGCTGTTGGGAACGTTGGGGGAAGCGGGCGGGTAGGCGCGTCGCCAAGGGGCGACTATCGCCACCTCGAGGGAGACTGAATTTGGACTATAATCGGTCTCATCCGGTGCCCGGCCAAGGACGCGTTCCATGAAATTCTCGACTCAAGTCAAGCCGATCAGCTATCTCAAGAGCCACGCGGCCGAGATCGTCAAGGACATCTCGGAGAGCCGCGAGCCGATGCTCATCACCCAGAACGGCGAGGCGAAGCTCGTTGTCCTTGACGTCAAGTCGTATGAGGAGCACGAAGAGACGCTCGCGCTGTTGAAGTTGCTTGCGCTGGGCAATCGCGAGATCGATCAGGGTCACTTCCGTCCTGTCGAGGATGTCTTCGCCGACCTCGACAAGGACGACGATCAATGACGTTGCGCGTTGTCGTTCTTCGCTCGGCGGAAAAAGATTTGAAGGCGTTGAGGCGTTATCTTCTGTCGAACGCCGGCCCGGAAACCTGGCAAGTCCGCTATCGACAGATCAAGGACGCCATCGCGTCGATTCGTGCTTTTCCGGCTCAAGGCAGGATTCCCGATGAGCTGGCGCATATCGACCTCAGTCAGTATCGCGAAGTCATCGCGGGAATGAATCGCATCATCTACGACGTGCGCGGCGACACGGTCCCTGTGCATATCGTGTGCGATACGCGCAGGGATCTGAAGTCATTGCTGATGAGACGGCTCATGCAGGCGTATTGAGCGCCGACCGTCGCGTTTCTTCACTTTCCCGCTAGTTCGAACGTGAGCGCCTCGTCGTGGGCGCGATCGGCGTCTGCCCGAGCCGCGCCTTCATCGCATCGATGAACGCCCGCACCTTCGGCGACGGCAGCCGCGTGGACGGATACACCGCATGAATCCCGGCCGGCGCCGTGCGCCAACCCGGCAGCAGCCGCACGAGCCGGCCGGCCGCGACGTCGTCCGCGGTCGAGAAATCCGTCAGCAGCCCGAAACCGCCGCCCGCGAGCACGATCGCGCGGCACGCGGTCGCGGTGTTCGACACCACCGGCGCGACGCAGCGCACCGACGCGTGGCCGCCGCGCGCGTCGTCGAGGTCGAGCGTATGCGGGCGCGGCAGCGACGACAACATCACGAACGGCAGCGCGGCGAGCGCATCCGGATCGCGCGGTAACCCGTGGCGTGCAACGAACGCCGGGCTCGCGACCAGCCATTTCTCGTAGGTGCCGAGCTGCACCGCGCGATGGTTCGAATCGGCGAGGCGGCCGATGCGGATCGCGACGTCGAGGTTGTCCGCGACGAGATCGACGACGCGGTCGTTCGCGACGAGTTCGACGGCGAGCGCCGGATGCCGGTCGCGCAGCGCGACGACGGCCGGCGCGACGACCAGCGCGCCATAGTCGATCGGCACGCTCACGCGCAGCGTGCCGCGCAGCGGCCCGGCGTCGGACGACACCGCGTCGAGCGCGGCTTCGGCGGCGCGCACGATGTCGCGGCACGCGTCGTAGAACACGCGCCCGGCATCGGTCACGCTCAGCCGCCGCGTCGTGCGCACCAGCAGGTTCGCGCCGACCTCGGATTCGAGGCGCTGCATGTGCGTGCTGACGACCGTCTTCGCGAGGCCGAGCCGCTCGGCCGCGGCCGTCAGCGAGCCGGCCTCGACCACCGCGACGAAGATCGCCAGCCGGTTCAGGTTCACGTCGCGCAGATCGGCCATCGTCGATTGTCCTATGGAAGCGGATAATGTTTCAGCGATTATCCGTCTTCTGGCGACGAACCGCGAGCGCTACGCTGGGGCCGTTCGTCGCCGATCCCCGGCGGCGCGAGATTCCGGAGTGTTTTCATGTCTGCCGCCAGCAAGCCTGCTTCGCCGATCCGCGTCTATTCGTTCCTGTTGTCCGGGCACGCGCACCGTGTCCGGTTGTTCCTGTCGCTGCTCGGGCTGCCGTCCACGACCGTCGACGTCGATCTCGCGGCCGGCGCGCAGCGCGAACCGGCGTTTCTCGCGCTCAATCCGCTCGGGCAGGTGCCGGTGATCGACGACGGCGGCACCGTGATCGCCGATTCGAACGCGATCCTCGTGTACCTCGCGAAGCGCTACGGCGACGCGCACTGGCTGCCCGACGATCCGGTCGGCGCGGCCGTCGTGCAGCGCTGGTTGTCGTACGCGGCCGGCCCGATCGCGTCGGGCCCGGCCGCCGCGCGGCTCGTGACCGTGTTCGGCGCGCAGCTCGACCCGGAAGCGGCCAAGCGCACGGCCGCGAAGGTGCTCGACGTGATCGATCGCGAGCTGGCCGGCAAGCCGTTCGCGGCTGGCGCGCAGCCGACGATCGCGGACGTCGCCGCGTACACGTACATCGCGCACGCACCGGAAGGCGGCGTGTCGCTCGAACCGTATCCGCACGTGCGCGCGTGGCTGGCGCGTATCGAGGCGTTGCCGGGCTTCGTCGCGATGCCGACGACGCGCGCGGGCCTGCTCGCCGCTTGACGCGCGGCCACCGCACCTGTTCAGGAGAACGCAATGAATGCGCCGAGCGCCGTCGTACCGGGCTGGGACCTCGAGACCCCGCCGTTTCACGCGGGCGAGCTCGCCGTGCAGCAGCGCGCAGGCGTGACGGACGCGGCGGGCGCGGCCGGTCGGCGCGGCATCCGGCGTTTCATGCCGGACCAGCACCGGACTTTTTTCGCGCAACTGCCGTTCTTCGTGCTCGGCGGCGTCGATGCGCATGGGCAGCCATGGGCGACGCTGCGGGTCGGCGCGCCGGGTTTCGTCACGTCGCCGGACGCCCGCACGCTGCGCATCGCGGCGCGCGCGCTGCCGGGCGACCCGCTGGCCGGCGCGTGGCGGGCGGGCGCGCCGCTCGGCGGGCTCGGGATCGAATTCGATACGCGGCGGCGCAATCGCGTGAACGGCGTCGTGCGCACGGTGGACGGCGAGGCGCTGACGATCGCGGTCGAGCAGAGCTTCGGTAATTGCGCGAAGTACATCCAGGGCCGCAAGCCGACCTTCATTGCGCGGGACGTCGACGCATCCGTCGCGCCCGACGTGTCGGACGCGCTGAGCGACGCGGACCGCGCGCTGCTCGCGCAGGCCGACACGTTCTTCGTCGCGAGCGCGAACACGTCGCCCGACGCGGGCGCGGCGCACGGCGCGGACGTGTCGCATCGCGGCGGGATGCCGGGCTTCGTGCGCGTCGACGATGCACGCACGCTGACGACGCCCGATTTCAGCGGCAACCGGTTCTTCAACACGCTCGGCAACCTGCAGCACGATCCGCGCGCGGGGCTGCTGTTCGTCGATTTCGACGGCGGCGATGTGCTGTATGTCGCCGCGCACGCGGAGATCGTGTGGGATGGGCCGGTCGTCGCGTCGTTCGACGGTGCGCAACGCGTCGTGCGCTTCCATGTGCGGGAAGTGCGGCGCATGCGGGCGGTGCTGCCGTTCCGGTGGTCGGCGGTCGAGCGCGCGCCGCAGTTCGCGGCGATGGCGTCGTCGTCGGGCGGCGCCGCGGCAACGGCCGGGCCCGTGCAGGCCGCGGTCGCGCCGGCATCGGCGCCCGCATGGCGGCCGCTGCGCATCGCGAAGATCGTCGACGAGGCGCGCGCGATCCGGTCGTTCCATTTCGAGCCGGCGGATGGTGGCGCATTGCCTGCGTACGAAGCCGGTCAACACCTGACGCTGCGCATCGCATTGCCGGGCAGCGACGCGCCGTCGATGCGCAGCTACACGCTGTCCGACGCACCCGGCGGCACGCATTACCGGATCACCGTGAAGCGCGAGGGGCGCGTATCGGCATGGCTGCACGATCATGCGCGGGTGGGCATCACGCTCGACGCGCAGATGCCGCGCGGCCGCTTCGCGTTCGATCTCGCGAGCCCGCGCCCGGCTGTGCTCGTGTCGGCCGGCATCGGCATCACGCCGATGGTCGCGATGCTGCGCCGGGCACTGGCCGACGACGCGCCGTCGCGCCGCGTCGTGTTCGTGCACGGCGCACGCGAAGCGGCCGACCGGCCGTTTGCCGCGGAACTGGCGCGCATCGCGGCCGCCGATGCGCGCGCGTCGCTTCACTGGTTCGATAGTCATCCTCAAGAAGGGGCGGCCGCGCGGGCAGGTCGCATCGACGTCGGGCAACTGAAGCGGATCCTGTGGTTCGACGACTACGACTTCTACCTGTGCGGGCCGTCGGCGTTCATGCGCGACCTGTACGACGGGCTGCGCGCGCTGAACGTGCCGGACGAGCGCATCCGTTTCGAGGCGTTCGGGCCATCGAGCGTCTCGCGCAGTGCGACTCGCGCGGCCGCCGCGCCTGCGGCGGCAAGCGTGCCCGTCGTGTTCCGGCGCACGGGGCGCGAAGCCGCATGGACACCCGCCGACGGCACGCTGCTCGAATTCGCGGAAGGGCAGCGCGTGGCCGTGCCGTCCGAATGCCGCGCCGGTTCGTGCGGCACGTGCGCGACGCGCGTGCTGTCGGGCGCGGTCGACTACGCGCAGACGCCCGATGCGCCGGTCGCACCCGGCTGCGCGCTGCCGTGCGTCGCGCGGCCCGTACAAGGGGCCACGGAGCCGCTCGTGCTCGATTGCTGACGCGCTTGCGACAGGCGACCGCGGGCAGCCTGCCGCGCGAAAAGCGCGCGCAACTGCTGCTTTTTTCGGATGCCGTCCGGGTCGACGATAGCGTCGACCGATTCGATGAACCAGCCCGTCGAGAAACTGCTCGGCATGGACGGTGACGATGCGGGGGGCTAAAGCGAACGGCCGGCGAACCGGTAGCGGGCCGCCCTTCCCGCGCCGGTTCCAGACATCCGCCCGGCGCACGATGACGCCGGTGTCGGGGGCCGGCGCGCGCGGCGCGAATCGCGCCCGCATCGTCGCCGCCGTCGCGCCGCCCGAACCGCGATTCCGGTCGCCGGCTTCTCGGTTTCCCGTTCCGCCCGATTCCTCGGCCCTGTGCCCCGCCCGGGGTAAAATGCGCGCCACGCCGCGATGTCGCGCGCCGGGCAGGCCGCCGTTCCGACGAACGGCCGGCGCGAGTGCCCGCCGCTCGCACCGGGGCGTTCGAAGCGTCCCCCGCGTGACACGATCGCGCGAGGCAGCCGGCCGGCCGACAGGCACCCGACGGACCCGTCGGCCGCTGCGTCGTTGCCGGCGCGTCATCGAATCCGATGCCCCATCCTGCGCTGTTCCGACCGGCCGGCCCGCTTGCGCGCCGCATGGTCCGGTTCGTCCGATGAATATCGCGTCGACGCACGCGTCCGGCGACGGGCGCGGCGGCGGGTGCACGCTTCGCAGCTTCCAACGGGTTTCGACAGGGTCGAGTGGCGAGTTTTCCATCCAGAACAATGACGGTGAATAGAACAACAGCGGCGCCCGCACGGCGGAGGCGCACGAAGGTCGGGCTCGGTGTCGGTCTCGGCGTCACGCTTTTCGCGGCGCAGGCTGCCGCCGCACCGGGCGACACGCCCGCGCCGGGCGCCGACGCGAGCGGCAGCACGACGCTGCCCGCGATCGCGGTGAGCGGCGAGCGCGGCCGCTCGCTGCGGGCGCGCGAAGCGTCGGTCGCGGGGCTCGACGACGCGCCGCTGCGCGACACGCCGGCGTCGGTGAACGTCGTCACGCGCGCGCTGATCGACGATCAGCAGGCGAAGCGCTTGAGCGACGTCGTGCGCAACGATGCGTCGATCGTCAACGACTATGCGCCGGTCGGCTATTTCGAAGGCTTCGCGATCCGCGGCTTTCCGGTCGATCTCGCGAGCGCGATCCGGATCGACGGGCTGACGGTGTCCGGCGAGCAGAACGTGCCGCTCGAGAACAAGGAGCGCGTCGAGATCCTGAAAGGACTCGCGGGCATCGACGGCGGCGTCGTCGCGCCGGGCGGCGTGATCAACTTCGTGACCAAGCGCTCCGCGAACGTCGCGAGCGTGACGGGCGGCGTCGACAGCCGCGGCTCGACGTCGGCGGCCGTCGATCTCGGCCGCCGCTTCGGCCCCGACCATCAGTTCGGGTTCCGGATCAATGCGGCGAAGGAGAACATGCACTCCTACATCGACGGCACGAACGGGCGGCGCACGTTCGGCTCGATCGCCGCCGACTGGGACATCGGCCCGCGCGCGAGCCTGCAGTTCAACGCCGAATTCCAGCAGTGGATCCAGCGTTCCGCGCCCGGCTACCAGTTGCTCGGCGGCACCGTCGTGCCGTCGGTCAAGACGACGTCGAAGGCGCTCGGCACGCAGCCGTGGGCGAAACCGGTGACGACCGATGCGCTGAACCTGAACGCACGCTTCGACTACCGGTTCAACGACGACTGGAAGGCCTACGTCGCCGCCGGCCGTAGCCGCACGATGATCGACGACAACAGCGCGTTCGCGTACGGCTGCTATTACGCGGCAAGCTGCGCGGCCGGCGCGACGTCGCCGTTCTTCTTCGGCGCGAACGGCGACTACGACGTGTACGACTTCCGCAGTCCCGGCGAATACCGGCGCAACGACGAGCTGCGCGCGGTCACGACGGGCAAGTTCGCGACGGGGCCGCTGCGGCACGAGCTGACGCTCGGCGTGAGCGTGCAGCGCCGCGTCGTGCACATGGCCGACGCCGTGTACGACTACGTGGGCAGCGAGAACGTCTACGGGCCGGACCTGACCTTCTCGCCGTCGCCGAATTCGCCCGGGCCGTCGTATCCGCGCCTCGATGCGTGGCAGTACGGCGTGTTCGGACTCGACCGCATCGGCATCGGCGAACACTGGCAGGTGCTCGCGGGCGGCAAGGAAGTGCTGCTGCGCCAGCGCAGCTGGAGCAGCCTCGACGGCGATACGACGCACACCGACCGCTCGGTGTTCCTGCCGCAGGTCGCGCTCGTCTACAAGCCGGTGGACGTGCTGTCGCTGTATGCGTCGTACAGCAAGGCGCTGTCGCTCGGCGATCAGGCCCCCGTACGCGCGACCAACGCGTATGCGTTCCTGCCGCCCGTCGAATCGCACCAGTTCGAGGTCGGCGCGAAGTACGACTGGCTCGACCGGCTGAGCCTCACGGCCGCCGTGTTCTCGATCAGCAAGCCGTTCCAGTTCGCCGACCCGGACGCATCGGGCACGACCTACACGTTCGTGCAGCGCGGCACGCAGCGGCACCAGGGCATCGAGCTCGGCGCGGCCGGGCGCGTGACCGAGCGGCTGGGGCTGACGGCCAGCGTCGCGGCGATTCGCGCCCGCGCGGTCGATTCGGGGTCGCCGGCGTACGAAGGGCACCAGATCATCAACGTGCCCGCGCTGCGCGCGTCGCTGTATGCGGACTACGCGGTGCCGGGCGTCGCGGGCCTGAACGTGCTCGGTGGCGTGGAATACAGCGCGGCGCGCAACGCGAACGAGGAAGGCACCGCGCGGGTGCCGTCGTGGTTCGTGTTCAATCTCGGCGCGCGTTATACGACGAAGATCGGCGGCCATCGCACGGTGTTGCGCGTATCGGTGGACAATCTGTTCGACAAGTTCTACTGGCGCGACGCAGGCGAGCAGCAGGGCGATGCGTACCTGTTCCCGGGTGCGCCGCGCACCGCGCGCGTGTCGTTGACCTATGATTTCTGACCGACCGGAATCGGCCGCGTGATGCGCGGCCCCGGCAGCCCACCAGGAGAGCACAGACGATGTCCACACTCGAAATCGCCGGCGTGATCGTCAGCGCGCTCGCGATCTGGCTGACCGCGAAACGGCGCATGCTGTGCTGGCCGGTCGGCCTTGCGTCGGTCGCGCTGTACGGCTGGATCTTCTTCGACGCGAAGCTGTATTCCGACATGCTGCTGCAGGGCGCGTTCGCGGTGCTGCAGGTGTATGGCTGGCAGCGCTGGCTCGCGCAGCGCGCGAGCGAGGCCGCCGGCGGTGCCGACGGCCAGGCGGCGCCGGCCGGCGACGTCGCACCCGTGACCGGCGTGCGGCCCCGGCAGATGCTGCCCGACCTGATCGCGGCCGTCGTCGGCAGCGCGCTGCTCGGCGGGATGATGGCGCGCTGGACCGACGCGGCGCTGCCGTTCGTCGATGCGTCGCTGACCGCGTTCAGCCTCGTCGCGCAATACTGGACCGCACGGCGCTACATCGCGTCGTGGGGGCTGTGGATCGTCGTGAACGTCGTGTACGTCGGGATGTTCGTGTTCAAGGAACTGTATCTGACGGCCGGACTCTATGCGCTGTTCATCGGCCTGGCCGTCGTTGGCTGGCGCGACTGGAGCCGGACGGCCGCCGCATTGCGCGCGGCCGCCGGCGGCCCGCTCGCATCGGGCGGCGGCGCGCGCTGATCCGCGCACGGATTCAACTACGGAGCAACGCCGTTCATGTCATTCCCCCTCGAGCCGGACGGCCCCCTGTCGCGCGACGTCGCGCCGCCGCAATTCGGCGTGGACGGCGAGCAGGCCGAACGCGACTGGCCGCTGATCACGCACGACGAAGTGGCGGCCGTGCTCGCGCGGATCGACGGCGCGGGCGAACCGGTGCGGCTGACGTGGCACAGCCCGCGGCAGTTCGCGGCCGCCGTGCTGGTGCGGATGGCCGACGGGCGCGGGTTGTTCGTCAAGCGTCATCACGCGAGCCTGCGCGATGTCGCCGGGCTCGAGGAAGAGCATCGCTTCATCGCGCATTTGCGCGCACGCGGGATGCCGGTGGTGGACGTGCTGGCCGATCGCAACGGTGCGACCGCGTTCGCGTCCGGCGAATGGACGTACGAGGTGCACGTGCTCGCACCCGGCGTCGATCCGTATCGCGGCGTGATGTCGTGGCAGCCGTTCACGCATCCATCGCATGCGTATGCGGCCGGCCGCGCGCTGGCCGAGCTGCATCGCGCGTCGGCCGGCTACGATGCGCCCGCGCGGCCCGTGCGCACGCTGCTGTCGAGCTTTCGCGTGCTGTCGTGCGCCGATCTGGCGGGCGCGCTTGAGCGCTGGGTCGCCGCGCAGCCGCTGCTCGTGCGCGCGCTCGGCTCGCGCGACTGGCGTGGCGACGTGGCCCACGCGATCGGCCCGTATCACGCGCGCCTCGTGCCGCTGCTGCCGGCGCTGCCGCCGCTGTGGACGCACGGCGACTGGCACGCGTCGAACCTGCTGTGGACCGACGCGGGGCCCGGCGCGCAGGTCCGGACCGTGCTCGATTTCGGCTTGTCGGACCGCACCTGCGCGGTCATGGACCTCGCGCTCGCGATCGAGCGCAATACGGTCGACTGGATGGCGCCGGCCGATGCGCGGCGCGTCGAATACGACCAGATCGACGCGCTGCTCGACGGCTACGAATCGCTCGAACCGTTGAGCGACGACGCGTATGCGGCGCTGGTCGCGCTGCTGCCGATCGTGCATACGGAGTTCGCGCTGTCGGAAGTCGCGTATTTCGGCTGCATCATCGATGCGCCGGCGATCGTCGACATCGCGTACGACGGCTACCTGATCGGGCACGCGCGCTGGTTCGGCGAACGCGACGGGCGACAACTGCTCGACTGGCTCGTGCAGCGGCGGCGCGCGAAGCAAGGGCTCGCCTGATCCGGGTGCGCGGGCCTGCCGCGTACACCGCACACGCTTCGATTCCCCGACGACCTGCAATCTTCCGTGCCGCGCGTCGCGCCGTACGTTCAACCCGTCCTTCCGATCCTCGACGCGGCATGCCGTTCTCGCGGCGCGACGCACGCCGGCGTGCCGCCGCGCCCGACATGACGGAAATATCATCTTCGCCTCATGTTCGCACTGCGGCCGGTCCGTAGCATCGGTCGCAAACCGTTACCGCAGAACCGAACATGCTCAAGCTAAACCTCGTCGCGGCCATCGTCTTCGCGATGGCCGCGGCGGCTCATGCACAGCCATCGCCGACGCCAGGGCCGGCCGCGACCTCGGCCGCCAGCGCGACGCCGATCGGCGCACCGCCGTCCGGCGCGCTGCCTGCGCCGTCGTTGACGCTGTCCGATGCGCTCGCGGTCGCGGCGCGGAACAATCCGGCGTTGCGCGGCGCGCGCGCGGACGTCGACGCGTCGATCGGCGCGCTGATGCAGGCCGGCGCGCGCCCGAATCCCGAAGTGTCGTTTCTGCAGGAAGGCTTCAGCCGCGCCGAACGCACGTCCACCGCGACGATCAGCCAGGCCATCGAACTGGGCGGCAAGCGTCGCGCGCGGCTCGACGTCGCGTCGTACGGCCGCGAGGCGGCGAACGCCTCGCTCGACGAGCAGGGCGCCGCGGTGCGCGCCGACGTGATCGCCGCGTTCTACGGGCTGCTCGCCGCGCAGCGCCAGCTTCAGGTGACCGAGGAATCGGCCGCGATCGCCGCGCGCTCCGCGGATCTCGCGGGGCGCCGCGCGCAGGCCGGCAAGGTGTCGCCGGTCGAGGCGACGAAGGCGCAGGTCGCGGCGGCCGGCGTGCAGATCGAAGTGGCGACCGCGCGCGGCCGTGTCGAGGTCGCGCGCGAGAAGCTGAACGCCGTGATGGGCGAAGCGCGCGACGACCGGCTCGCGGTGCGCGGCGACCTGGAAGACGTGCCGCCGGTCGAGCCGCTGTCCACATTGACCGCGCAGCTCGACGACGCGCCGCTCGCGCGCATCGCGCGCGCCGAGCTGCTGCGCTCGAATGCGGCCGTGTCGCTCGAACGCGCGCGGCGCGTTCCGGACGTGACGGTCAGCGCGGGCGTGAAGCGCGTGACCACGGGCGGCGTGCCCGACAATCAGGCCGTGGTCGGCGTATCGATTCCGATTCCGCTGTTCAACACGAACCGGGGTGCGTTGCTCGAGGCGACGCACAAGGCCGAGCGCGCGAACGCCGATCTCGATCGCGAACGCACGCGCCTGAGGCTGGAACTCACGCAGGCGTACGCGAATTTCGAGGCCGCCGAGCAGGAAGCGCAGCGGCTGAAATCCGACATCCTGCCGGCCGCGCGTCTCGCACTCGATGCGATGTCGCGCGGCTACGAACTCGGCAAGTTCAGCTTCCTCGACGTGCTCGACGCGCAGCGCACGCTGTTCCAGGGCCAGTCGCAATACGTCCGTGCGCTCGCCGGCGCCCATGCGGCCCGCGCCGATATCGGCCGGCTCGTCGGCACGCCGCTCGCGGCCGTCGCGCGCTGAGCGCCGCTCTCACCTGAAGGATCATCATGTCACGCAGCAGAATCTTCGTCATGGCGGCCGCCGTGCTCGGCGGCGCAGGGATCGTGATCGGCGCGCTCGCCGTCGCGTGGGGCGGCGGCAGCGCATCGGCGCCGACGGCCGCCGAAGTCGCACAGCCGGCCGAGGGCGCCGGCGCGCGCGGCGGCGTCGTGCTCGAGCGCGGCAAGCTGTCGGTCGAGATCGTGATGACGGAAAAGCCCGGCGACGCGCGGCTCGTCGTCTATCCGTTCGTCGACGGCAGGCCGGCGGTCGATGGCGTGACCGTGTCCGGCACGCTGGTGCGGTACGACCGCACGCACGAACCGTTGCGGTTCGACGCAGCCGGCTCGAAGTTCGTGTCGGCGCAGTCGATCGCGAAGCCGCACGTGTTCGATGCGACGATCGACGTGAAAGCCGGCAACGATGTCGCGTCGTTCCCGTTCGCGCGCGCCGACGGTGCGATCGCGCTGAGCGACGCGCAACTCGCGACGTCGAGGATCGCGCTTGCGAAGGCCGGCCCCGCGCGGATCGCGACGCCGTTCCAGTTGCCGGGCGAGATCAAGTTCAACGAGGACCGCACCGCGCACGTGGTGCCGCGCGTGGCCGGCATCGTCGAGCAGGTGTCGGTGTCGCTCGGGCAGAACGTCGCGAAGGGGCAGGTGCTCGCCGTGATCGCGAGCACCGACCTGGCCGACCGCCGCAGCGAGTTGCTGACGGCCGAGCGCCGGCTGACGGGGGCGCGCGCGACCTACGAGCGCGAACGTACGCTGTGGAAGGAGCGTATTTCGGCCGAGCAGGATTATCAGCAGGCCCAGGTGCAGTTGCGCGAGGCCGAGATCGCCGTGCAGAACGCGCGGCAGAAGCTCGCCGCGCTGAACGCGCCGGTCGGCGCGGGCGCGCTGAACCGTTATGAACTGCGCGCGCCGTTCGCGGGCACGATCGTCGAGAAGCATGCGACGCCCGGCGAGGCGATCGCCGCCGACGCGAGCCTGTTCGTGATTTCCGACCTGTCCACCGTGTGGGCCGAGATGGCGGTGCCCGCGCAGCGGCTCGACGACGTGCGCGTCGGCCGTGACGCGACGGTGATCGCGACCGCGTTCGAATCGCGTTCGAGCGGCCCGATCGCCTACGTGGGGTCGCTGCTCGGCGAACAGACGCGCACCGCGCCGGCGCGCGTCGTGCTGCCGAACCCGGACCGCGTGTGGCGCCCGGGGATGTTCGTGAACGTGTCGGTCGATGCGGGCAGGCAGGATGTGCCGCTCGCGGTCGCGAGCGACGCGCTGCAGGACGTCGACGGCGCGCCGTCGGTGTTCGTGCGCTCGCCGAAGGGGTTCGTCGCGCAGCCGGTCGAGACGGGGCGGCGCGACGAACGCGCGATCGAAGTGCTGAAGGGGCTCCAGCCCGGCCAGGAATACGCGGCGTCGAACAGCTTCGTGCTGAAGGCGGAACTTGGCAAGGGGAGCGCGGAACATGAATGAGCGGCAATACGCGAGCGCCGTGGCGCGACTGGCGGCCCTTCATGCGGCCTGCTTTCCGAGCGGCCGGTCGACCGGCCGCGCGGCCCGTCCGGTGAGGACGTCCGTGCTCCGCTTCAAGGAATCCCGACATGTTTGAGCGCCTGATCCGCTTCGCGATTGCGCACCGCTGGCTCGTGATGCTGGCGATCGCGGCCGTGGCCGCGCTGGGCGTGTTCAGCTACCAGCGGCTGCCGATCGACGCGGTGCCCGACATCACCAACGTGCAGGTGCAGATCAACACGTCCGCGCCCGGCTACTCGCCGCTCGAAGCCGAGCAGCGCATCACCTATCCGGTCGAGACCGCGATGGCCGGGCTGCCGGGGCTGGAGCAGACGCGCTCGATCTCGCGTTACGGGCTGTCGCAGGTCACCGTGATCTTCAAGGACGGCACCGACATCTACTTCGCGCGGCAGCTCGTCAACGAGCGCATTCAGGAAGCGAAGGACAAGCTGCCGGCCGGCATCGCGCCCGCGATGGGGCCGACGTCGACGGGCCTCGGCGAGATCTACCTGTGGACCGTCGAGGCCGACGCCGGCGCGCGCAAGCCCGACGGCACGCGCTATACGGCGGCCGACCTGCGGGAACTGCAGGACTGGGTCGTGCGGCCGCAGTTGCGCAACGTGCGCGGTGTGACCGAGGTCAACTCGATCGGCGGCTACGTGAAGGAGTACCGCGTCGCGCCGAACCCGGCAAAGCTGATGTCGTACGGGCTGACGCTCGCCGACGTCGTGCGCGCGCTGGAGCGCAACAACGACAACGTCGGCGCCGGCTACATCGAAAAGCGCGGCGAGCAGTATCTGGTGCGCGTGCCGGGCCAGGCGCGCACCGTCGACGACATCGCGAACATCGTGCTGACCAACGTCGGCGGCGTGCCGGTGCGGATGAAGGACATCGGCGCGGTCGACATCGGCCGCGAACTGCGCACCGGCGCCGCGACGTCGAACGGCGAGGAAGTCGTGCTCGGCACGGTGTTCATGCTGATGGGCGAGAACAGCCGCACGGTGTCGAAGGCCGTCGCCGCGAAGATGGAGGACGTGAACCGCACGCTGCCGGCCGGCGTGAAGGCGATTCCGGTGTACGACCGAACGGTGCTCGTCGAGAAGGCCGTCGCGACGGTGAAGAAGAACCTGCTCGAAGGCGCGGTGCTCGTGATTGCCGTGCTGTTCCTGTTCCTCGGCAACATCCGCGCGGCGCTGATCACCGCGCTCGTGATTCCGCTGTCGATGCTGATGACCTTCACCGGGATGGTCAACGCTAAGGTGAGCGCCAACCTGATGAGTCTCGGCGCGCTCGACTTCGGGATCATCGTGGACGGCGCGGTGGTGATCGTCGAGAACTGCGTGCGGCGGCTCGCGCATGCGCAGGCGGCGGCCGGGCGGCCGCTCACGCGCGCGGAGCGTTTTGCCGAAGTGTTCGGCGCATCGCAGGAGGCGCGCCGTGCATTGATATTCGGACAGCTGATCATCATGGTGGTGTACCTGCCGATCTTCGCGCTGACCGGCGTCGAAGGCAAGATGTTCCACCCGATGGCGACGACCGTCGTGATGGCGCTCGCCGCCGCGATGGTGCTGACCGTCACGTTCATTCCGGCGGCCGTCGCGTTGTTCATCGGCGAGCGGGTCGAGGAGACGGAAAACCGGCTGATGGGCTGGGCGCGGCGCGCGTACGAGCCGGTGCTCGCCGCATTCATGACGCGCCCGGCGCGCGTGATGACCGGGGCGGGCGCGATCGTGCTGGTCACGCTGGGGCTGGCGACGCGCCTCGGCAGCGAGTTCATCCCGAGCCTGAACGAGGGCGATCTGGCCGTATCCGCGCTGCGGATTCCCGGCACGAGCCTGTCGCAGTCGGTCGAGATGCAGAAGTCGATCGAGAAGACGCTGAAGGCGCGCTTCCCCGAGATCGAGCGCGTGTTCGCGCGCACCGGCACGGCCGAGATCGCCGCCGACCCGATGCCGCCGAACCTGTCGGACGGCTACATCATGCTGAAGCCGGCCGACACGTGGCCCGATCCGAAGAAACCGCGCGATCGGCTCGTGCGCGAGATCGAGGACGCGCTCGCCGAGCTGCCGGGCAACGCGTACGAGTTCTCGCAGCCGATCCAGCTGCGCTTCAACGAGCTGATTTCGGGGGTGCGCAGCGACGTCGCCGTGAAGCTCTTCGGCGACGACATGGCCGTGCTGAACCGGACCGGCGAGCAGATCGCCGCTGCCTTGCAGAAGGTGCCGGGCGCGTCGGAGGTGAAGGTCGAGCAGACCACGGGCCTGCCGGTGCTGACCGTCAACCTCGACCGCGACAAGCTCGCGCGCTACGGCGTGAGCGTCGCCGACCTGCAGGATTCGGTGGCCGCGGCCGTCGGCGGCCGGAAGGCCGGCACGCTGTTCCAGGGCGACCGCCGCTTCGACATCGTCGTGCGGCTGCCCGACGAACTGCGCTCCGACATCGAGGCGATCAAGCGGCTGCCGATCGCGTTGCCCGCGCCGGCCACGGGCGCCGCCGCGCGGCTCGCCGCAGCCCCGTACGTGCCGCTCGCGGAGCTCGCGACGATCGACGTGGCGCCCGGCCCGAACCAGATCAGCCGCGAGGACGGCAAGCGGCGGGTGGTGGTCAGCGCGAACGTGCGCGGCCGCGACGTCGGCTCGTTCGTCGCCGATGCGCGCGATCAATTGCAGCAGGACGTGCGCGTGCCGGCTGGTTACTGGGTGTCGTGGGGCGGGCAATTCGAGCAACTGCAGAGCGCGAGCGAGCGCCTGAAGCTCGTCGTGCCGCTCGCGCTGTTCATGGTGTTCGTGTTGCTGTTCGTGATGTTCAACAACGTGAAGGACGGGCTGCTGGTGTTCACCGGCATTCCGTTCGCGCTGAGCGGCGGTGTCGTGTCGCTGTGGCTGCGCGGGATTCCGCTGTCGATCACGGCGGCGGTCGGTTTCATCGCGCTGTCCGGCGTGGCCGTGCTCAACGGGCTCGTGATGATCTCGTTCATCCGCAACCTGCGCGACGAAGGGATGCCGCTCGACGCGGCCGTGCGCGACGGCGCGCTCACGCGGCTGCGGCCCGTGCTGATGACTGCGCTGGTCGCGTCGCTCGGCTTCCTGCCGATGGCGTTCGCGACCGGCACCGGCGCCGAGGTGCAGCGCCCGCTTGCGACGGTCGTGATCGGCGGTATCCTGTCGTCCACGGCGTTGACGCTGCTGGTGCTGCCGGTGCTGTACCGTGTCAGCCATGCGGTGTCGTGGCGCACGGCGTGGCGCGGCGGCGTCGGCGCGCGCGTGCTGCGCCGGCTGGGTTTCTTCAAGGGTAATGCGTGATGCGAATTCTGATTGTCGAGGATGAACCGAAGACGGGCGCGTATCTGCGCAAGGGCCTGACCGAGGCCGGCTACGTCGTCGACTGGGTCGAGGACGGCATCACGGGCCAGCACCAGGCCGAAACGGAGGAGTACGACCTGCTCGTACTCGACGTGATGCTGCCCGGGCAGGACGGCTGGACGTTGCTGCAGAACCTGCGGCGCAGCAAGTCGACGCCCGTGCTGTTCCTCACCGCGCGCGACGACGTCGGCGATCGCGTGAAGGGGCTCGAACTCGGCGCGGACGACTATCTCGCGAAGCCGTTCGATTTCGTCGAGCTGACCGCGCGCATCAAGTCGATCCTGCGGCGCGGCCAGCCGCGCGACTCGAACACGCTGCGCGTGGCCGATCTCGAACTCGACCTGACGCGCCGCAAGGCCACGCGGCAGGGCGACACGATCCTGCTGACCGCGAAGGAGTTCGCGCTGCTGTGGCTGCTGATGCGCCGCGAAGGCGAGATCCTGCCGCGCGCGACCATCGCGTCGCAGGTGTGGGACATGAACTTCAACAGCGACACGAACGTCGTCGATTCGGCGATTCGCCGGCTGCGCTCGAAGATCGACGACGCGTACGAACCGAAGCTGATCCACACGGTGCGCGGGATGGGCTACGTGCTCGAAACGCGCGGCGGCGCGGCCGCATGATCGCGCGCCTGCTGCCGCGCACGCTGCGCGGCCGCCTGACCGCGCTGATCATCCTGTCGACGTCGGTGATCCTCGCGTCGAGCGGCGTCGCACTGTACGAGGCGCTGAGCAACCGCGTCGAAGCCACGGCGGCCGAGCAGATGGCTGGCATTTCCGCCGCACTGGGGGCACACCTGGCCGAGGCGCGCACGACGGCCGACGTCGCGCGCAACGCCGATATCTGGATCGACCAGTTGCACGGGCATCCGAACATGGATCTCGCGATCTTCGATGCCGGCGGTGCGCGCCTCGTCGGCACCCCGGGCTTCCGTCCGTATGCGCCGCTGCTGTCGATGAACGCCGGGCGCGTGCCGGTCGGCATCGCCGCGCCCGGCGAGCGGCACCGGTATCTGCTGACGAGCGTGCCGCTCGCCGGCGCCGGGGCGCCCGTGGTGCGCGTCGCCGTGCAATACGACCGCAGCGCCGACGTGCTGCTGTTGCGCACGCACGCTTATACGATCGTCGTGATCGAGGTGTTCGGCGTAGTGCTCGCGGCCGCGATCGCATACGGCATCGCGGCGCTCGGGCTGAGCCCGCTGCGACGATTCGCGGCGCGTGCCGAGCAGATGTCGACGAGCCGGCTCGCGCATCCGCTGCCGGAACTCGATACGTCGGGCGAGCTGAAGGAACTCGAGCATGCGTTCAACGGGATGCTCGCGCGGCTGAACGAATCGTTCACGCGGCTGAGCCAGTTCTCGTCGAATCTTGCGCACGACATGCGCACGCCGCTGACGAACCTGCAGGCGGCCGCGCAGGTCGTGCTGTCGCAACCGCGCAGCGCGGACGAATACCGGAGCGTGATCGAGTCGAGCATCGACGAATACCAGCGGCTGTCGCGAATGATCGAGGACATGCTGTTTCTCGCGCGTTCGGAGCAGGCCGGCACGTCGATCGACGTGCGGCGCCTGAATGCGGCGGAGGAGGCGGAGCGGGTGGCCGGCTACTACGAGCCGCTTGCGGAAGACGCGGGCGTGACGGTGAAGGTCGACGGCCATGCGTGGGTCGATGCGGATCTGACGCTGTACCAGCGCGCGTTGAGCAACCTGCTGTCGAATGCGCTGACCTATGCGCCGCGCGGCAGCGTCGTGACGATCGATTGCGTCGAGCAGGGCGGCGCGACGACGATCGCCGTATCGGATACGGGGCCCGGCATCGCGGCGGAGCACGTCGGGCGGATTTTCGAGCGCTTTTATCGCGTCGATCCGTCGCGGCACGATTCGGCGTCGGGCACCGGGCTCGGCCTCGCGATCGTCCGGTCGATCATGGACAATCACGGCGGCGAATGCGGCGTCGACAGCGAACCGGGTCGCCGCACGACCTTCTGGCTGCGCTTTCCGCGACGGCCGGCCGCCATCGGCGCCTGACGGCGCGGGCGCACACGCCCGCGCGCTCGCCGTAAGGCAGCCGCGCGCGGCGCGTTGCCCGCGGCCGGGAGGCTGGGCGTCATTGCTTCGCGGTCAGGTCGTCGTGATTGTCGGTCTGCGGCCTCTTCTCGCCGCCATGCACCGAAATCCCGTGCAGTTCCTTGTTGCGTGCAACGATCTCGCCGGTCGGCGGGTACTGCGTCTTGCTCGTCGGCACGACACCGTCGTGCTGCGCCTGTTTCAGTTCGTTGACGACCTGCGAGCGGGACTTGCCTTGCATTTGCGTTTGGGCGTGCGCGGCCTGCGCGGCCATGCCGAGCGACAGCGTGGCGGTGACGAACCATGCTGCGAGTTTTGCGGTTTTCATCGAGTGCTCTCCTTGATCACGGCCGCCGGGTGGCGAACCATGGACCCAGTATGCGAAAGCGGCCGTGCGCGATCGTGATCGCGAGATGAAAAATGCGTCAGATTGCGGGGCGCGGTGGCGTACCGTGCGGACTCGCTCGACATGACGCAACCGTCATGTTCGCGTCATCGGTGCGATGAGCGGGAAGCGGAACATGAGGTCTGCCGTCGGCCGACCGCGCCGGCGGCATTCGTGCCGATCGCGACGACAGTGTCGATAGCGTGCGGCGCTGTTCAGGCCTTCATTCCGGATCGACAATTGCACCGTCCTGCCATTCATTTCGCGTTGATCGCAGTCCTGATCGTTCCGTTGCTCTCGAGCTGCGCATCGTCGACACGCTCCGGTGCCGCGGCAACCGCACCTGCCGCCGTGCGCAAGCCAGCGCCGGCCGCCTCGATGCCTGGCGAGCAGATCGACTATGCCGGGCACCGCTGCGGCAATCCGAACCTGTATGTGAAAACGCATCCATGCCTGTTCCCGCAGCGCAACGCCGCGCCCTGATCGTCGGACTCGCGTAAAAAAAACGGCCCGGCACTCGACGAGTCCGGGCCTAATGCGTGATCGTGCCGTACGGCGGCGACCCGCTGCGTGGAGGGGAACGGGCAGGGCCCGCTACCGTTCCGATCGTAGCGGCGCGGCGCATCGCGAACCTGATCGGAACATGAAATTTTCGTCACGCAGTGCATGGCGGAACGGTGACGAAACCGTCATGAAGCGATCACGAATCCGCACCGCCGCGGGATCAAAGTGACGGCTCCTCAAGACATTCCAATAAGGAGCCGTTCACATGAACATGCCGCACCCGGCGATCGCCGTTAGCGTTGTCGCACCGTCGATCGCGGCCTTCTCGCAGGTCGTGGCCGCGCAGCCGAAGCGCCGTCGGGACGTGATTCAGGAACGGCTGCGCGCGCGTCGCGACGGCGCGATCCCGATCCCGAGCCCGACTCACGACTACCCGGCGAGCCCGGCCGCCGTCGCGCGCCATCGGGCGATTCATCGCGCGACCGTTCGTCGCGGCGACGAGTCGCCGCCGGTCGATGCGCACGACGACCGCTTCGTGGGGCTTTGATCGTTCATCGATGAAAAGGAGCGTGCGATGCGCAATGTCGCGAAAGGGATCGTGCTGGCGGCGTACCTGATGTCGACGGCCGCGATGGCGGCAGACTGGCCGGAACGTGCGCTGTCGCACGCGTCGGCGCACGACGTCGGTCGCCGCGCGAACGAGCGAATGCGCTGCGAGTTGGCGGCCGTGCCGGCCGGCGCGTGGACCGCGACGTTCGCGCGCGGACAATGCGAAGTCGCCGCTGGCCGGCTGACGTTCGTGCCGGCCGATGCCGGCGACGCGTCGACCGTCGCGGCGAAACGGATCGTGCTCGGCGACGTCCGTACCGTGTCGCATCAGTCGCGCAAGCTGAAGGAGCAATTGCAACTGACGACACGCGACGAAGTGATCGCGCTGAACGTGCTGACCGACGACGGTACGCGAAAATCGCGCGAACATGCGATCGACCTGTGGACCGCGCTGCGCAACGCGGGTGTCACGCCGGTCAACGGCACGCGCATCGTCGATACGTGGCCGACCGGCGCGACGACCTGGTAGCCGTCGCGCCGTCGAACGCGGCTCATCAGGCTTTCACCGATCCTTCGATCAGGAAGAACACGATGAAGCCGATGAAGAACGAGGCCGTCGCGAACGGTGTCTCGGGCACTTCGTGCGCCTCGACCAGCAGTTCCTCGGTGACGAGGTACAGCAGCGCGACCGTGCCGAGCCCCAGCAGTGCCGCATAGATATTCGCCGGCAGCCCGGCGAACGCCGCGTTGCCCGCAACGGCCGCGACGCTCAGCAGCGCCGCGAGCGCGACCGGCACGACGATCGACAGCAAGCGGCCGATGCCGGCCGCGGCCAGCGCCGCGCTGACCGACAGCGCGAGGAACAGCACCTCGAGCGTCAGCGCGACGGTCAGGATGATGCCGCTTTCGTCGCTCGCGGAAAAGGCGATGCCGAGCACCAGACCGTCGACGACGAGGTCGATCGCGGTGACGACGATCAGGCTCACGGGCAACCGCGCGTCCTCGAAGCGCGTCTCGACCGCACCAGACAACGCGCGAATCGCCAGCATCAGCGCAATCCCGAGCACGAAGCCGACGACGACCGGAAACAGCGCATGTGCGCGGTCCTGCGGCAGCAGTTCGAGCGCGGCGGCCGCGAATACGATGCCGCCGGTGAAATGCTGGATCACGCTCGAGGTTTTCGGGCCGGGCGCGCGCCACGCGGCCGCGAGGGCGCCGAGACAGGCCGCCAGCACGGGCGGTAACGTGAGCAGCGCGAGCTTCGCGGTGGGGGTCATGAGGTCTCTCGGCGGTGGGCGTGTCGCAGCGGACGCTGCGTCGCACGATCGTACGCGCCGGGCGTCGCCCCGGCATCGACCGGAGATTGAACACCTTGAAGCCGCTCCAAGGTCAAGCGGTTCGATGCCCGCGCACCGGCGAGCCGGCCCGCCCGTTCCGGTCAGAGCTGCGCGAGCGCCTGGTCGAGATCGGCGAGCAGGTCGTCGATATGCTCGATGCCGATCGACAGCCGCACCGTCTCTTCCTTCACGCCGGCCTTCGCGAGTTCGGCCGGCGAAAGTTGACGGTGCGTGGTTGATGCCGGGTGCGTCGCGAGCGACTTCGTATCGCCGATGTTGACGAGCCGCGTGAACAGCTTCAGCGCGTCCTGGAACTTCGCGCCGCCGTCGCGGCCACCTTTTACGCCGAACGTCAGGATGCCCGGCGCACGGCCCGACAGGTAGCGCGCGACGAGCGGATGGTCGGGGTGATCGGGCAGGCCCGCGTAGTTCACCCATTCGACGTGCTCGTGGCGCGCGAGGTGCTGCGCGATCTTCAGCGCGTTGTCGCTGATCCGCTCGACGCGCAGCGCGAGCGTCTCGATTCCCTGCAGGATCTGGAACGCATTGAACGGCGAGATCGCCGCGCCCAGGTTGCGCAGCGGCACCACGCGGGCGCGGCCGATATAGGCTGCCGGCCCGAACGCATCGGTATAGACGACGCCGTGATAGCTGACGTCCGGCTCGTTGAGCCGCTTGAAGCGGTCCGCGTGCTCGGCCCACGGGAACTTGCCCGAATCGACGATCGCGCCGCCGAGGCTCGTGCCGTGCCCGCCGAGATATTTCGTCAGCGAATGCACGACGATGTCCGCACCGTGTTCGAACGGGCGCAGCAGGTATGGAGACGGCACCGTGTTGTCGACGATCAACGGGATGCCGTGGCGATGCGCGACCTCCGCGAGCGCGGCGATGTCGGTGACGTTGCCGAGCGGGTTGCCGACCGATTCCGCGAAGATCGCCTTCGTGCGCGCATCGATCAGCGGTGCGAACGATGCGGGATCGCGCGGATCGGCGAAGCGCGTGGCGATCCCGTATTGCGGCAGCGTATGCGCGAACAGGTTGTAGGTGCCGCCGTACAGCGAACTCGCGGACACGATGTTGTCGCCGGCTTCGGCGATCGTCTGGACCGCGTACGTGACGGCGGCTTGCCCCGACGCGAGCGCGAGCGCGCCGATGCCGCCCTCGAGCGCGGCGATCCGCTGCTCGAGCACGTCCGTCGTCGGGTTCATGATCCGCGTGTAGATGTTGCCCTGGACCTTCAGGTCGAACAGGTCGGCGCCGTGCTGCGTGTCGTCGAATGCGTACGCAACGGTCTGGTAGATCGGAACGGCGACCGCGCGCGTGGTCGGCTCGGGGCGATAACCGCCGTGCACGGCGATGGTTTCGAGGCGCCAGTTCGAATTGGCCTGATCGGTCATGGGTGCTCCGTTTGTTGTTGTGAAGGTCGAGGGTCCTGCCGTCCGGCGATTATAGGAGCACGTGCGCGGCTGCCCTTAGAACGAATGGTGTGTTGCTTATCGGGCGCGGCGCATAGAATGCCTTTTTCCGCAGACGAGAGGTGCGCGATGGATCAGGATCGATGGAACCAGGTGGATGCGTATTTTTCGGCGACGCTCGTGCCGTCCGACGCCGTGCTCGACGCCGCGCTGGCGGCGAGCGACGCGGCCGGGCTGCCCGCGATCAACGTCGCGCCGAACCAGGGCAAGCTGTTGCAACTGCTCGCGACGATCCGCGGCGCGCGGCGCATCCTCGAAGTCGGCACGCTCGGCGGCTACAGCACGATCTGGCTGGCGCGCGCATTGCCGCCGGGCGGCTCGCTCGTGACGCTCGAACTGAACCCGGCACACGCGAAGGTCGCGACGCAGAACATCGCGCGCGCCGGGTTCGCGGCGGTCGTGTCGGTGGTGGTCGGCAGTGCGAAGGACAGCCTGGCGCGGCTCGTCGAGGCCGGGGAGGCGCCGTTCGATTTCGTCTTCATCGATGCGGACAAGGACAACAACGCCGTTTATCTCGACGCGGCGCTGAAGCTGTCGCGGCCCGGCACGGTGATCGTCGTCGACAACGTCGTGCGAAACGGGCGCGTCGCCGATCCGGGCAATCGCGAGCCGGACGTGGTCGGCGTGCGCGACGGGTTCGCGCGCCTCGCGGCCGAGCCCGCACTCATGACGACCGCCGTGCAGACGGTCGGGCAGAAGGGCTGGGACGGATTCTCGATCTCGATCGTCGGCGCCGCGTGACGTGACGCGTCAGTGCGGGCTGCCGGCCGCGTCGGCCCGGCGATACAGGCGCGGCCATCGAGCCTGGAACAGGCCGTTGCAGGTGCTGTGCGTGGCGAGGCCGTCGAGCACGAAGCGCCGGCCATCGAACACCCACGATGCGGTCGAGCCGCAATCGCCGGCGCTGCGCAATCTGACCGTGCTCGACAGCGTCGCGCGGGCGGCATCGTAGCTGGCGTCGGTCAGCTCGTTCGCGAACGACGTCGAATCGAGGCCCGCGCTCGCGTTCTCGCCGAAATTCATCGCGGCCGGCATGTACGGCGCGGTGCGGCGCACGCGATACCACAGGTCGGTGTGGTTATACAGGCTGCTGGTCTGGCACGGGATCGCGACGAGCGCCTCGTCGGACGAGATCGCGACGGCGCGCGACGCTTTCCTGCGGTCGCTCGCCGACATTTCGTCTTCGACCTCGGCCGCGCATTGCTTCACGTCGGCGCCGAATTTCGCGAGCACCGCATCGACGAGCGGACGCTGTTCGGCGCTCGACAGGGTCGAGTCGGCCGGCGGCGCGGGCGTGATCGCGGGCGGCAACGCGGGCGCGGCCGGCACCGACGACGCAGGCCGGGCGCCGGGGCGCGACAGCGCCGTGACCGTGCCGACGCGGCCCTGCGTATCGTCGATCAGTAGCAACGCGGCGTTCAATCCCGACAACGGCGTACGCGCGGCGGGCGCCGCCGATGCCGGATCGCCGAAGCTCAGCCATTGGGCATTGCGCGCCGCGGCCAGCCATGCGGCCACCGTGGCCGGATCGTCGGTCCGGAGCCGGAACGGGCGGGCTTCGTCGTCGGTCTTGTCGCCGAACGTATGCCATTGCGCCGGCATCGCATCGAACGGTCGGCCGTCGACGCGGGCCGTGCGCAAGTCGATCGGCGCCGATGCGTAAAGGTCGAGCGACGGTTGCGCGTCCGGGCCGGCGTCGCGCGTCACGCGCAGGATCAGGCCGGCGCGTGCATCGTCGATATCGTCGGCGTGACTTTCCGCGATACAGCGATTGCCGTTGTCGCAGACGACCGACCAGCTCTTGAACTCGCGTTCGACTGGCGGCCGCGACAGCGGACGGGCGTGCGTGACGATCGGGGAAGCGGCGAGGAGGGCGGCGACGGCGAGCGAAAAACGGTGCGACATGGCGGTTCGAATCGACTGGGAGGAGGCGGGCGGAGGATGCCGGACTGCAAGCGCATCGTCAGCAAGCGGTGCAGGTCGAGTGCAGTGGCGCGAACGGCATCCAGTATACCGCTGCAACGCGGAGGAACGATGTGACGAAACGGTGCGCGGGCACGCACGTGGCCGATCGACGCGCAAGCGGCGCGATGCCGGCAGGCACCGCGCCGTTCGTTTCATCGACTGCCGGCCGCGCCGTGTCGGACGGTCGCGCCGCACGATCCGGGATGCGTATGCGGTGAGCACGCTGCCCGCCGCCGGCGCAATCGACGTACCCGCGCACCCGCGCTCACGCGCGGCAGATCGCGATGATCTCCGCGCTGGCCGCTTCGTCGAACGGAGCGTGGTCCCAGTCGCCGCGCCAGTCGGCCGACGCGAAACCGGCGGCCGCCACGCGCGCTTGCAATTCGGCGTGCGCGATGAAGCGCAGCCGGCTCGTATTCGTCAGCACCGTGTCGTCGCGGCGGAAGCGGTAGTGCGTGTCGAACGTCACGATCGCGCCGTCGATCGCCCGCACCGCGTGATGGAGATCGACGATGCCGAATGCGCGCGATTCGACGCTGCGTGCCGACTGCGCGGGCGCCCATGCCCGCCACGGTTCGGTGCGCGGGTTGCGGGTGTCGAACAGGAAGCGGCCGCCGTCGGCGAGCACGCGCCGCACGCCGCGCAGCGTCGCGTCGATGGCGTCGTCGGTCAGCAGGCACTGGAACGCGTGCCCGGTCATCACGACCGCATCGAACGGCGCACCGGGCGGCAGGCCGTCGAGCGCGCACGCGAACCAGCGCACGGCGTCGGCGCCCGGCTGGCGTCGCGCGTAATCGATCATCGCCGAAGCGGGATCGATCGCGACGACGTCATGCCCGGCCGCCGCGAGCCGTCGGGCGAACGTGCCGGTGCCGCAGCCGAGATCGAGGATGCGTTGCGGGGCGGCGCCGATCTCGGCGGCGTAGAACGCGAAGTCCCGATCGCCGGCGTTGAACAGGTCGTATACCGCGACGAGGCGCGGGTCGGTGTAGAGCAGGTCCGTGCCGGCGGGCGTCATACGCTCGCGCGCATCAGCGCTGCTGCACGGCCACGCGCAGCCCGAGCGCGATGAAGATCGAACCGATGATCTT
This sequence comes from Burkholderia sp. MSMB1826, assembly GCF_001526325.1. Classification (NCBI taxonomy): domain Bacteria; kingdom Pseudomonadati; phylum Pseudomonadota; class Betaproteobacteria; order Burkholderiales; family Burkholderiaceae; genus Burkholderia; species Burkholderia sp. MSMB1826. The sequence continues at coordinate 50,194 of NZ_LOYN01000020.1, forward strand.
GCCCTGCCAGCGCGTGAGCCACGTGAGCCGCTTCACGATGCGGCCGAGCGGTCGGATCGAGCACGCGATCAACGTCGTATAGAGCGAGCTGAGCACGACGAAGATCAGCCCGAGCACCGCGAACTGCACGAACGTCGAGCCGCGCTCCGGATGCACGAACTGCGGCATGAACGCGAGAAAGAACAGCGCGGTTTTCGGATTCAGCACTTCGGCGGGAATCGCCTGCAGGTACGCCTTGAACGGCGTGACGGGCGACACCTGCGGCAGCGACGGATCGGCGGTCTTCTCCAGCAGCGCGCGCACGCCGAGATAGATCAGGTACGCGGCGCCGGCCAGCTTCACGACGTTGAACGCGAGCGCCGACGTCATCAGCAGTGCGGACAACCCGACGGCCGCGAACAGCGTGTGCACGAAGTCGCCGCTCGCGACGCCGAGGCCGGTCAGGATGCCGGTCTTGCGGCCGCCCTGTACGGTGCGGCTCAGCACGAGCAGCACGGCGGGGCCGGGGATCAGGAACAGGCCCAGGACGACGGCCGTGAAGGTGGTCAGCGTGGTCAGGTCGAACATGGCGGCTCCGGCAGGTTGGCGCAGCGACGGGGGATCGCCGCATTGTATTCGGTTCGTCGCGCGCCCGCAGACGCCGCGTCGAACCGCACGGCTGCGCCGGCGCATTTCTGGTATAAGCACGAAAGGACGCGTCGGCGTCCGGCCTTTTCCACAGCCTGTCGTTCCATGCGCGACCTTCCACCGATGACCGATCCCGCCGCGGACGCCGACGTCCATCGCGTGCCACGTCCGCTCGTGGTGTTCGGCGGGTCGGTCGTCGAGCCCGAATGGCGGCTGGAGCGGCACAGCCACCGTCAGGCGCAACTGCTCTACACGCTGAGCGGCGTCGTCTATTGCGAGATCGACGGCGGCGTGTGGAGCGCGCCGCCGCAATGCACGGTCTGGATTCCGGGCGACGTCCCGCATGCGGCGCGCGGCTCGGCCGGCGCGACCTTCTACGCGGTCCTGGTCGAACCCGACGCGGCGCTCGACCTGCCCACGCGCTGCTGCACGCTGGCCGTGTCGCCGCTGTTGCGCGAGCTGCTGCTGAAGGCGGCCAGCTTCCCGAACCTGTACGACGTCGACGGGCCGCAAGGGCGGCTGGTGGCGACGCTGCTCGACGAACTCGTCGCGGCGCCGGTCGAGGACTTGTACCTGCCGATGCCGGCCGATCGCCGGCTGCGCAAGCTGATCGACCATCTGCTCGACGATCCGGCCGACAAGTCGCCGCTGCCCGAACTCGCGCGGCGCGCGGGCATCAGCGAGCGCAGCCTCACGCGGCTCGCGACGAAGGAGCTCGGGATGAGCCTCGGCGACTGGCGTCGGCGGCTGCACGTCGCGCTGTCGCTGCGGATGCTGACGACCGGCCGCCGCGTGCATCAGATCGCGATCGATCTCGGCTACGAGAGCGCGAGCAGCTTCGTCACGATGTTCCGCAAGGCGACCGGCAAGTCGCCGACACAATTCCTGACCGACCGGCAACGCTGAACGGCCGGACTCCGCATCCGCGCACGTTTGGCCGGATCGAGAAAGCAGTTGGCCGGAATGAGAAATGACGCATGAGACCTCGCTCCATAGAATGAGAATCGTTCTCGTTTGGAGGTCGACATGCAAATCGTCACGACTGAATTCCCGTTTGTCTGGCTGCGTTACAGCGGCTCGCCCCCCACCGATCCCGCCCGCCTGATCGCCGAACTCGATGCGTTGCTCGCGCGCCGCGAACGTTTCGTTCTGCTGACCGACGATGCGCCGTCCGGCGACGATCGCGCCGACAACGATCACGAGATACGCAAGCAGCTCGCGAAATGGAGCAAGGCCAACCGCGCGCTGTCGCGCGAATGGATCCCGGGGATGATCGCGATCGAGCCCGATGCCGCGCGGCGCATGGCGCTCGATGCCTTTTCGGGCGCCTTCGAGAAGGTCTGGGGGTATCCGCTGAATGCGGCCGCGAGCCGCGACGACGCGCTGGCGCTCGCGCAACGGCTGCTCGCCGAACCGGCGCGCAGCATCGCGGCGGGGAACGCCTGATCCGACGGCCGCGCGGGCCGCGCGGCTTGCGTCGACATCGGCACGGAGGCGCAGTGCGCGAACGCGCGCTGCGGCATATCGCAACCACGCAGAGGTGTTGGGGTGGACAATCCGATCCGCGCGATGCGCATCTTCACGCGCATCGTCGAAATGAACAGCTTTACGCGCGCGGCGCAGGCGCTCGGCATTTCGCGCGCCACCGCGACGCGCACCGTGCAGGAGCTCGAAGCGGCGCTCGGCATGCCGTTGCTGGTGCGCACGACGCGCGCGTTGCGGGCGACGCCCGAAGGCGACGCATACTACCGGCGCTGCGTCAGCATCACGGCGGACGTCGACGAGCTCGAAGCCAGCATCCGCGGCGCCGCGCTGCATCCGAGCGGGCCGCTGCGCGTCGAGTTGCCGGCGTCGGTGGCGGGGGCGATCGTGTTGCCGGCGCTCGGCGAATTCAACGCACGGCATCCCGATCTCGAACTGATGCTCGCCATGGCCGGGCGCTCGGTCGATCGTATCGGCGACGCGATCGACTGCAGCATCCGGCTCGGTGCGCTGCCCGATTCGTCGCTCGTCGCGCGCCGGCTCGGCGCGCTCGAGCGCGTGACGTGCGCGAGCCCCGCGTATCTCGACCGCTTCGGCGTGCCGCGCACGCCCGACGAGCTGGGCGCGCATCGCGCGGTAGGCGCGTCGCACGTATCCGGCCAGCGTCCGGCCGAGCTCGAGTTCGTGGTGGACGACGCGGTGCGCAAGGTGCGGCTCGACGGCATCGTCGGCGTGGACGACGAGCAGGCGTATCTCGCCTGCGGCGTGCACGGCCTCGGGCTGATCCAGCCGACGCGCGTCGCCGCGCGGCCGCTGATCGAGGCCGGGCGATTGCGGGAGGTGCTGCCGCGCTGGCAACCCGATGCGCTCGCCGTGTCGGCCGTCTACGTGAAGCGCCCGCATGTATCGCCCGGCGTGCGCGCGTTCGTCGACTGGATCGCCGAGCGTTTCGTGCAGGCCGTGAAGGAACACATGGGGCTGGCGCCGGTGGGGGCGACGGGGTGGCGGCCGGCGCAGGAAGTCGTCGCTGCGTGCGACCGTTATAGCGGACTGGTAGCGGCGGCCTGACGGCGGTATGTGGCCGGCAAGCCGTCAAGCGGTTGCGAGGCGGAATGCACGGGCCATCCGGTACGGATCGAAGAATGTCAATATTTTGGCGATGCAATGCGAAATCGGCCAAAATATTTTCCTCGTATGCCGCACGGTCAGCCGTGCAGCCGCACACGGCGAGCCGGAGGCGTGCGGGTGCCCGCAGCATCGCGCACCGACAGGCCGTCCCGCACGGCGTGTGGAGCCTGCGCGTTACACCACCCTGAATCGCCCCAATTCTTCCGCCAGAAAATCGACGAACGCGCGAATTCGCGCCGACATCTGGTGACGCTGCGCATATACCGCGTAGATATCGGCGCTCGGCGTTTCATGATCCGGCAGCACGACCACCAGCCGCCCGTCGGCGAGATAGTCGCGCAGATCCCATTCCGCGCGCATCAGGATCCCGTGCCCGTCGAGCGCCCACTTCACCGCGATTTCGCCGTCGTTCGTCGTCAGGTTGCCGTTGATCCGCACGGCTTCCGTGCGGCGGGCCGCGCCGCGCCCGCTCGTCAAGCGCCACACGCCGTAACCTTCGTCGCCCTGCCGGATGCCGATGCAGTTGTGCCGCGTCAGGTCGTGCGGCGTGCCGGGCGTCCCGTGCCGCGCGAGATACGCGGGCGCCGCGCACAGTAGCCGGCGGTTCGGCGCGAGCCGCCGCGCGACGACGCGCGTGTCGGGCGGTTCGCCGAAGCGGACGCACACGTCGAACGCATCGTCGGTGAGCGGCGGCGGCATCACCGACAGCTGCAGCTGCACTGACACTTCCGGATAGCGCGCGACGAAGCGCGAGATCGCCGGGCCGACGTGGCTGCGCCCGAAGCCGAGCGTCGCATTCACGCGTAGCAGGCCCTTCGGCCGCTGCTTTGCGCTGCCGAGCAATTCGCCGAGTTCGTCCATCTGGTCGAGGATCCGGCGCGCGTATTCCAAGTACACATCGCCTTCGGGTGTCAGCATCATCCGCCGCGTCGTGCGATTGACGAGCGTCACGCCCGCACGCCGCTCCATCTGCGTGAGCCGCTTGCTGACGGCCGCCGCGGTCAGCCCGAGCTCGCGCGCGGCCGCGCTCAGGCTGCCCGAAGCGGCCAGCGTCGAGAAGAAGCCGAGATCGGCCGGCTGGACGGTATCCGCCATGACGGGATTTATGAATTGAAGTTAAAGATGCTTTGAGTATAGCCCCGGTTTCTGCACTACTGGTTCGGTAAAGTGCGTTCACGCTTACGATCAATCGAGGATGTCCGCATGAAGACCTACCGTATCGCAACGATTCCCGGCGACGGCATCGGCAAGGAAGTGGTGCCTGCGGCCAAGCAGGTGCTGGCAGCGCTCGCCCGCGGCAGCGACCGCTTCGCGTTCGAGTTCGAGGATTTCGACTGGGGCGCCGACTACTACCGCCAGCACGGTGCGATGATGCCGGCCGACGGTCTCGACGCGCTGCGCGGCAAGGACGCGATCCTGTTCGGCTCCACAGGCGACCCGGACGTGCCCGACCACGTGACGCTCTGGGGGCTGCGCCTGAAGATCTGCCAGGGCTTCGACCAGTACGCGAACGTGCGCCCGACACGCATCCTGCCGGGCATCGACGCGCCGCTGAAGCGCTGCGGGCCGGACGACCTGAACTGGGTGATCGTCCGCGAGAACTCGGAAGGCGAGTACGCGGGCGTCGGCGGGCGCGTGCACCAAGGCCATCCGATCGAGGCTGCGACCGACGTGTCGATCCTCACGCGCGCCGGCGTCGAACGCATCATGCGTTTCGCGTTCCGGCTCGCGCAGTCGCGGCCGCGCAAGCTGCTGACCGTGATCACGAAGAGCAACGCACAGCGGCACGCGATGGTGATGTGGGACGAGATCGCGAAGCAGATCGCGCAGGAGTTTCCCGACGTGACATGGGACAAGGAGCTCGTCGATGCGGCGACCGCGCGCATGGTCAACCGGCCGGCGTCGCTCGACACGATCGTTGCGACTAACCTGCACGCGGACATTCTCAGCGATCTCGCCGCCGCGCTCGCGGGCAGCCTCGGCATCGCGCCGACCGGCAACATCGATCCCGAGCGCCGCTATCCGTCGATGTTCGAGCCGATCCACGGCTCCGCGTTCGACATCATGGGCAAGGGGCTCGCGAATCCGGTCGGCACGTTCTGGTCGGTCGTGATGCTGCTCGATCACCTCGGCGAGACGGAAGCGGCCGCGCGTGTGATGCAGGCGATCGAGACCGTGACGGCCGACCCGTCGCTGCATACGCGCGACCTCGGCGGCAGCGCGACGACTGTGCAGGTGACGGCGGCCGTCTGCGAGCGCGTCGCCAACGCGGCGGTCGCGGCCTGACGGCGCCGCCCGTTCGCTTCACTCGCGCATTTTTTCTGTCCGCGACTCGCGCATCCGACGCGAGCCGGGCGGCGGCCGGCGCCGATGGTCCACCGACCGACGGCGCACGGCCCGACCTCGAAGGAGGAGACACATGCAAGCGGATCTGGAAACCCGCGTCGCGCGGAAACTGATGTGGCGCATCATTCCGTTCGTGATGCTGCTTTACTTCGTCAGCTTTCTCGATCGCGTCAACGTCGGCTTTGCCGCGATGACGATGAACAAGGCGATCGGCCTGTCGCCGACCGCGTTCGGGTTCGGCGGCGGCCTGTTCTTCATCGGCTACTTCCTGTTCGAAGTGCCGTCCAACCTGATACTGCACCGCGTCGGCGCGCGCATCTGGATCGCGCGCGTGATGATTACGTGGGGGATCGTGTCGGCCGTATCCGCGTTCGCGGCCGGGCCGACCAGCTTCTACGTGTTGCGCTTCCTGCTCGGCATGGCCGAAGCGGGTTTCTTCCCCGGCATCATCCTGTACCTGAGCTTGTGGTTTCCCGTGAAGCAGCGCGCGGTGGCCGCCGCGTGGTTCATGGCGGCTGCGCCGATCTCGACCGCGATCGGCTCGCCGCTGTCGGGCGCGATCATGCAGATGCCGCCGATGTTCGGCTTGGCCGACTGGCAGATGCTGTACATCGTCGAAGCGCTGCCGGCGGTCGCGCTCGGCTTCGTCGTGCTGAAGTGCCTGACCGAGGCGCCGTCGCAGGCCGCGTGGCTGCGGGCCGACGAGCGCGACTGGCTGATCGCGAAGCTGAAAGCGGAAGCGGACGCGCGCCACACGCACGCCGGGCATACGGCCGGCGCGTGGCAGGCGCTGCGCGACCCGCGCGTGCTGGCGCTCGCGCTGATCTACTTCGGCACGTCGGCGGGGCTGTACACGCTGGGCCTGTGGGCGCCGCTGATGGTCGAGCAGTTCGGCTTCACCGCATTGCAGACGGGCTTGCTGACCGGCATTCCGAGCATCGCCGCCGTGGTCGCGATGATCGCGTGGGCGCGGCATTCGGATCGCACCGGCGAGCGCACGTGGCATGTCGTGATTCCGTGCGTGCTCGCGTGCATCGGCTTCGTGTTCGCTGGGCAGGCGAGCACCGCGCTGCTGACCGTGCTCGCGCTGGTCGTCGTCAACATCGGCATCAGCGCCGCGAAGGCGCCGCTGTGGGCGATGCCGAGCGCGTTCCTGTCGGGGGCCGGCGCGGCGGCGGGCATCGCGATGATCAACTCGATCGGCAATCTCGGCGGGTTCGTCGGGCCGTTCGCGATCGGCTGGCTGAAGCACGCGACGGGCGGGTATGCGGCCGGGCTCTACGTGGTGGCCGGCACGCTCGCGGTGTCGGCGATCGTCACGCTGATGCTGAGCCGCAAGGGCGCGCGGGAAGCGGCGGTGCCGGGCGTGCGGCATCACTCGTAAGCGTGGCAATGTGCGCGGCTGCAGGGCAGCCGGACGGGGGCGTGGCGTACCTGTCCGGCTTCGTGCGCGGCGGCGCGCGATCGGCCGGGCGCGAGCGTCGGCGTCAGCGCAGGTTCACGCACGGCCCGGACGGCGCGTGCCGGCGCAGCCGCGACGAGGCTGCTACGAGGCCGTCGCCGCGACCTGCCGCGCGATACGTGCCGCACACGCGTCGGGCGTCGCATCGGAAGTATCCACCACCATCTCGCTGAATGGCCGCGCCGCATACCCTTCCCGATACATTTCCGCGATCCGGCTGCGCTCCCATTCCGTCAACGCGCGCGCGCCGCGATTCGACGCCGCGACCGCTTCCGGCGGCGCGAGCGTGACGACGAACAATCGCGCATCGCGCGCATCGCAGGCCGCGCGCAGCCGTTCGAATTCCGCGTCGCCGATCGGATAGGCGATGACCAGATGGCGTTCTCGTGCGTTCGCGATCTGCGTGACGAGGCGTTCGAGCGCGATCGCCCATTGCACGTCGAACGGCGCATCTTCGGGCGCATCGTGATCGTCGCCGTCGATGAAGCGCGCGTCGGGCAACACGCGTGCGAGCGCGAGGCCGATCGTCGTCTTGCCGCTGTTGATCGGGCCGTTCAGGTGGATGACGGTAAGGGTGGTCATGAGTCGACGCAGGAATCGGACGACCCGCAGCTTGCCATGACCGGCGCGGCGACGCAGTGCCGTCGACGCGTCACGCGGCGGGATGCGAATGCGGGAGGAAGGGGAAGGAAGCGGAAAGGCGGGGGACAGGGGAAGCGGCAGGCTGCGTGCGTAATGAGGCGCCACACGTGCAGCCTGCCCGACCGTGCCGCATGCAGGCGATGCGGCACGGCGTCGAACGACGCGACTTACTTGTCGCCGTCGCCCTTGATTTGCGGCAGCGCCGACGCTTCGCCCGGCGTCAGCAGCCCGACTTGCGAATACACGCGCAGCTTGTCGCGCGTATCGGTGATGTCGAGGTTGCGCATCGTCAGCTGGCCGATCCGGTCGCGCGGCGAGAACGTCGACGCGACCTTCTCCATCGACAGGCGTTCCGGCTGATACGTGAGGTTCGGCGACTTCGTGCTCAGGATCGAGTAGTCGTTGCCGCGGCGCAGTTCGATCTTCACTTCGCCGGTGATCGCGCGTGCGACCCAGCGTTGCGCGGTTTCGCGCAGCATGATCGCCTGCGGGTCGAACCAGCGGCCCTGGTACAGCAGGCGGCCGAGGCGGCGGCCGTTCTCGCGGTACTGCTCGATCGTGTCTTCGTTGTGGATGCCGGTGACGAGACGCTCGTACGCGATGTACAGCAGCGCGAGGCCCGGGGCTTCGTAGATGCCGCGGCTCTTCGCCTCGATGATGCGGTTCTCGATCTGGTCGCTCATGCCGAGGCCGTGGCGGCCGCCGATACGGTTCGCTTCCAGCAGCAGCTCGACCTGATCCTTGAACTCGACGCCGTTCAGCGCGACCGGCTGGCCGGCTTCGAAGCGCACCGTCACTTCCTCGGCGGCGATCTTCACGTCGTCGCGCCAGAACGCGACGCCCATGATCGGGTTCACGATCTTGATGCCGCTTTCGAGGCTTTCCAGATCCTTCGCCTCGTGCGTCGCGCCGAGCAGGTTCGAATCGGTCGAATACGCCTTCTCGGCCGACATCTTGTACGCGAAGCCGGCCTGGTTCATGAATTCGGACATTTCGGCGCGGCCGCCGAGCTCGTCGATGAACGTCTGGTCGAGCCACGGCTTGTAGATCTTCAGATCCGGGTTCACGAGCAGGCCGTAGCGGTAGAAGCGCTCGATGTCGTTGCCCTTGTACGTGCTGCCGTCGCCCCAGATGTTGACGCCGTCTTCCTTCATCGCGGCGACGAGCATCGTGCCCGTCACGGCGCGGCCGATCGGCGTCGTGTTGAAGTACGTGACGCCGGCGGTCGTGATGTGGAACGCGCCGCTTTGCAGCGCCGCGATGCCTTCGGCGACGAGCTGCGCACGGCAGTCGATCAGGCGGGCGCCGGCTGCGCCGTATTCGATCGCGCGTTTCGGGATCGCGTCGTAATCGTCTTCGTCGGGCTGGCCGAGGTTCGCCGTGTATGCGTACGGGACGGCGCCCTTCAGTTTCATCCAGTGCAGCGCGGCGCTGGTGTCCAGGCCGCCGGAGAAGGCGATACCGACCTTCTGGCCGGTCGGGAGGCTTTCGAGAATCGTGCTCATAGGAATTACCGTGGATTGAAGCCGGTGGGATCGTATTTCGCGGAATATGCGAGTATCGGCTGTCCGGGAAGATGGGGCAAGGGTTGATTTTGGTGCGGAACCGTCGTCGCGCCCGTCGCGGCGGGCCTGACAGGCGGTTAACCGGCTGGAGAACGCCGGGCGGGGCGGCGTTGCATCGACGCCGAAAACCCGCGCGGACGAACCGGGCCCCGGGCCGGATTTCGGGGGCCGGATCGGTGGCCGGCCGTGCCCAGCGTCGCCGGCGCGCCGCCTCGATGTGCCGAAAGGCATATGAAAGAAAGGCGCGTGAAGCTGGCGCCTCAGATATTCCACGACCGCGCGGTATCGAGCAGCCGCTCGCGCAGCTGGTCGACTTCGCCGGCCAGCTTGGCCGTGATCGACACGTAGCCGGACAATTGCGGCGGCGGCGCGTCGTTCGGTACGTCGTGCGGCGCGTCGGCCGGCCGGCGGCGCGGCGCGAGCCGGCTCGGCGTGCCGAACTTGAGCGCGCGGCTCGCCCCGACCAGCGTGTCGCGGATGCGCCGGTTCACCGTCTTCATCTCGACGCGCATGTATTCGCGGGCCGCCACGTCGTCGCGGGCCGGCAGCGCGCTCGACAGGATCTCCAGATAACCGATGCACAGGCGCAGGCTGCGCTGAATCGCCTCGAGTTGCGCCATCGACGTCTCGCATTCCTTCGCCACCGACGGCATCAGCGAGCGCAACTGCACGAGCAGCGCGCTCAGCGCGGCCATTTCCTTCAGGTGCGCGTCGTCGCCCACCTCGCGGTCGCCCGCGAGCCGCGCATGCACGGCCGCGCACGCGCGCAGCGCGTCGGCGAGCTTGTAGCGCCACGAATAGGTCGCATAGAGCGGCAGCGCGAACGAGAACGCCAGCGCGATCGCGATGCCGGCCAGCACGTTCACCGCGCGCCACAGGCCGTCGACGATCTCGTTGTCGCCGTGCCCGGCGACGATCACCATCGTGATCGCCGACAGCAGCGCGATGTAGCCGGCCTTGCCGATCGCGTGATACGCGCAGACGCCGCACCCGACTGCCATCAGCAGGTAGATCGCGAACGGCGCGTGCAGGAACGAGTAGAGGAGGATCAGCCCGAGCCCCGCCAGTGCGCCGATCGATGTGCCGAGCGCGCGCTCGGCCGCCTTCTTGCGGATGTTGCCGTGGTGCTGAAGCCCGCCGACGACGATCAGCACGGTGATCGTCGACCATTCGCCATGCGGCACGTTCAACCCCGTGGACAGCGCGATCGACACGAGAATCGCAAGCGCGACGCGCGCCGCATGGATCAGCTTCGCATGCCGGTAGCGGCGATACGGGTCGAGCAGCGGGCGAAGCGCGTGGCGCACGAGCGGGGGCAGGCGGGTGGGGAGCGGGGCGGTCATGGCGGAGCTGAGGGTGGCAGGAACGCGCACGGCGGCCCGCGCGGGCCGGCGCCGCGCCGCATGCGCAGCTGACGTAACGCTAGCCGAACGCGCGCGGGCTGTCCACGGCGCGGCCGCAGGGCGGGGCGACAGGCGGCCGCATCGGATCACGCGGCTGGTCGTATCGAGGCGAATCGAGGCACATCGCGGCGCGTCACGCGTCGGCCGCGCTCGACTGCGCGTCCAGCACGCGGTTGCGGCCGCCGGACTTCGCGCGGTACAGCGCTTCGTCGGCGCGCCGCAGCAGCGTCGCGGCGTTCATCCGGCCGTCGGCGGCGGTGGCCGTGCCGATGCTGGCCGTGACGCGCCCGTACGGACTTTTCACGTGTTCGATGTCGAGCCCCGCGATCGCGCGCCGGATGCCTTCGGCGACGGTCGCCGCGCCCGGCGCGTCGGTGTCGGGCAGCGTAACGACGAATTCCTCGCCGCCGTAGCGCGCGACGTGATCGCCGTCGCGGCGCAGGCAGCGCGACAGCGACTGCGCGACCTGACGCAGCACGTCGTCGCCGGCCGGGTGGCCGTAGTAGTCGTTGAACGCCTTGAAGTGATCGACGTCGACGAACAGCACGGACAACGGGCGGCCGCTGCGCGACGCGCGCTGCGTCTCCTTCGCGAGCACCGTATCGAAGGTGCCGCGGTTGTCGAGGCCCGTCAGCGAATCGGTGTGCGCGAGCCGGTACAGCTTCGATTCGGCCTCCTGCCGGCGCTTCAGCTCGCGCGACAGCGCGAGCGAGCCCCACGCGATGAACGCCGTGAACAGGCCCATCAGCACGACGGTCCAGACCGCGCGGTGGTGCCACGACGCGTAGATGTCGATCTCGGCGGGCGCGACGTCGACGATCAGCGGCAGCCCGGCGAGATGCTTGTAAACATAGATGCGCCGCACGCCGTCGATGGCGCCGACGCCGGCCAGCTCGCCGTTGCGGCTGCGCTGCGCGTCGATGAACAGCGGCGAGTCGTGCAGATCGAGGCCGACCACCCGCGTGTCGTACGGCAGGCGCGACACGAGCGTGCCGTTGTCCTCGACGATCGCCGCGCTGCCGTGCCGGCCGACCGCGAGGCCGTCGAGCAGCGCGCGGAAGTAATCGATGCTGAGCGTGCCGACGACGATGCCGCCGAACATGCCGTCGGGCCGGGTGATCCGGCGGCTCAGCGCGATCGTCAGCGCGCCGCCGCGCAGCCGCGACGCGTACGGCCGGCTGATGTAGAGGCCGGTGACGAGCCGGTCGCGATGCACGGTGAAATAGTCGCGGTCGGCGAAATTGCCTTGCCGTGCGGGCGATGCGCTGGAATCGATCGCGATATTGCCGTGCGCATCCATCACGAAAATCGAGCCGAGATAGGCACCGGTCGCCGCGCGGTCGAACAGCAGCCGGTGGCGTTGGCGCGGCGGCAATGTCATCAATTCCGGATCGGCCACGCCGTCGACGACGTTTTGCAGCGACAAATCGTAGAGTTCGATATTGCGCGCGATATCGCGTTCGATCAGCAGCATCAGGTTGCGCGCATTTTCGACCGCATGGTCATACGCGTCGCGCCGTGCCTCGATCAAGAGCGACGTGGAAAGTCCCCAACTGAACATCAGCAGGACGATGCCCGCCACGAGTACGCCGCGGGGCGACAGAATCCGTGCCACGATCGACGCGGTATGGCGGCGCAGCGTGGCGGGCAGCGGGAATGACTTCATCCTCGGGGGCGGCGGGCGGCGGGTACTCGCGTGGTTGGCGGTTCCGTGCGCGGATTATTTCGAATTAATCGTCATTATCCCGCGAATTCCTGAATTTCGTGGGCACATGCAAAACATGCATGCGAAGACGGCGATTGGAAACGGTTACGCATCATTACCGCATGGCGTGCGGGCGATTTGATTTGAATCAACGACCAGTATCGACTTTTTCGTCTGATTAATGGCGCGTTGATCGGTCGATTTTGCGTATTGACGCGGTATTTGGCGGATCGGGACAGGATTGGATGCCGACCGGAGAAATGAAAATCGAATGACCCGGACGCAGTCGGCGTTTTGGCGGCGGCATGCGGCAGTCGCGGCGGCCGAAGCGGCCAACCCGTCGATTCCGCGAAATCTCCGGCGTGGCGGCGCTCGGGGCGACCTTGGCTGTCCGCCTGTCGAATCAGGTAGAATCCGCGCTTCGCCGCAGGCGCCCGCCGCGCAACGCGTATCGGGGCCGCATCGAATGCATCGCAGGACGCGCACCGCGCTCCGATTCCGCATGCGCCGGCCACGGATGCCGGCCCGCTCAACGTTCGTCTCGTTTATGTCCGTCATTCCGAAATCCGACCCATCCGGTTCGTCCGCGAACCCACCCAAGCTTCATCGCGCGCTGAAGGCGCGCCACCTGACGATGATCGCCATCGGCGGCTCGATCGGCACGGGCCTGTTCGTCGCGTCCGGCGCGTCGATCTCGCAGGCCGGCCCCGGCGGCGCGATGGTCGCGTACATGCTGATCGGCCTGATGGTCTACTTCCTGATGACGAGCCTCGGCGAGATGGCCGCGTTCATGCCGGTGTCGGGTTCGTTCGCGACCTACGGCGCGAAATACGTGGACGAAGGCTTCGGCTTCGCGCTCGGCTGGAACTACTGGTACAACTGGGCGGTGACGATCGCGGTGGAGCTCGTCGCCGCGCAGCTCGTGATGCACTACTGGTTTCCGGACGTGCCGGGCGTGTGGTGGAGCGCGGCGTTCCTCGCCGTGATGTTCCTGCTCAATGCGCTCACCGTGCGCGGTTTCGGCGAAGCCGAGTACTGGTTCGCGCTGATCAAGGTCGTCACCGTGGTCGCGTTCATCGGCGTCGGCCTGCTGATGATCTTCGGCATTCTGAAGGGCGCGCCGGCCAACGGCTGGAGCAACCTGACGATCGGCGATGCGCCGTTCGCGGGCGGCCTGCCGGCGCTGATGGGCGTCGCGATGATCGCGGGCTTCTCGTTCCAGGGCACCGAACTGATCGGCGTCGCGGCCGGCGAATCGGAAAACCCGCGCACGACGATTCCGCGCGCGGTGCGCCAGGTGTTCTGGCGGATCCTGCTGTTCTACGTGTTCGCGATCTTCGTGATCGGCGTGCTGATTCCGTATACCGACCCGAACCTGCTGAAGACGGACGTGACCGACATCGGCGTGAGCCCGTTCACGCTGGTGTTCCGCCACGCGGGCCTCGCGTTCGCGGCCGGCGTGATGAACGCGGTGATCCTGACGGCCGTGCTGTCGGCCGGCAACTCGGGCATGTACGCGTCGACGCGGATGCTCTACAACCTCGCCACCGAAGGCCGTGCGCCGAAAGTGTTCGCGAAGCTGTCGCCGGGCGGCGTGCCGCGCAATGCGCTGTATGCGACCACCGCCGTCGGCGCGCTGTGCTTCTTCACGTCGCTGTACGGCGACAAGACCGTCTACCTGTGGCTGCTGAACACGTCGGGGATGACGGGCTTCATCGCGTGGCTCGGCATCGCGGTCAGCCACTACCGGTTCCGCAAGGGCTACGTGAAGCAGGGTTATGCGCTCGACCAGTTGCCGTACCAGTCGAAGTGGTTTCCGTTCGGTCCGCTGTTCGCGTTCGTGCTGTGCCTCGTGATCGCGCTCGGCCAGGACTATCAGGCGTTCCTCGCGAATCGGATCGACTGGGCCGGCGTGGCCGCGACCTACGTCGGCATTCCGCTGTTCGTCGTCGTGTGGCTCGGCTACCGGTTCCTGAAGACGAGCCGTTTCGTGCGCTACGAAGACATGGAGATCGCGCCGTGGGTCGCCGCGAATCGCGGCGCGCAGCGGCAGCCGGTGGCGAACCGCGAAACCGCAAGCTGACACCGGCGCGGCAGCGGCCGTGCGACGGACGACGAAACGGGAAGCCATGCGCTTCCCGTTTTTTTTGCCCGACTTTTGCCTGCACGGGGTCAAAGCCGGTTATATTGCCCGACCCTACCGGGCCACGGCCCGGCCGGCGCGACAGGCGCGGCGCGGATCGGCATCCGGCGCGCGCGGCGCGGCGGCCGGCGGGCGGCCCGGCGTTTTCATCACTCCGTCCGGGCCGGCACGGCCCGCGGAGCGCGCAACCCAGAGGAATTCATGAGTGCATCACCCGCCGAGCGGAAGGCCGGATCCGTTTCCATCGTGCGAATCGAAGCCGCGATCAACGCGTGGCGCGAAGTGTACCCGCCGGCGCCGGACGGCGAGGACGGCTACGCGCTCGACGCCGGCAGCAACTGCCTGGCCGAGCTGTACGGCACGATGATCTGCTATCGATTGCCCGACGTGCCGCTCGACTCGCTGAGCCACGAGCAGCGCGACGCGCTGTACGCGACCGAGGTGTGATGCGCGGTCGCGCCGCCGCCGCAAGGCGGCGATGAAACGACGGGAAGCGCGCAGGCTTCCCGTTTTGCTTTGGGCGGCGAGCGTGGCGATCGGCCCTGGCTGCGGTATCGTGGCGACATCATCCGGCCGGGGTTGGGCGCCGGATCGCTCGCCGGGAGGCATTGAACATGGAGTTGAGACACCTCCGCTACTTCGTCGCGGTGGCCGAAGAGCGGAATTTCACGCGGGCGGCGGAACGACTGCATATCGCGCAACCGCCGCTGAGCCGGCAGATCCAGCAGCTCGAGGAAGCGCTCGGCGTGTCGCTGTTCGAGCGCAACGCGCGGCCGCTGAAGCTGACCGACGCGGGGCGCTTCTTCTATTCGCACGCGGTGCAACTGCTCGCGCAGACCACCGAACTCGAATCGATGACGAAGCGGGTCGGCAAGATCGAGCGCAGCATGTCGGTCGGGTTCGTCGGCTCGACGCTGTACGGGATGCTGCCGAAAATCATCCGGCGTTATCGCAGCGAATATCCGGCCGTCGAGCTGAGCCTGCACGAGATGTCGACGATGGACCAGATCAAGGCGCTGAAGGAAGGGCGCATCGACGTCGGGTTCGGGCGCATCCGCCACGAGGATCCGAGCGTGCGGCGCGTCGTGCTGCGCGAGGAGCGGATGATCGTCGCGCTGCCGGTCGGCCACGTGCTCGACCGCGCGAAGCCCGTGCTGTCGCTGCACGATCTCGTGAACGACACGCTGATCATCTTTCCGAAGGCGCCGCGCCCGAGCTATGCGGACCAGGTGCTCGCGGCCTTCCACGATCGCGCGCTGCAACCGCGCAGGATCTACGAGACGCGCGAATTGCAGATCGCGCTCGGCCTCGTCGCGATGGGCGAGGGCGTGTCGGTCGTGCCGCAGAGCGTGTACGGGCTGAAGCGCGACGACATCAGCTACAAGCCGCTCGACGATCCGAACCTCGTGTCGCCGATCATCATGAGCACGCGCGCGCTCGACGAATCCGAGGACATCCGCGCGATGCAGGCGCTGATCTACCGGTTGTACGACGAAGCGCAGATGGAGTATTTGCCGCCGCAGCCCGAATGAGCGCGCGGGTGGCAGGGGCTTGCTTGACGCGGTGCGCGCCGGCAGGTCACCATGCCCCGATTCGATGCGGCCGCCGATGGGCGGCCGCTTTCATGCAGACGACCGACCCATGACCGATATCGTGACCGAGGAGACAACCGTCGAGACGCCGCAAGGGCGGCTCTTTGCGAAACGCTGGCGGGCGGCTCCGGCTCCGGCTCCGGCTCCGGCTCCGGGTCCGGGTCCGGGTCCGGGTCCGGGTCCGGGTCCGGCGCGGCACGCGGCTGCGCCGATCGTGCTGCTGCACGATTCGCTCGGCTGCGTCGACTTGTGGCGCGACTTTCCCGCCCAGCTCGCGCGCGTCACGCAGCGCGACGTGATCGCCTACGACCGCCTCGGTTTCGGCCGTTCGGATCGCCATCCGGGCAAGCTGGACTCGGCGTTCGTCCGCGACGAGGCCGACCGTGCGTTCGCCGCGGTACTGGAACGGCTCGGCGTCGATGCGTTCGTCGCCGTCGGCCACAGCGTCGGCGGCGGGATGGCGGTCGGGTGTGCGGCCGCGTATCCGGCACGTTGCCGCGCGCTCGTGACGGTCGCCGCGCAGGCATTCGTCGAGGATCGCACGCTGGCCGGCATTCGCGACGCGGGGCGGCAGTTCGACGAGCCGGGGCAACTCGACCGGCTCGCGCGCTATCACGGCGACAAGGCCGAATGGGTGCTGCGCGCGTGGGTCGACACGTGGCTGTCGCCGGCGTTTCGCGACTGGACGCTCGACGACGACTTGCAGCGCGTGCAGTGCGCGACGCTCGCGATTCACGGCGAAGACGACGAATACGGGTCCGACGTGCATCCGAAGCGGATCGCCGCGCGCGTTGCGGGGCCGTCGTCGTTCCTGTTGCTCGCCCGCTGCGGACACATGCCGCACCGCGAGCGAACCGACGACGTGCTGGCCGCCGTCGCGACGTTCCTGCGCGACGCGCCCGCCTGAGCGCGCTCGCCATCGCCAGCGGGCGGGCGCCCGCCGGCCGTCAGAACGAAAGCTGGATCGCGAGATCGATCGCCAGCAGCGCGATCGAGCAGCCGATGCCGAGGATCACGTTCGGCAAGCGGTGCTCGAAATCGCGATGATCCTTGCGCATCGCGGCGCCGAGCAGAAAGATCGCCTCGACGACGATCTGCAGTCCGACGAACAGCAGCATCAGCAGATACTCGTAGCCCATCTGCTTGAACGCGACGAATTGCATCCCGTGATCGCGGATCCACTGGCCGACGCGCAGCAGTTCGTAGACCAACAGCAACGCAGGGAACAGGTAACTGACGATGTAGGTCGGCGCGGTGGCGTGCCGTAGTTCGAGGTGGAAGTGCTGATGCGTGGTAGCCATCACAACCCTCCTTGCAACGCATGATTGCGGTCGCGACGGCGGCGCGATCGCATGCATACGTCGGGTTTGCCCGATGCACAGTGCGCAGCCGTACCGCATCAGCATACTGCTGCGCGGGAAATTTCGCATGCGATGCGTGCGCGCGTCGTCGAAAGGTGTGTCCATCGCGCGACGCGTTCACTGCGCCGTACTCGCCGGATGCGGTGCGCGATCGGGCTGCGTGGTGGCCGATGCGCTCGGCCGTAACCATTCGGGATGCTGCTCCATTTCGTCGGCCAATGCGCGCAGCGCGCGCGACGTGCGCGCGAATTGCGTCAGCGTATGGCGGACGTTCGATGTATCCGCACCCTTTTCCCGGAGCATGGCCTGCGCGACCATGAATGCCTGTCGCGCTGTGCGCAGCGCGGCGTGGGCCTGCGGCGCGAGTTCGGTATCGAGTCGGGCGAACAGCGCATCGGTATTCGCGAGCGCGACGTTCAGGTTCGTGCCCATCCGGTCGAGCGGCAATCGGGAAAATGTGCCGGCGATATCGGCAATCTGGTCGCGCAGCACGTCGAGCGTACCGGGCACGGTCGGCAAGGCAATCGGCTCGCGGTTCGTGTCAACCGACGCGGGCGGCGCGTGCGGGAACATGTCGAGCGCGACATACGAGCGGTTGGCGATCGGGTTGCCGATGCGCAACTGGCCGCGCAAACCGCGCGCGACGAGCGTGTGCAACAGCGCCTTGCCGGCGTCGGAATCGCCGTTGCCGAGGACGGCGCGGTAGCGTTGCCCGAGGCGGTCGGGGTAGAGCGCCATCGTCACGCGCATCGTGACGTCGCCGCGTGCCGCGTCGTATTCGGTGCCGACGGCCGTCACGTTACCCAGTTCGATCCCGCGAAAATCCACCGGCGCGCCGACCTCGAGGCCGCGCAGCGAGCGGTCGAAACGCATCACCACCGGCGCGGCCGGAGCATTCGGCGTGCGCATCGCGTCGATTTCGTCGTCGGCCACGCGAAAGCGCGCGCCGTCGGGCGCCGCGACGACCGACGTGCGTCCCGGCGGCGACGCGAACGCGAGTGCGCCGGCGAGCAGCGCGGCAATCGACGGCGTGCCGAGCTTCATGCCGCCCGCATCGAGCTGCAGGCCGAGGCCGCCGGCCTGCCACCAGCGCGCATCGGCATCGACGTAGCGATCGAACGGCGCGGCGACGAACACGTCGATCGATACACCGTGCCCGTCGGCGTCCAGCGCATAACCGGCGACCTGGCCGACACGTGCGCGCCGGTGATAGACCGGCGAGCCGATCGCGACCGAGCCGAGCGATGTGGCGCGCAACGTGTAGTGACGGCCGCCGCCTTCGGCGACCGGCGGTGCGTCGAGCCCGGCGAAGGCGGTGCGCGGTGCATGCGAACGGCCGACGGCCGCCGCGATGTATGCGCCCGAGCGCAGCGAATCGAGGCCAGATACGCCGTCGGGCCCGACGCGCGGCCGCACGATCCAGAAACGTGTGTCCGCCACGGCCAATGCGCGCGCGTCGGTGTCCAGCCGCACGTCGATCGTCACGCCCGGTTGCCCGCGTCGTGCGCGAACGCGCGTGACGCGGCCGACTTCGACATTGCGCAACCGCAGCGTCGAGCGGCCGGCCTCCAGTCCGTCGGCGGTCGCGAACGCGATCGTGAGCGTCGGCCCGCGGCTGTCGAGCAACGACACGCCCCATGCGAGACAGCACGCGGCGGCCGCGAGCGGCACGATCCAGACGATCGCCGCACGCGGCCAGCGCGCACGCCACCGCGCGATCCGCGCCGACGTGCGCCCGCGGCGTTCAGTCGAATTGCGCGACGAGCGCATCGGCACCCTTGTCGATGCCGGTTTTTGCGGCGCCGAGCGCGCCGAAACTCGCGCCGATGTTCATCGCGTTCGGATACTGCTTCGTCACGTACGCGCTGATCAGCCGGTTCGTCGACGCATCGCGGATCTCCACCGCGTAGATCACGGAGCCCGTGAACGCGCCTTCGCGACCGCGGATCGCCTGCACGCCGTTGTAGACGTTCCCCGCGAGATCGAAATGCGCGAACGCACCGGCGAACGTCGTCGTCGTCACGGCGCCCGTCAGCGTCAGCTTTACGCGCAGCGTGTCGGCGCCTGGCGTGCTCGTCAGCTCGAAGCGCTTGCCGAGCTTCTTCGCGAACGTGTCGCCCATGTACGCGGCGAGCGTCGACTTGTCCTGTTCGGTCAGGTCACCGAACTGATGATCGGCGCCGCGATAGACGATCACCGGGTCGAGGATCAGCTTCCGGTACTTGTGCCAGTCCGCCGGCAGCGCGTAGCGGTAGGGCACGCGGCCGGATTTGTCCTGCGGATCGCTGCGCAGGTACGGCGACGATTCGATGCCGCTGTAGCGGGTGGGCTGAACGCCGGCGCATCCGGCGAGCGCGACGCACAGCGCGGCGTTGAGCAGGTGGCTGGGCTTGATCGTTCGGTTCATCTGACTCTCCGGGTCGGGTTTCGCGCCGGTCGGGCCGGTGCGAACGGGGTGCAACAGAGCGGCATTGCCGCTCGGGTTTATGAAAAAAACCAACCAGACGGTTTGTTTTTGGGGCGCAATACGGGCGATGAAACGGGGAAGCGACAGATCGTTTGACGGCGGTGAACGGCCGGGAAGTCGCGCCACACGGGCCTCGCGCCGCGCCATGCAATGCACAGCGCGGCCCGTCATCCGGCCGGGGCCGATGCGGGAGCCGATCGTAGCACCGCCATTTCCGGATGTAAACCGACCAGGCGGTTTGTTTGTGATAGACTCCGCGCATTCGCTTCATGCGGCCGTGCCAGCCTGGCCCGGCCGCATCGCCTCATTCCATACCGGGGAAATTTCATGGATAACCCGACGCGTTCCGAGCGAACGCGCACTGCCGCGATCCAGGCGGCGCTCGCGATCCTCGAGCGCGACGGCCCGGGCAAGCTCACGTTCGATGCGATTTCGCGCGAAAGCGGGATCAGCAAGGGCGGGCTGATGCATCAGTTCCGCACGAAAGGCGATGTGCTGAACGCGCTGATGGAACATCAGCAGGACACCTACCAACGTTTCCAGCGCGACTATCTGGCCGCGCGCGATCCGGGCGAAGCGCAGCCGACGCTGGCCGCGCAGATCGCGACGATGCGCGAAGTGATCGACCAGCAGCCGTCCGCGGCGCTCGCGATCATGGCGGCGCTGGTCGAGGATCCCGCGCCGCTGCAGAAGGTGCGCGAGACCGATGCCGAGATCGTGAAGCGGATGACGGCCGAATCCGGCGATCCCGAGCTCGCGCTGCTGCGATGGAAAGCGGCGTGGGGGCTCGCGCTATCGGCGATGTTCGGGCTGTGTCCGCTGTCGGCCGACGAGCGCGCCCGGCTGTTCGACCGGCTGCTCGACGAGACGCAATGGCCGGCGGGCGGCGGCGATGCCGCGCCACGCGGTGCGCGGGCGGCGAAAACGCCGCGGAAAAAATGAAGCGCGCGTTCGTCGCATGCGGCGTGGCGGTCGCCCGTTTCGGGCGCTCGCTGCTCGCGGTCGTGCTCGGGCGCTTGTGAGTGCGTGGCGCGTACGCACGCATGCGAGCGTGCGTCAGCTCTTCGCTTCCGCGCCTTCGATGAACAGCTTCGCGACCGACTGAAACTCCCGTTTCAGCGACAGCCCCGGCACGGTCAGCCAGCGCAGCATCGCCGCGAGATACAGGTGATGGAACCAGGTTGCGAGCTGATCGGCCCGCAGCGTGCGGTTCAGTTCGCCGGCCTGCTGCCCGGCGGCGATCAGTTGCTGCCACACCGATGCGATGTCGCTGCCGTGCTCTCCCGCACGCTCCGGTTCGGCGGCGCCGATGCTCAGGAAGCGGTGCCGCAGGTACGCGAGCAGGTACGCAGGATGTTGCTCGCACCACGCGGCCGACGCGTCGAGCACGCAGCCGATGCGCGACGCGAAGGTCTTGCGCCGCGCGACGTCGTGCTGCAGATGCGCGAGATCGCGCGCGAGTTCGCCTTCGAGCCAGTGCGCGAGCACGGCTTCCTTCGTCGGAAAGTGGTTGTACAGCGTGCGTTTCGCTACATCGGCCTGTGCGGCGATCTGCTCCATCGTGACGGCGTCGTAGCCGTGCGCATCGAACAGGCGCGCGCCGGTCGCGGCGAGATGCGCGAGCATCTGGATGCGCTTGCGTGCGCGGCGGCCCGGATCGTCGGTCGGAATCGTCATGGCAGGGGATTGACTGAAAGTGTGCGGATTGCATTAGTATACGACGTGCACTTTTTTGAATCCAACCTTTTCCGTCGTGCACGAGGAGCTTCCGCATGAAACTCGTCATCGCCACCTACGGCACCGAAGGCGACACGCGTCCGCTCGCGGCGCTGGGCCGCGCGCTGCTGGATGCCGGTCATGACGTCCGGCTGCTGGCCGATGCGGCGACGCTCGGCTCGGCCGCCGCGCTCGGCGTGCCGTCGGCGCCGCTGTCCGGCGATATCCGTCGCGCGATTGCGCCGCAAGGCGCGCTGGCCGATGCGGTGCGCGGCCGCGGCGGCTTCAACGATACGTCGAAGGCGCTCGCCGCGATCGCGAATGCGAACACGGCCGCATGGATGCGCGAAGTCGCGAACGCGTCGGCCGGGTGCGACGCGCTCCTCGTGTCGGGGCTCGCGTCGTTCGTCGGGTTGTCGGTCGCGGAGTATCGCCGCATACCGGCGATCGGCGCGGGCATGATCCCGATCACGCCGAGCGCCGAATTCGCGTCGCCGTTCCTGCCGCCGGGGAAGCTGCCGCGCTGGCTGAATCGCGCGAGCCATCGGCTCGTGAATGGGTTGCTGTGGCGCGCGTTCAGGAAGTCGACCAATGCGGCGCGCGCGAGCGTATGCGGATTGCCGCCGCGCAAGCACGTGTGGACCGATCATCCGATGCTGTATGGCGTATCGCCGGCACTGCTGTCCGGCCCGGCGGACTGGCCGGCGAACGTGCAAGCATGCGGCCAATGGCGGATCGATGCGCGGGCGTGGGCGCCGCCGCCGGAACTGTCGGCGTTTCTCGACGCGGGCGAACCGCCCGTGTACATCGGATTCGGCAGCATGGCCGGCTTCGATCCTGCGGCGATGGCCGCGGCGCTGACGCAGGCGCTGGCCGGCCGGCGCGCGCTGTTCTACCCGGGCTGGAGCGGCGTCGATGCAGCGCTGCTGCCGGCGCACGTTCGCGTGATCGGCGACACGCCGCACGACTGGCTGTTCCCGCGCGTCGCGATGGCGATTCATCACGGCGGGTCGGGCACCACGCATTCGGCCGCGCGGGCCGGCATTCCGTCGGTGGTCGTGCCGTTCGCCGGCGATCAGTTTTTCTGGGCGGACCGGCTGCAACGGCTCGGTGTCGCGGATGCGCCGGTCGCGGGGCGGCGCGTGGACGCCGCCGCGCTGGCGCGCGCGATCGCGTTTGCCGAACGGGGCGACACGAAGACGCGTGCGACGCAACTCGGTGCGCGCCTCGCGCAAGAGGACGGGTTGAAGCGGGCCGTCAGTGCGATCGAACGCTGGGTGCAACCGCGCGCGACGTGAGCGCGCGCACGGGCATCAGAAATGCCCGGTGAACCGGTAGCGGCTGCCCGGATGCCACAGATTCGCGACCGACGCGACCATCCCCTGCGACCACGTGCGCCGATGCAGCAGCAGGCATGGCTCGCAATCGTCCATCGTCAGGTGGCGGCGCGTTTCGGCGTCGGGCATCGCGGCCTCGATCCGGTATTCGACGCGCTGCAGCGGCGCGACGCGCGTCAGGTACTGGTTCGGCGTCGTGGTCGTGAAGTCCTGCAGCGCGTATTCGGGCGCGCAGGCCGGATTGACCCAACGTTCCTCGAGCTGCACGGGCGTGTCGTTCTCGAAATGCAGCACGCGCGAATGGAAGATCGGGCTGCCGGTGTCGAGCTGCAGCTCGTCGGCGAGTTTCGCATCGGCGACGGCCGCGCCGACCTGCAGCACCTGCGCGCGATAGCCGTGGCCGCGCGCGGCGACTTCGTCGGAGATGCTGCGGATCGCGACGAGCGTCGATTCGTATTTCGGCGACGCGACATAGGTGCCGGAGCCGCGCGTGCGCGTGAGCACCTGTTCGGCCGTCAGCTCGCGCAGCGCGCGGTTGACGGTCATGCGCGCGACGTTGAATTCGCGCGCGAGCTCGTTCTCCGACGGCACCTGGTCGCCTTCGGCCCATTCGCCGGCATGAATGCGCGCGAGGATGAAGTCCTTGATTTCCTGATAGATCGGTGTGGTCATGGGATCGCGATTTCAGAGTCGGCAGCGGGCCGCCGCCGGATGCCGATCCGGCGCGCGCCCGGCGCCGAGTGTACCGGTTTCGCGGACGCGCTGGCCCGGATGCCTCGAATGATCCCTGTTCGGCCGGCGCGCGTCCATGCGGGATTGCACAGGGCGGCTGGCCGGCGGTGGTTTGCTTGTGGTCGGAATCGATGCCGGATGCCGATCGTTGCGGCCCGCTGCGTGCGGGTCGACGGAGTCGCGAGGCCGGTGACGTTCGCGAACCCGAGCGTCGCGCCCGCACCGTATGCGCGGTCGTTCGCGATCGCGTGCGGGCCGAGAGAGTCGACCACGGCGCCGTACCGGCGGCCGAGCGTCGGCGTGCCATACCGGTCGCCGAGCAGGCCGACATGCGTGCGGTCGAACATCGTGTTTCGATAGGACTGCGTGACATCGTTCGGGTTGAGATCGCTTTCGACGCGAATCGGTGCATGCGAGCCGCCGCCTTGCCGCCACGCGCTTTCGCCGACTGGTTGTTCGTATAGGCGATACCGGCATTCAGCATCCCGTCGAGCGTGATGCTGCCTCGCGCATGCGCGATGGCGCCGAAGCATGCGAGCGACCGGGTGTCGACGACTGTTTTTTCATCGCGTGTGTTGTCGTGCAAACGCCCGTTGCGACGGGAGCGGCGATCCGCCGCGCGTGTCCGTGCGGAAGCGCGTATTCGAATCGACGACAGGGGAGTGCGTGACGCGTGTCACGCGCGGCGACGGCGAAACGCCGGCCGGCGCTGCAGCAGGCCGGTGGGGAAAGTCGATGCTGACGGCGAGGTCTAGACAACTTCCGCACGCGTCCGCCGGCCTCCGTACACGGCGAGAAAGCCGTCGTTCAGCTTTGCGTAATCAATAATTAATTGAAAATTAAGGAAAATTCTGCCGGCGATCCTATTCCGCCGACAATTAGAGATAAACACGGATTGCTGACCCCATCCCTGAAAAGGCAAAGTTGTATGTACAACTTGGAACGTCGCCGGAACAGGCGATTCCCGGTTGCAAGGGTTCGCGGCGGGCAGCCGACCGGATCCGCCCCAGTTCGCCTCTGACAGGAACGCCATGAAGAAACTCGCGCTCAGTATTGCCCTCGTCTGCCTCGCGGTCGGTGCTCACGCCAAGGATTGGTCGACGATCCGCTTCGGCGTCGACGCCAGCTATCCGCCGTTCGAATCGAAGGACGCAAGCGGCAAGGTCGTCGGCTTCGACGTCGATCTCGGCAACGAGATCTGCGCCCGGCTGAAGGCGAAATGCGTGTGGATCGAGAACGACTTCGACGGGATGATCCCGGCGCTGAAGGCGAAGAAGTTCGACGGCGTGCTGTCGTCGATGTCGATGACGCCGGCGCGTGCCGAACAGATCGCGTTCTCCGACAAGCTGTTCAACACGCCGACGCGTCTCGTCGCGAAGAAGGGCGCAAACCTGCAGCCGACGGCCGAATCGCTGAAGGGCAAGTCGGTCGGCGTCGAGCAGGGCACTATCCAGGAAACCTACGCGAAGGCGTACTGGGCGCCGAAGGGCGTGCAGGTCGTGCCTTACCAGAACCAGGACGGCGTGTACCAGGACCTGATGTCGGGCCGCCTCGACGCGGCGCTGCAGGATGCGGTGCAGGCCGACATCGGCTTCCTGAAGACGCCGCGCGGCGCGAACTTCGATTTCGCCGGCAAGGACATCGACGATCCGAAGACGCTCGGCAACGGCGCGGGCATCGGCCTGCGCAAGGACGACGCCGACCTGAAGGCGAAGATCGATCGCGCGATCGCCGACATCATCAAGGACGGCACGTACAAGAAGCTCGAGAAGAAGTACTTCGCATTCGACGTCTACGGCGGCTGACCGCCCGTACGGCGCGCATCGCGTGCGGCGCGCCGCACGCGTGGCCGGATGCCCCACCCTGCGCGGCAGGCGTCCGGCTTGATGAGCAGACCGCATCACGTCGTGCGCAGAACTCGTTTGATGCACGGTTAATGGCTATCGACAATCCAGCCACATCGTTCTGGATCCCTCATATGATCTTCCAAGGATTTGGCCCGCTGCTGTGGGCCGGCACGGTCGAGACCGTGAAGCTCGCGGTGCTGTCGCTCGCCGCGTCGCTGATACTGGGCCTCGCGGGCGCGGCCGCCAAACTGTCGGCCAACCGCGGGCTCAAGGCGGTCGGCACGTTCTATACGACGCTGATCCGCGCGGTGCCCGATCTCGTGCTGATGCTGCTGCTGTTCTACGGGATCCAGATCCTGCTGAACGACGTGACCGACCTGCTCGGCTGGGACCAGATCGACATCGACCCGTTCGTGGCCGGCGTCGTGACGCTCGGCTTCATCTACGGCGCGTACTTCACCGAGACGTTCCGCGGCGCGTTCCTCGCGGTGCCGCGCGGCCAGCTCGAAGCCGGCTTCGCGTACGGGATGAGCGGCTGGCGCGTGTTTTACCGGATCCTGTTCCCGCAGATGATGCGCTTCGCGCTGCCGGGCATCGGCAACAACTGGCAGGTGCTCGTGAAGGCCACCGCGCTCGTGTCGATCATCGGCCTCGCCGACGTCGTGAAGGCGTCGCAGGACGCGGGCAAGAGCACGCTCGATTTCTTCTTCTTCACGCTGGCCGCCGGCGCGATCTACCTCGCGATCACGACGGTGTCCAACGTCGTGCTGCATCACCTCGAGAAACGTTATTCCGTCGGCGTCCGGAGGCTCGCACTGTGATCGAACTCGTTGGCCAGTACTGGCAAAGCTATCTCTATTCCGACGGCTACCGCTTCAGCGGCCTCGCGATCACGCTGTGGCTGCTGGTCGTGTCGATCGCGTTCGGTTTCGCGCTCGCCGTGCCGCTCGCGATCGCGCGGGCGTCGTCGAACCGCTGGATCTCGGGGCCCGTATGGCTCTATACGTACGTGTTCCGCGGCACGCCGCTCTACGTGCAACTGCTGATGTGCTACACGGGCATCTACAGCCTGCAGGTGGTGCACAACCACGAGCTGCTCGACACGTTCTTCCGCAATGCGATGAACTGCACGGTGCTCGCGTTCGTGCTGAACGAATGCGCGTATGCGACGGAGATCTTCGCGGGCGCGATCAAGGCGACGTCGGCCGGCGAGATCGAGGCCGGGATGGCCTACGGGATGTCGCGCTTCAAGCTGTATACGCGGGTCATCCTGCCGTCCGCGCTGCGCCGCTCGCTGCCGAGCTACAGCAACGAAGTGATCCTGATGCTGCACGCGACGACGCTCGCGTTCACCGCGACCGTGCCCGACATCCTGAAGGTCACGCGCGACGTCAATTCGGCCACCTACATGTCGTTCCAGGCCTACGGCATCGCGGCCGTGCTGTACGCCGTCGTCGTGTTCGCACTCATCTGGGCGTTCCGCAAGCTCGAGGCGCGCTGGCTCGCGTACCTCGCGCCGCGCAGCCATTGACGCATTCACAAGATCCGCAACGAAGGACCCAGCATGTACAAGCTTACCGTTGACAACCTGCACAAGAAGTTCGGCGACAACGAGGTGTTGAAGGGCGTGTCGATGAAGGCGAAGGCCGGCGACGTGATCAGCATCATCGGCTCGAGCGGCTCCGGCAAGAGCACGTTCCTGCGCTGCATCAACTTCCTCGAACAGCCGTGCTCGGGGCAGATCACGATCGGCAGCGAGCCGATCCAGACCACGCGCGACCGCAACGGCTCGCTGCGCGTGGCCGACCAGAAGCAGTTGCAGCGGATGCGCACGAAGCTCGCGATGGTGTTCCAGCACTTCAACCTGTGGGCGCACATGACGGTGCTCGAGAACGTGATCGAAGCGCCGATGGCCGTGCTCGGCGTCGGCAAGGACGAGGCGATCGCGCGGGCGCGCAAGTATCTGGAGAAGGTCGGCCTCGCGCCGCGCGTCGAAGGCATGTATCCGTCGCACTTGTCGGGCGGCCAGCAGCAGCGCGTCGCGATCGCGCGCGCCCTCGCGATGGAGCCGGAAGTGATGCTGTTCGACGAGCCGACGTCGGCGCTCGATCCGGAATTGGTCGGCGAAGTGCTGAAGGTGATGCAGAAGCTGGCCGAGGAAGGCCGCACGATGGTCGTCGTCACGCACGAGATGGGCTTCGCGCGCAACGTGTCGAACCACGTGATCTTCCTGCATCAGGGGAAGATCGAGGAAGAGGGCGATCCGCAACAGATTCTCGTGAACCCGAAAAGCGAGCGGCTCGGGCAGTTTCTGTCGGGGCGGTTGAAGTAAGAGACGGTTTCAAACACGCCCCGTGAGACCGGCCTTGCGCGGCGTTCAGGCGAGCAGACGGCGCTCGAACGGGTAGTCGGACAGCAGTTCGAGCTGACCGTCGTCGCGCACGTACACCTGTTCCTCGAGCTTCACGCCCTCGCCGCCGTCCTCATGGCCGATGTAGCTCTCGATGCACAGCGTCATGCCGGGTTCGATCACGCCGTCATAGCCCTTTGTATCGTTGTCCTCGCGATGGCAGATGTACGGGTATTCGCCCGTCATCCCGACGCCGTGGGCCAGCGCGAAATAGCGGCGTGCGCGGTACGGTTGCGGGATCTGCCACGCCTTCGCGATGAATTCCTGGAACGTGGTGCCGGCCTTTACGTTTTCCATGTTCGTGTGGATCTGTTCATAGGCGAGGCGGTATAGCGTCTTTTGCGCGGCGGACGCGGGGCCGTCGCCGCATAGAAACGTGCGCGAGAAATCCGCGTAGTAGCCGAAGCGTCCCACCACGTCGGTGTCGAGCCCGACCAGTTCTCCCGCCTGGATCTTGCGCGGGCTGCTTTCCTGGAACCATGGATTCGTGCGCGGGCCCGAGCTTATCAGGCGGGTTTCGACGTAGTCGCCGTCGGTCTCGATCACGTGCTGATGCAGGTGCGACCACAGCTCGTTCTCGCTGATGCCCGGCACGAGGGCGGCTTCGAGCTTGTGCACACCCGCTTCCGCCGCACGCAGCGACGCACGGATCATCTTGATCTCGTTCTTCACCTTGATTGCACGGGCGCGTTCGAGCGGCTCCTGGGCGTCCGAAAGTTCGTAGCCGCGCGCTTGCAGCGCAAATGCGGCCGCCGATGTCGCACTTTCGATCGCGATCCGCTTGCCGCCACCGCATGCGCGAACCAGATCGTCGATCTCGTCCGCCCAGCGCTCGGTGGTCTGACGCAGCATGTCGTCACAAAAATAGTATGAAATCGCGGTGGCCGGCCGGACTTCGTCCACGGTATCGAGTCCGTCGGCCAGGAATTCGCATCCCGCGTATTCGAACAGCACCACCTTTCCCTCGGCCGGCACGAATAGATAGCGTGCGGGATTACGCATCGAATACACCTGCATGTTGCGCGAGCCGGTTGCATATCGCATGTGAGTGGGGTCGAACAGGATCGCGGCGGTCAGGTCGCGTTTCTTCAGTTCCCGCCGAACCGAGGCAAGCCGGTCGCGCTGGATCTGGGCGATTTCGTCGGCGGTCGGCTCGCAATCTTCCGGGCGGTGAGTCGGTCGAAGCATCGTCATGATGGTAAGGGGAGCGTTATGAGTGTAAGTACAACGAAATAGTGCGATGGGTTGGCCCACCGCGAACGCACATCGTCAGTCGACCAGGTTGTCCGCGCGGACCAGCGTCTGTTCGGCTTCCAGGTGCATTTCCGATACGCGGCCGTACAGCTGGCGGGTTCGCTCGAGT
Organism: Burkholderia sp. MSMB1826; assembly: GCF_001526325.1. Classification (NCBI taxonomy): domain Bacteria; kingdom Pseudomonadati; phylum Pseudomonadota; class Betaproteobacteria; order Burkholderiales; family Burkholderiaceae; genus Burkholderia; species Burkholderia sp. MSMB1826. The sequence continues at coordinate 79,522 of NZ_LOYN01000020.1, forward strand.
CGGCCGATCACGCCGGGCTTTTTCGAATAGGCGAAGATCGTCGTGTGGCGATCGATGTCGCCGCGTACCTGGGTCACGCGGTGCAGCGAGAAACGCCCCTTGAACAGTTGCAGATCGCCCGGCTTCAGCGTAATCACGCTGATCGGCGTGCGCGTCTCTCCGCGCACCACGGCGCCGACCGCATCGTAGTTTTCGCCCTCGGGCGACCGGATGTTCGGGCAGTACTCGAAGTCGCCGCCTGCCGTAGGCTGCTGCGTCATCATCGACACGATGAATTCGTTGGTGTCGTAGTGCCACGGCTGTTCGGTGCCGGGCGGCATGACGTTCTGAACCAGCCCGGCGTACGGGTCCGCGTATTCCCAGATCTGCGTCTCGCCGAGGCACGCGGCGACGAATTGCTTCATCGCACGCGCCACGTAGATCCGGTGAACGATTGCATCGGCCGGGATCACGTCGCGCGTGACGAAGCCGCTCGTACGATCCATGAAGATACGGCGCGGGTCCGCGGCGGGCAGCGACGGATCGTCGGCGGTGAAATACGCATTGACCTTGCGGCTCGAGAAATAGGTTTTTTTCGCGAAGCCGAGCCCTTCGACGCGCGCCTGTTCCAGTGCGGCGGGGCGTAGGAAGCCGCTCAGTACCGCGCTGCCGCTGCGCGTCAGCTGCGCCCGGCAAGTTGCGACCAGGTCGCGCATGCGGGCGTGCCCGGGTTCATGCAACGGATAGCGGTCGGTATCGACGATATCGCTCAGATCGGTACATTCTGCGTCGGCGAGAGGCGGGCTTGCTTGCACGGTTGGCTCCAGTTTCGAGGGATGAGGCGTTTGTGGCCTGAATTGTTTTCGACAACAATCGGCCTATCGATGCGCCCATGATTCGATCGACAAATTCCCTTGCAAAACGAGTAATTTCGATGACTGATATCAGCGAACCCGATTGGTCTCAACTCAGCTCGCTCGACGGAGAACTCGTGCGTGCGTTCATCACGGTAGTCGACAGCGGCGGCGTGACCGCCGCTGCCCGGCAGATGCACCGGACGCAATCGACGATCAGCCTGCGCATCCGAACGCTCGAAGAGCGGCTGGAAACGCACCTGTTTTTGCGCGACAGTCGCCGTCTGGCATTGTCGAGAGACGGGGAAAATTTCCTGATTCATGCGCGCCGCATCATTCAGGTGCAGAACGAAGCGATCGCCGCACTCAAACGCACGGGCGGTCATGGCGTGATCCGCTTCGGCTTGCCCGAGGATTACGCGGAGCTCTGGTTGCCCGATCTGCTCGAAAAGTTCTATCGGCTACGGCCCGATGCGCGCCCGCATATCGATTGCCGAATGTCGCTGGAGCTGATCGAGCGCCTGCAGGCGGGCGAACTCGATCTGGCACTGGTCATCAGGCACAACGCCCAAAGCGGCGGTCGCCATCTCGGCCGCGAGGACGTGGTGTGGGCCGCGCATCGCGATTTCGTGTTACCGGATGGCGCGTCCGTGCCGCTCGCGCTGTTTCCGGAAACCTGCTGCTACCGTCAGCGCGGACTCGCGGCACTGGCGGCACTCGGGCGGCCGTATCACGTGATCTACACGAGCCAGAGCCCGACCGGTATCAAGGTCGCCGTCAATCACGGTGCGGCGGTGACGATCATCGACCGCTGCACGCTGCCCGCGAACTGGCGCGTGCTGGGCATGGAAGACGGCTTGCCGGCGCTGCCGCCCGCGGATCTCGAGCTGCTCCGCTCCCCCGGCACTTGCAATCCGGCCGCCGACGATCTGGCCCTGCTGATCGAGACGATGGTCGAGGAACGTCGCCGCGCGGCGAGCGCATCGTCGCCCGCCTGAACGATCACGCATCGCGTCCGGCAGCCTTCGGTGAGCCGGGCCAGACGCAACGACGCGATCATTCGGCCTCTCCGATGGTCCCTATCGGAATTCCTCGCTGTCAAAAGGAAATTGGTGCAATAACTATATCGGCAAGCGAACGGATGACCGTTGCCGCGAATGCCGATGCCCGCGCGATCGTGCCCGCCGGTTCCATCGGCCGCCCGATGCCCCGCCCAAGTGCCTTCTCCATCCAATAGGAGCCCTTATCATGAACCTGTCGTTGCTTGCCCGCTTGCTTATTGTCGCCATGCGACGCCTGGTACTGGGCCGGCTCATGCTTGTCTTCGCGCTATCGATTTCTGCGTCGGCGCACGCCGCCGGCAATGGAACGATTGCGATCGGAGTGAACAACTGGGCCGAGAATATCGCGGTCGCGAATCTGTGGAAGGCGCTGCTTGCGGAAAAAGGCTACGACGTCACGCTGCAGTCCGGCGACAAGGCGATCATCTATAACGGCGTCGCGCAGGGCAAGCTCGATCTGACGTTCGAAGTCTGGCTGCCGTCCGCGGACGGCCCGCCGTACGACGCGATCAAATCGCGCGTCGAGAAGATCGGTCCGTGGTTTCCCCGCGCCCAGCTGGGCCTCGCGGTGCCCGATTACGTCGCGATCGACAGCATCGACCAGTTGAACGCACATGCGGCCGAGTTCAGCCACGACGGCAAGCCGACGATTTTCGGCATCGAGCCTGGCAGCGGCTTGATGAAACTGACGGGCGAGGCGCGCAGCGCGTATGCGCTCGACGCAACCGTGCTGCCGTCGTCGGAGGCTGCGATGTTACTCGCGCTGGAGCGCGCGCAAAAGCGTCGCCAGCCGATCGTCGTCACGCTGTGGAATCCGCACTGGGTGTGGGCGAAGTATCCGATGCACTACCTGAAAGACCCGAAGCAGGTGTTCGGTCAACCCGATGCGATCTATGCGATCACGAAGGCCGGTTTCGGTCATACGCGTCCGGATGTCGCGCGCTGGCTCGGCGCATGGAAGATGGACGACCAGACACTCGGCTCGCTGATGAACGATATCCGTGCCGCCGGTGAATCGGATCCGCAGAAGGGTGTCGCGCGATGGATCGCATCGAATCGCGCCCGGGTGAGCGAATGGCTACGCTGACAGACGGTTTCATGGAGATTGCTCCGTATGCCGAAAGGTATTCGGGCCTTTTGAAACCCTCTCCGAGCGCGCGTTCGGGTTGCGACACCTCGCCCGTGAAGCCGTACAGGCGTCACGGGCGACGCACGAGCTGATGCAACCGGCGCCTGCTATTGCGCGAGCGCGTCCGTCAACGGCCGCTGTGCGACACGCACGAGATTGTCGCGACCCGCACTCGGGCTCGACCATTGCAGATGCATGCTGGCCGGCCCGCTCGCATGCACGTATTCGACGCGGATCGGCACGTTCCGCTTCGGCGACAGGTGGATGCGGCCCTGCGCGGTCGCGAGCCCCGGCTGTTCCTTGTCGATCACCTGGCGGCCGTCGATCCACACGCGCGCGACGTTGTCGCTCGTCACGCTGAACGTGTAGTTGTCAGCCTTCGGAATGTCGAGCGCACCGGTCCAGCGGATCGCATAGTTCGTCGCATTCATCCCCTTCGACGCATCGGGCGAATCGGTGCCGCGCTCGGTGTTCAGGTCGAAATCGACCAGCGGCGTGATCGACGAGAACACCGGCGTGGTGAACGTCGTGTCGTTGTAGTACGTCGCGTTCAGCACGCGCAGCCGCGAGCTGAACGCGCTGGCGAGCGCCTGCACCTCGGCCGTGCTCCACGGGTGGCCGTCGGGGTAGAGCGTGCCCTGGAACGGCGTCGCCGGCTCGACGGTCGCAGGCGCGGACGCCGTCTGCCCCCAGTGGAAGCGGGTGTTCGTGCGGCCGATCATCAGCTCCCATACCAGGAAGCCCGTCTTGCCGCCGTAGGTGGACGCGATGCCGGCCATCGTCTGGCCTGCCTGGCCGCCCGGCCAGCCGCGCTGCAGCGTTTCCGAGTTCAGGCTGTCGAGCAGGCTCGGCGGCAGCGAGTAGTCGGGCGTCGTCGCATTGATCGCGTACGGGTGGAACGCATGGAAGTCGGAGAAGTAATCGCCTTCGGGCTCCTGCACGTTCGGCGAATTGATCGGCTGCGTCGCGCCCGCGTTCAGGATCGCGATGCGCGCGTCGTTCATCATCCACGCGCGCGTCGGTTGCAGCGCGCCGTTGCCGCTGCAGCCGGGCTCATTCATCGGTTCCCAGTACAGGATGCGCGGGTCGTTGCGGTGCGCGGACACGAAGTCGGCGATGTAGTGCTGCAGGTCCTGCTTGTACGTGGTCGAGGCGTCCGCCGCGATCGGCTGCAGGTATTGCTGCTCGACCGACTGCCCGGGCGATTGCACCCAGCGGCTGTTGTGCACGCCGAAGATCGGCGCCGACTGCGGGCCGTACGCGGGATCGACGTGCCAGCAATCGTCGTAGAAGATTGGCGCGACCTTCAGCCCGTGGCGCGCGGCGATCTCGAGCAGGCTGTCGAATTTCGCGAGGAACGCGTCGCGATCGTTGACCCAGTTCAGGTAGTGCAGGTACACGGTGATCGTGTTCATCCCGTAGGTCTGCGCGTAGTCGAGCTCGCGATCGACGATCGCCGGATCGTAGTTCTGCCAGAAATCGATCGCATTGACGGCATTCCACGGGTTGTACACGGCGCCCACCACGCGCGAGAAATCGTATGTTTTCGGCGCGACGTCCGGATAGCGGCTCACGGTCACGTTGCTGAACGCGACGCTCGCGCCGAAGCGGCGCAGCCCGAACGCGCCCGCGCGCAGCGCGGTCGTCAGGCCGCTCGTCGCGTCGTTGATGCTGATCACCTGCGTGCCGTCGACGAACACGTCGATCGCGTTGTTGCGCGTGACGACCTTCAGATGGTGCGTGCTGCCCGGCACGACCGCGGGCGCGGGGTAATCGATGAAGTCGGTCCAGTTGTTCTGTTCGCGGCCGACCTGCACCACGTGGCGCACCGCGTCGAGCCCGATGTAGTAGCCCGTCAGCGCATCGGTGCCGACCGACGGGTTCGTCACGTGCACGATGAAGCCCGCATTCGCGGTATTCGCGCCCGGCGCCGGCGCGCCGATCGTCACGTCCGCTTCGTACGACGCGTGGCCGTACGCCGGATGCTGCGCGTTGGTGACGAGCTTCGCGCCGTCCGTGCTCGTACCGTCGATCCGGATCGTGTTCGTGCCGCCGCTCGTCCAGGCCGGGCCGTACGTATCGAAATCGGCGAGCGTCAGCGTTTGCGTGTCGGTCGCGACGGGCGGCGCCGGCGGCGCATACGGCGGCACGCCGCGCGACGACACGCGCAGCGCGGGCGTCGGCCCCGGCAGGCCGAGCGTGACGAGCTGGTTCGGGAAACGCGACGGGCCGCCGTGGCCCGTGTTCATGAAATCGCCGGATGCGGCGGCGTTGGCCGTGGCGGCACCGTCGCTGGCTGCGGCATCGACGGACGCACGCGCGGCGAGCGCCGATGCCGACGGAGCGGACGAATCATCGCCGCCGCACGAGGCGAGCAATACGACGACCGCGAGTGCGGCGGGCTTGAGACGAGACGTGATAGTCATTCTGGACTCCGGATCAATGAGGAGAAGCGGACGACTGGTGACTCGATGCGGATGAAGCGGTGCCCGGACGGCGAGCGTCGCGGCACGGTGTGCGTGTGATGTGCGGACGGCACGGAGCGGGCTGCGCGGCGGGTTCGCGCGCAGTCGCTTCCAGTTACCGTCTCGTCGTGTTGCCGTGTCGTGGCTCGGGGTTCTGCCCGATGCCGGTGCAAGTATAGAAATGCCGAGAAAATATTACTAATAATTTAGTGATGGTGTTTACCCTCGAATGTACGGCAACGGGGGCGAACAGGGCGGCGACGGTCGCGCGAACACGCGCGGGCGGCGAATGCGCCGCACCGCGTCGCGTGGTGTCCGGAAGGAAGGAGGCTGGGACGCGCTTACGCGCTCACCGATTGCGCGGCCGTCTCGACGGTCCGCACCGACCCGCGCTCGACCAGCGGCCCGTCGAGCTTGATCGCGCGGCGGCGCACGGGCATCCCGACCGCACGGTTCTGTTCTTCCTGCAGCAGGATCTCGACCGCCCAGCGGCCCAGTTCGTAGTTCGGCAAGACGATCGTCGACAGCGGCGGGTGCGTGTGCCGCGCGATTTCCTGGTCGTCGTAGCCGAGCACCGAGATGTCGTCGGGCACGCGCATCCCGAGATGCTTGACGGCCTCGATCGCGCCGATCGCCATCAGGTCGTTCGCGCAGAAGATCGCGGTGGGCGGGTGCGGCTCCCGCAGCAACGACAGCGTTTGCTCGAAGCCGGTGTCGGAGCCCCAGTCGCCGTCGCGCACGAGTTCGGGCGCGAACGGGATGTCGGCCGTGGCGAGCGCGGTGCGATAGCCTTTCAGGCGATCCTTCGCGGCGTCCTGCCACGGTTCGCCGTTGACGTAGCCGATGCGCCGGTGGCCCGCGCGCAGCAGGTATTCGGTCGCCGCATGGCCGCCCGCGACTTCGGCCGGCACGATCGACGACAGCCCGCTGTCCGTCGTATAGCAGTTGAGCAGCACGGCCGGCACGCGCAGCAGCTCGGCCGGCAGCGCGACCTTGCGCGTGTAGACGGTCGCGTAGACGACGCCCAGCAGGTTCGGCATCGCGAGCACCGACTCGAGCACCTGACGTTCGATGTCGACGTTGCCGTGGGTCGAGTACACGGCGAGCAGCTTGCCGTTCGCGTACGCTGCGTCGCGCGCGCCGTCGATGTTGACGACCGGGTGCGGGCTCGTCGAGATTTCGTCGGCGAGATAGACGATCAGGTCGCGCTCGCCGCTGTGCGTCATCGTCACTTCGCGCGGCAGGAAGCGGTAGCCGAGCTCGTGCGCGATCTTCAGCACTTTTTCGCGCGTGGCGTCCGAGAATTTCGTGCCCGCCGCGTTGTTCAGCACGAGGGAGACGGTGGATTGCGACACGCCGGCAAGCTTGGCGATGTCGGTCATCGTGGGGCGACGTTGAGTAGAGCGTTTCACGGTAGGAGCGCGGTCCGGCCTCGGCAGGATGGGCAAATAAGATCGTTGATGAACAGCGGGTCGGATCAATTCGACACGACGGTAACATCGGCCATTCGGGCCGGCAATCAAGCTTTACGCGGGCTGCGCCGGATGCGTGGATGTCCGGATAATAATATCAACAAATATTATTGACCACGCGGGCGGCGCCGTGCCATCCTTGGCCGCACATGCCCGCGGCCGGATGCTGCGCGTCGGCCGGCGGGATCGTCAGCTTCATCCCGGGATGATCGATGCCGATGGGAATGCTCCGCCACACCGACCTGATCGAACTCGCCAGCGGGTCGACCCGCGTACGCGTCGCGCCGCGGGCCGGCGGATCGATCGCCGCATACTACGACGAAGCGCCGGACGGCCCGCAGCACTGGTTCCGCCCGACCTCCGACGCGGCGCTCGCGAGCGGCGATCCGCTGCGCTTCGCGAGCTTTCCACTGTTTCCTTACTGCAACCGCATTCGCGACGCGAAGTTCGAATTCGGCGGCCGCACGATCGACCTGTCCGGCCCGGACGACGCGTATCGTCATGCGCTGCACGGGCACGGCTGGCTGCGTCCGTGGCAGGTCGAGCGGCGCGCCGACACGCAGGTCGACCTGCGCTTCGAACACCGCCCCGACGCGGGCCGCGCGGGCGACTGGCCGTTCCATTACGAGGCGCGCCAGTCGATCCGGCTGGACGGCCCCGTGCTGTCGATCACGCTGTCCGCGCGCAACCTCGGCGCGCAGCCGATGCCGTTCGGCATGGGCCATCACCCGTATTACCTGCGCACGCCGCACACCGTCGTGAAGGCGCACGTCGACGCGATGTGGCACGCCGACGCCGACGTGCTGCCCACCCACGTCGGCGATCATCCGGCCGTCGCCGCGCTGTGCAACGGGATGCCGGTCGATGCGTTCGAGCTCGACAACAATTTCGTCGGCTGGTCGCGCGAAGCCGCGGTGATCTGGCCGGAGCGCGGCCGGCAGGTCGTGCTGCAGGCCGAGCGGCCGTTCGATCAGCTCGTCGTGTACGCCCCGTCGGGCGCCGACGCGCTGTGCGTCGAGCCCGTCACGAACACGACGGACAGCTTCAATGCGGCGGAACCCGCGTCGCTCGTCGGCGGCTGCGTGCTGGCGCCGGGCGAGGCGCTGCAGGCGACGTTGCGGTGGACGCCGGGCCCCGCCTGACGGGTCCGGCGGTACGGGATTATCCCGAGTCGGGCAGGCGATAATATCGAGTAATAATATTAATTCGTGATGCCGCTGCCGCCGGTGTGCCACGGGGCGCGGCCCGATCACGACATCACAACACTTGGAGACGATGATGCCGAGCCGTGCAAAGCTGCAACGTATCGTGGTGACGATGGGTGTGACGCTCGGATGCGTCGCGATCGCGCATGCGCAGGACAATGCGCAGAAGGTCGGCGCTAGCTCCGCGCAGACCTGCACGAATCCGAAGCCGGGCAGCGTGAAGCTGAGCGATCTCGTGGTCGGCTTCTCGCAATCGGAGAACGAACAGAACCCGTTCCGCGCGACCGAAACCGCGTCGGTGCGCGCCGCTGCGAAGGCGGCGGGCGTCAAGCGGCTGCTGTATACGAATGCGAACGCGAACCAGGCGAAGCAGGTCGCCGATATCGAAAGCATGATCAACCAGGGCGCGCAGGCGCTGATCGTCGCGCCGAACGATTCGACCGGCCTGCAGCCCGCGCTCGCGCAGGCGCGCGCGAAGGGCATTCCAGTCGTGACGATCGACCGCCAGACGGCCGGCACGCCGTGCCAGGATTTCATCACGTTCCTCGGGTCCGACTTCTTCCGGCAAGGGCAGCGCGCCGCGCAGGCGCTCGCCGATGCGACGGGCGGCAAGGCCACGATCGCCGAGATCCAGGGCGGCTACGGCAATACCGTCGAGAGCCAGCGCACCGACGGCTTCGCCGACGGCCTGAAGAAATTCCCGAACATGAAGATCGTCGCGTCGCAGACCGCGAACTGGTCGGCCACCGAAGCGCAGAAGGTGATGGAGCAGGTGCTGCTCGCGCATCCGGACGTGAACGCCGTCTACGCGCAGGCCGACACGATGGCGCTCGGCGCGATGACCGCGTTGCGGCAGGCTGGCAAGCAGCGCGGCGTGACGGTCGTGTCGATCGACGGCACCAAGGATTTCGTCACCGCGATCGCGAACGGCTCGGCCGCCGCGAGCGTCGAGACGAATCCGCGCTTCGGCCCGCTCGCGTTCAAGTCGCTCGAAGCGTGGTTCGCCGGCAAGCCGGTCGCGCAGAAGCAGATCATGGAAGACGCGCTGTACGACAAGGCGAACGCGAAGCATTCGCTCGAAGCGAACCTCGTCTACTGATCGGCCGGCAAACGATCGGCGACGGCTCAACCGCTCAACCGCGAACGCGAGGCGCGCGATGGATGCAACGCTTCCCGCCGGACCCGACGCCGGCACCGGCGCCGACGGCAAACCCGTCGTGCTCGAGACGCGCGGCATCGGCAAGACGTTCGGCGTCGTGCGCGCGCTGACCGACGTGTCGCTGTCGCTGCGCGCGGGCGAGGTGCACGGGCTGATGGGCGAGAACGGCGCCGGCAAGTCGACGCTGATCAAGATCCTCACCGGCTTTCACCAGCCCGATGCGGGCGAGATCCGCGTCGACGGCGTGCCCGTGTCGTTCGACAGCCCGCGTGCCGCGCAGCGCGCGGGCATCTGCGCGGTCTATCAGGAAATCAACCTGATTCCGGAACGCAGCGTGGCCGAGAACATCTTCCTCGGCCACGAGCCGCGCCGCTTTGGCCCGTGGATCGACCGCCGCGAGATGCGGGCGCGCACCCGCGAGATCGTCGAGCGTTACGGGCTCGATGTCGACCCGGCCGACAAGGTCGGCGCGCTCGGGCTCGGCCAGCAGCAGATGGTATCGATCGCGCGCGGCGTGTCGCTCGGCGCGCGCGTGCTGATTCTCGACGAGCCGACTTCCGCGTTGAGCGGCGCGGAAGTCGAGGTGCTGTTCGGCGTCGTCGAGCAGTTGCGCGCGGCCGGCATCGCGATCGTGCTCGTCAGCCATCGCCTGTCCGAGTGCTACCGGATGTGCGACCGGCTGACCGTGCTGCGCGACGGCGCAGTCGTACGCAGCGATACGCCCGACCGGCTGCCGCGCATGGCGCTGATTTCGGCGATGCTCGGCCGTGAAGTCGGCGCGCACGGCCCGCGCGAACAGGCGGAGGCGGCCGCCGCCGACACGACGCACGAGCCGGCGCTCGCCGTCGACGGACTGCGCTGGGGCACGCGTCTGCGCGACGTGTCGTTCCGCGTCGCGCCGAAGGAGATCGTCGGGCTCGCGGGCTTGCTCGGCGCGGGCCGCACCGAGACGTTCAAGGCCGTGTTCGGCGCGCAGCAGCCGGACGGCGGCGCGGTGCGCGTCGGCGGCCACGCGCTCGACGGTGCCGATCCGGCGCGGGCGATTCGCGCGGGGCTCGCGTTCCTGTCCGAGGATCGCCGCTCGGAAGGGATTTTCTCGAAGCTGTCGGTGCGCGAGAACATCGTCGTGTGCGTGCTGCCGCGCATCGCCCGCTTCGGCTTCATTTCCGTGCGCAAGCAGGAGGCGCTCGTCGAGCGCTACATCCGCGAGCTGGGCATCAAGACGTCGCATGCGGGCGCGCCGATCTCGACGCTGTCCGGCGGCAACCAGCAGAAGGCGCTGATCGCGCGTTGCCTGTCGACCGAGCCGTCGGTGCTGCTGCTCGACGATCCGACGCGCGGCATCGACGTCGGCGCGAAGGCGGAAGTGCACGATCTCGTCAAACGGCTCGCCGACGAAGGGCTCGCGGTCGTCGCGACGTCGTCGGAGATGGAAGAGCTGCTCGAGCTGGCCGACCGGCTCGTGATCCTGCACGAAGGCGCGACGAGCGGCGAACTGCCGACGCGCGGCGCGAGCCCCGACGACGTGACCGCGTTGCTCGCGAACCAGACGTAACGCGCCGCACATCGACCCGAGGATGAGGAAAGCGTGAATCTTGCCAACCTGATGAGCGAACCGGACCAGGCCCGCCGCACGTCGCGCCGCTCGCTGTTCGCTCAGGCACGCGAGCACAGCGTGTATCTCGCGTTCGTCGCGCTCGCCGTCTTCAACCTGATCGTCACGCCCGGTTTCGCGAATCCGCTCGCCGCGCGCAGCCTGCTGTTCCAGGCCGCGCCGATCGTGCTGATCGCACTCGGGCAGAACCTCGCGATCGCCACGCGCGGGATCGACCTGTCGGTCGGCTCGGTGATGGCGCTCTCCAGCGCGATCATCGCCCTATGTTTGCCGTACGGCACCGGCGCGGCGTTCGCGGCGGCGATGGCGATCGGCCTCGCGGCCGGCCTGTTCAACGGCGGGCTCGTCGCGCGGCTCGGCATCGATCCGCTGATTTCCGGGCTGGCATTGCTGGTCGCCGCGCGCGGGCTGGCGCAGGCATTGCTCGGCGGCTCGCGCGTGAGCCTGCCGCCGTCCGATGCGTTCGATTTCGTCGGCATCGGCACGTTGTTCGGGCTGCCGGTCGTGATGCTGATCGCGCTCGCGTGCGCGGCCATCGTGTTCTTCGTCGTGCGCAACACGACCTTCGGGCGCTACACGATTCTCGTCGGCGCGAGCCGCGATGCCGCGCATCTCGCCGGCGTGCCCGTGCGGCGCACGCTGCTGGCGGTCTATGCGGCCAGCGGTGCATTGGCCGGGCTGGCGGGCCTGTTCGCCACCGCGCGGCTCGGCGCGGGCGATCCGAACTACGTCGGCGTGAACTTCGAACTCGACGCGATCGCCGCGTCGGTGATCGGCGGCACGCCGCTGTCCGGCGGGCGCGTGTCGATCGTCGGCACCGTGTTCGGCGTGCTGCTGCTGCAACTGCTCGATGCCAGCTTCATCATGAACAACATCAGCTACACGTATGCGCAGATCCTGAAGGCCGCGTTCATCCTCGGCGCGTTGTACCTGCAACGCTCGGGAGCCTGACATGTCGACCGCGCCGATCTCCCCGCACGCCGCGCACGATGCAGGCCGCGCGCGCCGCGCACAGTTCGTCCGGCTCGTGCAGGCGCGCGGCGCGATCGCGATCCTCGTGCTCGTGTGCCTGATCGCCGGCCGCGTGTTTCCGCATTTCCTGAGCGCGCCGAACCTGCTCGACATCGTCGCGGCCGCCGCGTTCGTCGCGCTGATCACGATCGGGCAGAGCTTTGTGATCATCCTCGGCGGGTTCGACCTGTCGGTCGGCTCGCTCGTCGGGCTCGGCACCGTGATCGCCGCGTATGCGGCGCCGTATGGCTGGGGCGCCGCGCTGGCCGCCCCCGTTGGCGTCGGGTTGATCGTCGGGCTCGTGAACGGCTGGCTGATCGCCCGCGCGCGGATGGCGCCGTTCATCGTCACGCTCGCCGCGCTGCTCGGGTTGAAAGGGCTGTCGCTCGTGCTCGCGAGCCAGGACATGCTGATCGCGAACCCCGGCTTTTTCGCGACGATCGCGAACGGCTCGCTGTTCGGCATCGGCAATCTCGTGTGGATCGTGCTCGTCGCGTATCTCGTCGCCGCGTTCGTGCTGAATCACACGCGCTACGGCGCGGGCGTGTTCGCGATCGGCGGCAACGAGGAGGCGGCGCGCATGCTCGGCGTGAACGTCGAAGGGCTCAAGGTCGTCACGTACGGGTTGAGCGGCGCGCTGGCGGGGCTGGCCGGTGCGCTGCTCGCGTCGCGGCTCGATTCGGGGCTGCCGGGCGCCGGCAACAGCTACGAGCTGCAATCGATCGCGGCCGCGGTGATCGGCGGCGTGCTGCTGACGGGCGGCGTCGGCACGCTGTTCGGTCCGCTCGCGGGCGTGCTGCTGCTCGGCGTGATCGAGAACGTGATCAACCAGGTCGGCACGTTGAGCCCGTACTATCAGAATCTCGCGAGCGGTGCGTTCCTGCTGCTCGCGGTGATCGCGCAGACGCTGTTGACCGGCAAGCGGCGCAAGCGGTGACGCGCACGATGTCGTGCCGCCGCAAACTGGAACGCTAAATGCTTGTGTCGCGTCATCCTTTCGATGAAGGAGCACCGCGATGAGCACGCCGACCCCCACCGCTTTTTCCCACGTGAAGCCGCAGGACACCGCCTATCGAGGCGAAGGCCTGCGCGACTTCTTCCTGTACCGCGATCTCGGCATCGCCGCCGCGACGAACGGCAAGGTCGTCGCGCAACTCGTCAGGGCCAATCATGCACCGACGGCGGGCACCGGCTGGCACCGTCACGAGGCCGAATTCCATATCGTGATCATGCTGAAGGGCTGGGCGCGTTTCATGTACGGCGAACAGGAAACGCTGGTGGCGGCCGGCGACTGCGTGCACCAGGCGCCGGGGATCGTCCATTACCTGTTCGACTACTCGCCGGACATGGAATACCTGGAAATCGTCGGGCCTGCCGACTTCAAATCGATCGACGTCGACGGCCCGTGCGCGGTGCCGGAGCCGACGCCGTGGGGCGAAGCCGGTGCGTAGCTTGCCGGTGGGTGTGCGTTTTCGATGGACCGCCTGCATTCAGGCGGTTTTTTGTTCAGGCGGTTTTTTGTTTACCCGCTGATATTCGCGCACGGCTTTCCGCTTCCGTCCATTGATTCGAATTCCAAAGCGTCGCGAAGCTGAAGAATCGGAAAGAAAAGAAAGACGTTCGTCAGCTTCGCGTGTCGACAGGCGATGCGATGTCAAAGATCGTCAATTGCACGCAGCTGCGGTGCACGGCGTGTCGACGCCCCGCGTTAAGGAGGTACGGCCGGACCACCGGCTGACCTATCCGGGAGAGTGTCACCATGAACCGCATCGCGAAGATTCTGACCGCCACGGCACTGGCTTGCGCCGTGCTCGCGCCGGCCCTGGCCGAAGCGCATTCGCACCGCGTGTGCCATTTCGATCATCACCACCATCGCGTGTGCCGCTGGGTGCGGTAACCGTCGCTGTTCCCGGGGATGCCCCGGACGTTTTCATCATTCAGGCAAATCAGGAGAGGACCATGAAAAAAACGATGTTGATCGCCGCGCTGGTCGCCGGCATGGGTGTGTCGATCGGTGCGTTCGCGCAGGTTCCGGCCAGCGCGCCGGCCGGCACGACCGGGCTGTGCAAGGACGGCTCGTTCTACTCGGGCGCATCGAAGAAGGGCGCATGCGCGGGCCACAAGGGCGTGAAGACGTGGTACGGCGCATCGGCCGCTGCCGCGGCGAGCGCACCGGCCGCGGCGCCGGCAACGGCGGCTTCCGCTGCGCCGGCATCGGGCGCAGCGCCGGCGAAGAGCGCGGCCACGACGGCCGCGGCGCCGGGCGGCGGCGCGGGCAAGGTGTGGGCGAACGACAGCACGAAGGTCTATCACTGCTCGACCGACAAGTACTACGGCAAGACGAAGCACGGCAGCTACATGTCGGAAGCGGACGCGAAGGCGAAGGGCTACCACGCGTCGCACGGCAAGGCTTGCTCGTAACGAGCAGGCCGGGCGCGCGAGCGGTTTCGCTCGTGCGCCGTCCGTGCTGAAGCAAACATCGCCCCGCCTCTCCGGCGGGGCGATTCACTGTGGCGCCAGCCGCGTTCAGTGCGCGTGATCCGATTGCGTTTCGGCCGCCGCGTCGACCGCGGATGCCCGTGCATCGAGCAGCGCGCGCAGCGTGACGTAGTGCGCGCCGCTCGTGTCGCGTTGCGCATCCGCGGTGCGATCGTACGGCTCGTTGTCGTGGATCGTCGCCCGCACGATCGGATAGATCTGCGTTTCCCACCGGCTGCCGTTGAACACGCCGTAGTGCCCCACGCCCGTCTGTACATGGTGCGTCTTCAGGTACGACGGCAACCCCGAACACAGTTCCTGCGCGGCCACCGTCTGGCCCACGGCGCAGATATCGTCCTTCTCGCCTTCGATCGTCAACAGCGCGGTGCGATGAATCGCCGCCGGTTCGACGAGCGTGTCGCCCACCGCCAGCTCGCCGCGCGCGAGCGCGTACTGCTGGAATACCTTCTCGACCGTTTCCAGATAGAACTCCGCGGTGAGGTCCGCCGTCGCGAAATATTCGTCGTAGAAGTGCCGTAACGTGTCGGCTTTCGCGGGGTCGCCTTTCGCGCGTTCGTAGTACAGATCGGCGAACGACGCCGCATGCCGGTCCGGGTTCATCGACATGAACGCGCCGACCTGCACGAAACCCGGATACACGCACCGCTGCGCGCCGATGAAACCCGCCGGCACCACGCTGATCAGGTTGCGCGCGAACCATTCGATCGGCCGACTCGTGGCGAGCGCGTTGACCTTCGTCGGATTCACGCGGCAGTCGATCGGGCCGGCCATCAGCGTGAGGCTCGCCGGTTGCGCGGGATCGCCGCCGGCCGCCATCAGCGCGACGGCCGCCAGCGACGCGACGGTCGGCTGGCAGATCGCCAGCACGTGCGCGTCCGGGCCGATGTGCCGGATGAAGTCGATGACGTGCATGACGTACTCGTCGAAACCGAAGCGCCCGGCCGCCAGCGGGATGTCGCGCGGGTTGTGCCAGTCGGTGATGTACACGTCGTGATCGGCCAGCATCGTGCGCACCGTGCCGCGCAGCAGCGTCGCGAAGTGCCCGGACATCGGCGCGACGATCAGCACGCGCGGCTGGCGCGCGACCGGCCGAGCCTTGCGGAAATGCAGCAGCGTCGCGAACGGCGTCGTTGTCGCCGCTTCTTCGACGATCGGCACCGTTTCGCCGTCGACGACGACCGACGCGATCCCGAACGGCGGACGCCGGTGCGAAAACGCGCAGCATTCGAGCAGTTCGCACAGCGCGTCGACCATACGGCCCGTGGGTGTCGACGTCGCCGGCGGCCACAGCGACATCGTCGCGCGCGTGGCGGCTGCCCATGCACGCGCCGGGCGCAGGCATTCCGCAGACCATTGATAAAACGGATAGGCAAGCAGGTTCATGACCGTCGCTCGTGACGCCGCATTACAGGGAACGAGGCAAGCCGTATGCCAGCGTGACGCTGGCACGCCCGTTGCAGCGGTTCGGGAGCGCGGCGGCACGCGCTGGACCTGATGACGGAGGGGAAGGTGACGCGCTGCCTTGCCGGCCGGGCGTGCGACCCGTGCGGCGATGCCGTGCGACGTTGCGCCGGTTCGGCGAACGGACCGCACAGACGTGGTGCGGCCGATCATGCGGCGCGTCCGTTTACGGTGCAGGGGTACGAACGACATTCAGCAGGGGGCGACATGGAATCCAACGCACGGACGACGCTGACCATCAGCAGCCGCAATTACTCGTCGTGGTCGATGCGCGGCTGGCTGCTCGCGAAGCTGAGCGGGCTCGCGTTCGAGACGATCAGCGTGCCGATCGACGCCACGTCGCGCGCGGAGCTGCTGCTGCTGTCGCCGTCGATCCTCGTGCCGTGCCTCACGCACGACGGCAATGCGGTGTGGGACACGCTCGCGATCGCCGAATACCTGAACGAGATCCGGCCGCAGGCGCGGCTGCTTCCCGGCGACCGGCATGCACGCGCGCATTGCCGGTCGATCTGCGGCGAGATGCATTCCGGCTTCAGCGCATTGCGATCCGCGCTGCCGATGAACCTGCGCGGGCATTTCCCCGGCTTCCGGATCTGGTCGCGTGCGCAGCACGACATCGAGCGGATCGTGACGATCTGGCGCGAGTGCCTCGCCGAATACGGCGGCCCCTGGCTGTTCGGTGCGGAGATCGGCATCGCCGATGCGATGTACGCGCCGGTCGTCACGCGCTTCCTGACCTACGACGTGAAGCTCGAACCGGACGTCGCCGAGTACTGCATGCGCGTGCTCGCGCATCCGTTCGTCGCCGAGTGGATCGACGCGGCGAAGGCCGAGCACGAAGACATCGACGAACTCGACATGGAGTTCTGACCCGACGCGGGCGGCCGCGGCGGGCTTTCAATTTCGCTACACGCGCAATGGGCGAAACGAACGATCGATGCGCCCGCGCGATCCGCAAACGTTTTACCTTGATTTCGGTTCGGAACGAGGACGAATCCCCTAAAGGATGTTGCGCCCGATGACGTAAACGAGTCACGGGGACGACTCGCGATCGCACGCTTCAGACTTGCGACGCGCAGTCCGCAACAACCAGCGCAGCAGGGGAATCGACTTGAATCGTCAGCAATCGTGGACGCGTACCGCGGCGCCCGGAGAAATCATTTACTCGGAGGGCTTCGCGGGCGAGCCCGTCATCTTCCTGATTACCGACGGCAAGGTCGAGCTGTCCACGCGCTGCGACGACAAGCGCGTGATCGTCGCGACGCTCGGCCGCGGCGAGTTCTTCGGCGAATCGGCGCTGCTCGCCGCCGAGCCGCGCGCGCATACCGCGAAGGCGCTTTCGTTCTGTCAGCTCACGGTCGTGCCGGCCGGCATGCTCGATGAAGAGATCGAGCGCGTGTCCGCGCTGTTGCGCCATATCGTACGCACGATGATTCGCCGCGTGAAGCGCAAGGACGACCAGCTTGCGACCTACACCCATGCGGATTTCATGCCGGGCGTGCTGTCGTATGCGCACGTGCTGTCGCTGATGGCCGGCGCCGACGCGCGCGAACCGGGCGATACGTGGGCGCGCCGGCCGATGCAGGCGCATGCGGTCGAGACGTCCGTGCCGCTCGCCGACGTGATCCGCAAATGCCGCGCGATCGCCGGCCATTCGCGGCCGCACGTGCTCGCGATGCTGCGACGCATGGAGAAGCTCAACCTCGTCACGATCGAAGCCGCGCAAGCCGATGGCGCTGGCGGCGCGACCGACTATGCGGCGTCGTCGGATGCGCGCCAGGTCGTCACGTTCGACGCCGCGCGCGTGATCGACCGCGCGCAGCAGGTCGCCGATCACGATCTCGACCTGTCGATCAACAGCGAACTCGAACTCATCGAACTCGCCGATCTCGAATCGCTGATCGGCGTCGACAAGACGCTGCTGCTCAACAAGCTGTCGAACGGCGAGATCGCGGAAGAAGTGTTCGCGTTCCGCAAATCGAAGGTGCTCAGCTACGTCGAACAAAAGGGCGTCGCATATTTCTCGCGCCGCAACGCGCGTCGCGGCGGCGACGTGCGCGCGCTCGAGGATCTCGTTTGGATCGACCAGCGCACGCTGTTCGACGTGATCAGCGCGTTCGATACCTACGATCTCGCGAAGCTGATCGCGAACCTCGACGATCGCGCGGTGGCCGACAAGCTGTTTTCCGTGATGACCGAGGCACGACGCAACGAGGTGTCGTGGGTGATGCGCCGCGAACTCAAGCTCGATCCGGTCGAGATCGACGAGATCGAGCAGCGCGTGCTGGAAGCCGTCCGCGCGGCGAAGGCGCCGGCGGCGGGTGCGGCGTCCGTCGCGTCGACGTCATCGTCGGACGCTTGATACGGGGGCGCGTATGGATCTGTTGACTCTGGTCGGGGCGGTGCTGGGCGGCGCGGCGATCGTGTTCGGGTTCGCGCTGGAAGGCGGGTATTTCTCGATGCTGTTCCAGTTCGAGGCGCTCGTGATCGTGCTCGGCGGCACGCTCGGCGCGGTGATGATCCAGAACACCTGGGCGCGCTTCTTCGATGCGGTGAAGCAGTTGCGGCTCGCGTTCGTGCGCGCACGCGAGGTCGATCGCAAGAACCTGTCCGACCTGCTCGAATGGGGCGACCGCGCGAAGCTCGACGGGCTGCTCGCGTTCGAGTCGATGGATGTGAGCGGGATTCATCCGTTTGCGCGACGCGGGCTCGAACTGCTGGCGAACGGCGTGTCGACCGCGGTGCTCGAGGATGCGTTGCAGCGCGAACTCGACGCGTACGAACGCAGCCGCCTCGCGGCCGTGCGCGTGTGGCAACAGGCCGGCGGCTATGCGCCGACCTTCGGCATTCTCGGCTCGGTGCTCGGGCTCGTGCAGGTGACCAGCCATATTCTCGAACCGGCTCAGCTCGGGCCGGGCATCGCGGTCGCGTTCGTCGCGACGCTGTACGGGCTTGCGTTCGCGAACCTCGTGTTCCTGCCGCTGTACGGCAAGCTGCGCGCGCAGATCGACAGCGAGATGCGATTCCGCAAGCTCTATCTCGACGGCTTGCTCGCGATTTCGCGCAAGGAGTCGCCGCATACGATCGAGACGCGATTGACCGGCGATGTGCGCGGGCGGGCGGCGGAATCGCTCGCGTGATGTTCGTGCGCTTTGTGCTTGCGTGTATCTGCACCTGTACCGTATGACGAACCCGGATTCACGACAGCATGACTGCTAGAACCCATGGCGCATCCGCGGCCGATCGCGACGATGACGAACTCAAAGGCGCGCAGTCGGGGCGCTGGCTGATCTCGTACGCGGATCTCATCACGACGCTGATGGTGTTGTTTCTCGCGCTGTATGTGCTGCAGCTCGCGAAATACAACGCGCTCGATGCAAGGTATCAGACGCTTGCGCGGCAGGCCGGTGGTGCTTCTCATGCTACCGATGTTGCTACGCCCGCTCATGCGCCGCCGTGGCTCGCGTTGCTCGATTCGTTGAAATCGAATGGACGCATTTCGCTGGTGAAGGCGCCGCACGGCGTCGAGATCGGTATCGACGCGAAGATCCTGTTCAACGTCGGCGATGCGCGCCTGCTGCCCGATTCGTCGCCGGTGCTGAACCAGATCGCGCAGGCACTGAGTGCGCATGAAACCGGCGACATTCTCGTCGAAGGCCACACGGACAGCGTGCCGATCGCGAACGCGAAATACGAATCGAACTGGGAGCTTTCGTCGGCGCGCGCGGGGAGTGTGGTGCGCTATCTGACCGAGCGCGGCGTTGCGCCGCATCGGCTGGCGGCGATCGGGCGGGCGGATACGCAACCGCTTGTTGCGGGGGATGATGCGGCTTCGAGGGCGCGAAACCGAAGGGTGACGATTTTTGTTGCGTACTGATTGGATTGCTTGCGCTTACCCAAGATCTGAACTAGAGGGAATGTATAGATGTCGACCGAAAATAATGACGGGGCCGTTGCCAATTGGGAGGACAAGCGAAACCCTCGCGGTGTTGTCAGGCTGCTGGTGCGTGTGCTGACAGCTGATTTGTCGCTTAGAAACCTAATCATCGAGACGATCGTGCTGTCCTTGGCGATTGCATTAGCCTGCCATTACTGGCTGGGGCCGTGGCTGGCCACACATAGTGATTACGCGTGGTTGAGCCAATGGCGTTGGATGCCGTTGCCGGTGGCATTAGGGTATCTGGCGTTGATTGGGGGCATACGGCATCGGTCGCTGATGACGGCGCATGCGGCATTTCGCAAGTTGCCCAAGGACACGCCGGATGAGAAGAAAAGTCAGTTCAAGAACCGGGTCGAGAGAAAGCGCAGTCTGTACAAAGTGATCGGTGAAGTATTCGCTGCGATGTCGGTACTCGGCGCAGCATTTTCACTGATAGGCTCCTATACGTCGTTCGACGCGCGATTTCTACGACCCGGCCACGCTGCGATTGCAGCGGATCTGGCACGGATCCGCGTGTTGACTGAGCGGACGTGCCGCATGGGTGTGACGGCGGACATATGCTCGACTCCACCTTCCGTGAGCCAGATGATGGAAATCATCGAGAAGAAAACCGATCCGATTGATCGGCGGGCTGCGGTAATGCAGATGCTGAAGCGTGTCCGTCCGTTGCTGGCCACGATTCAGGATGTCGGGCACGACGAGCTGACGCTTCTGCTCGAGAAGGTCGATGCTGAAATCCCCGACGAGGCGGGGTTCTCGTTACTTCAGATGGCTATTGCGTCGTTTCTGGTTCTGACGGTGAGCATCGCGGTCGGTTTCAAGCTTGCTGTTGCCGTGTATGAATACCGGCTGACGTTTTTGATCACTGACGACGCTGCAAAGCAAACCGTCACGCCCGATGTTTTACGGTGTACGGATGTGCCGCGGGTTGCCGAATCGCAGGAATCGTCAAAATAAACAGCCCGAATGCCGCTGGGGCGGAGATATATCGAATCTCGCATAACGAACATCTGAAATCAGCGATGCGGTTCTGTGCCCGCCTGCCGATAACCCAATCTGGCTCAGACCGAGCGGTTATCGAGGGTTCCCCATGCATTTCTGGCGCAAGCTTTCCATTCAGAACAAGCTGATTCTCAGCATGACGAGTTGCCTGCTCGTGTTCGTCGCGATTTCGAGCGGACTCAGCGTCCGCCTGATCGGCAACGCGGTGCGCGATCGCGTCGTCCGCGAAGAGCTGCCGACCGCCATCAACGGCATTCGCGCCGACGTGCAGCGCCAGATGGCCGGCCCGATCGCCGCATCGCGCATTCTGGCGCGCGACGCGTTCTTGCTGCAATGGGAAGCCGACGGCGAACCCGATGCCGGCACGCGCAACTGGATTCAGCTTGCGAAGAACGTGAAGGACGAGCAGAAAGCCGCGTCCGTGCAGTGGGTGTCGGTGAAGAGCGGCAACTACTACAACGAAGCCGGCCTGCAGCGGAAGGTGACCGACAAGGATCAGTGGCTGACCAGCTTCCTGTCGTCGGGCAAGGCGTACGACGTGAACATGGATCGCGAGGTGACCGTCGGCGGCTACATGATGTTCATCAACAGCCGCGTAGAGCTCGACGGCGTGCCGATCGGCGCGGCGTGCATGAGCCTGTCCGTCGATGCGCTCGCGAAGGGCATCTCGGCTTACCGGATCGGCGAGACCGGGTTCGCGTATCTCGTGCGGCCCGACGGCGCGATCATGATGCATCGCGATACGTCGCTGATCGACGGCAAGCATTTCCTCAAAGATGAACCGGGGCTGCCGGGCGATGCGTCGTCGACACTACTCGCCGGCAAGCCGTATGCGTACCTCAGTTACGAGGGAGATGGCGGCGCGCGCTTCATCGCGACGTCGTTCATTCCGGAGCTGAATGCGTATGTGGTCGTCCAGGTGCCGCAGGCCGAACTGCTCGGGCCGGTGACGCGTGCGATTCGCAGTGCTGCGCTGGTCGCGGCGGTGGTGGGCCTCGGGGTCGCGCTGCTCGTGATCTGGCTGGTGGGGCGCGCGATTGCTGCGCCGATCAGGCGTGCGGCTACGCTGCTGTCGGAGATCGCCAGCGGTCAGGGTGATTTGACGCGCCGGATGACGGTCGAGAGCGAGGACGAGATCGGGCAGTTGTCGGATGCGTTCAACCGGTTCGTGTCGTCGCTGTCGACGCTCGTTCATCGGATTCGGGCGGCTTCGGCTTCGATCGCGACCGGGTCGGCGCAGATTGCTTCGGGGAATGCGGATCTCAGCGAGCGCACCGAAGGGCAGTCGAGCAATCTGGAGCGGACGGCGTCGTCGATGGAAGAGATCACGGCCGTGGTGCGCAACAACACCGAAACGGCGACGACGGCCGCGAAGATGATCAACGGCGCGGCGGATACTGCGGCGCGCGGCGGGCAGGTGGTGGGCGAGGTCGTGACGACGATGGAGCAGATCAGTGACGCTTCGCAAAGGATTTCCGAGATCATCGTGATGATCGACAGTATCTCGTTTCAGACGAATATTCTGGCGTTGAATGCTGCGGTGGAGGCGGCGCGGGCGGGGGAGCAGGGGCGGGGGTTTGCTGTTGTGGCTTCGGAGGTGCGGAATCTGGCGCAGCGCAGTGCGCAGGCGGCGAAGGAGATTAAGTCGCTGATCGAGCATAGCGCGGGGACGGTGGGCGCCGGGTCGCGGCTCGTGAGTGAGGCGGGGAAGGTGATGAGCGATGTTGTGTCGCAGGTTCAAGGCGTTAGCGCGATGATGAGCGAGATTGCAGAGGCTAGCCTGGAGCAGAGTGCCGGGATCGATCAGATCGGGGACGCAGTGCAGTCGCTCGATCAGATGACGCAGCAGAATGCGGCGCTGGTCGAGGAAAGTGCGGCTGCGGCGGAGAGTTTGAGGCAGCAGGCGGCGGAATTGACTAGGTTGGTTTCGGCTTTTAAGGTGGGTGAGTAAGGGCTGGTTCGGGTTTTAGATTTGAGACGTTTGTGAGGACGGCTGCAGTGGGGTCACGGCAGCCGTTTTTGTTTGTTGGCACCGAATTTGGCGGTGTTTATAGAAATGAAGCGCATTTCCGGATTGAAGGGGCGGGCCAGGACGGCGGCGCTTGTCGCCGTCATTGCAGCGATGGGGCTAAGGTCGTTGGGCCTTTGGCGGATTCTTATCTGGCTTATTGGGAGAAGGTTGCGGCGGAGGTAGGTGCGGCCACGATGGAAGATCAGGCGGATTTGGACAAGATATATGCGGTCGAGGTGAATGCACGGCCGGTTAAGCTTGTCGGGATGGTCAAGGTGAAAGGGGTTTCTGCGAAGGCGGGGAGTAACGTGCAAAGCGTTCTCGTCGATGACGGGATGACGCCCGGGCCAGATGGGTTGTTCTTGAAGTCGGACGGGAAGGCCCATCTGCTTGTTACGACGGTTCCCCTTTTGAAGGTTTGGGCCAAGAGGGCGAATAAGGGGCTCAAGTCAAAGGATGGTGTTGCCGTTATCTTTGATAGCGGGACTTCTTATACGGATGTGTTCGCTGATGACGCGGCGGCGTGCCGGTTTGCCGAGTTGCTGGTGAAGCGGAAGTCGGCCGAAGCGGTGGTGAAGGCGTTGCTACTCGGGGAAAGCCGGGATGGAGTGCCGGAAGGGGCGAATACGTTGGCTTGTAGTGGTTCAATGCCCTTGGACAGTTCGAAAAGGAGGTAACGTGTCGTCTGGAGGGCCAAATCATGGTCAGGCGTGCGTTTTCCGAGGAATTCAAAGAAGAAGCGATACGACTCGTCGTAGAGCA
>NZ_LOYN01000021.1:0-78337 GCF_001526325.1 Burkholderia sp. MSMB1826
CGTCGAGCGCGCGGCTGATGGTTTCGTCGTAGGTCGCGTGCATGCGCCACGGCCAGCGGTTTTCCGCGAGCACGCGCACGACGCCTTCGAGATCGTCCTCCATCTGCTCGGGCAGGTCCGGACGCGCAACGCGGAAGTCTTCGAAATCGGCTGCGGAAAACGCCAGCATCTCGCCCGCGCCGTTATTGCGGAAGTAGTCGGTGCCGTCGTGGTACTTGACGCTCTTCGTCCAGTTCACGAAGTCTTCCTTCTCCGCGTTCGGCTTCTGCGTGAACAGGTTGTACGCGATGCGGATCGTCATCTCGCCCGCGTCGTGCAGCTTGCGGATCACTTCGTAATCGTCCGGATAATTCTGCGACCCGCCGCCCGCGTCGATCACGCCCGTCACGCCCAGCCGGTTCAGCTCGCGCATGAAGTGGCGCGTCGAGTTGTACTGATACTCGAACGGCAGCTTCGGCCCCTTCGCGAGCGTCGCGTAGAGGATCGTCGCGTTCGGGTTCGCGAGCAGCAGGCCGGTCGGGTTGCCGGCGGCATCGCGCAGGATGGTGCCGCCCGGCGGCTCCGGCGTGTCCTTCGTGTAGCCGACCACCCGCAGCGCCGCCGCGTTCAGCAGCGCGCGGTCGTACAGGTGCAGGATGAATACGGGTGTGTCCGGCGCGACTGCATTGAGTTCGTCGATCGTCGGCAGCCGCTTCTCCACGAACTGATGTTCGGTGAAGCCGCCGACCACGCGCACCCACTGCGGCGCGGGCGTCACGGCGACCTGACGCTGGAGCATCTCCATCGCGACCGCGAGCGACGGCACGCCGTCCCAGCGCAGTTCCATGTTGTAGTTCAGGCCGCCGCGAATCACGTGGCAGTGGTTGTCGATCAGGCCCGGCAGCACGCCGCGGCCGCCGAGATCGATCGTCTTCGTCGCGCGGCCCGCGAGCGGCATGACGTCCGCGTCGCTGCCCACCGCGACGAAGCGGCCGTCCTTGATCGCGACGGCGGTCGCGACCGGGTTTGCACGATCGAGCGTCGTGATGCGCCCGTTGTGCAGGATGAGATCGGGTTGGGTATCGGTTGCGCTCATGAAATGTCCTCGATGCGGTCAGAAGCCGAGCCAGTGACGAACCGGCGCGATGGCCGGCACGCCGACCAGCATGCCGGCGAGGCCCACCAGCGCGACCAGCGGCGGCGCCGGCGAACGTACCCCGATCACGCTGTACACGACGCCGATCAGCATGCCGGCGCCCAATGAAAGTAAATACGATTCCATAACGTCTTTTCTCCCGGCCGGATTAGAATCACCCGCATCGCGAGGCCGCGCGCGCGGTGCATCGCATCCGTTTCGCTTGCCTGCCACCCCTTCCGACCATGCAACACCTTCCTGATCTCGAAGCCTGGGCCATCTTTGCGCGCGTCGCCGAGACGGGCTCGTTCGCGAAAGCCGCCGACCTGCTCGGCGTATCGCAACCCACCGTGTCGAAAGCGATCGCGCGCCTCGAAAAGCGCCTCGGCGCGATGCTGCTGTACCGCACGTCGCGCAAGCTGTCGCTCACGCCGACCGGCGAACTGCTGCGCGACCGCGCGATCCGCCTGCTCGCCGATGCGGAGCTGATCGAAAACGAAGCGTCCGCGCAGGCGCTCGAGCCGCACGGCCTCGTGCGCGTGAATGCGCCGATGTCGTTCGGGCTGCACCATCTGTCGCCGGTGCTGCCCGCGTTCCTCGAGCGCTATCCGCGCGTCGACATCGATCTCGTGCTGACCGACCACATCGTCGACATCGTGTCCGGCGGCTTCGACGTCGCGATCCGCATCGCCGAGCTGAGCGATTCGACGCTGCGCTCGCGCCGCCTCTGCGCGGTGCGCCGGCCGCTCGTCGCATCGCCCGCGTACCTCGACCGGCACGGCCGCCCCGCTCATCCGCGCGACATCGAACAGCACGTGTGCCTCACCTACACGAACCTGCCGACGCCCGAGTACTGGCGCTTTCGTCACGCGGCATCGGGCGACGACTTCGGCGTGAACGTGCACGGACGCATACGCTCCAACAACGCCGACGTGATCGTCCCCGCGCTCGTCGCCGGTCACGGCCTCGCGCTTCAGCCCGAATTCCTGGTGTGGGACGAACTGCAGCGCGGCGCGCTCGAGGAAGTGATGAGCGACTGGAAGATCGCGGACATCAACGTGAACCTCGTCACGCCGCCCGGCATGCTGCGCGCCGCACGCGTGACGGTGCTGCTCGCTTTCCTCGCCGAACATTTCTCGCGCGCGCCGTGGGCGCTGCCCGCCGCCTGAACGCGCGACCGCCGACGGCACGCGCTCGCCGCGGCAGCCGTTGAGGCGATCGCGGCCGACGGCCCGTTACTTCGCCGGTACGGCCGGGATCGACTCGTGCGGCGTCGCGGTACGCTGCGGCGCCTTGTGGACCATCGTGTACGCGTAGTCGACGCCCATCCCGTACGCGCCCGAATGCTCCTTCGCGATCGCCATCACCGCGTCGTACGAGTCGCGGCGCGCCCAGTCGCGCTGCCATTCGAGCAGCACCTGCTGCCACGTGACCGGCACCACGCCGGCCTGCACCATGCGCTGCATCGCGAAGTCGTGCGCGGCCTGCGACGTGCCGCCCGATGCGTCGGCGACCATGTAGATCTCGTAGTCGCCTTCGAGCATCGCGCACAGCGCGAACGTCGTATTGCAGACTTCGGTCCACAGGCCCGACACGACCACCTTCTTGCGGCCGTTCGCGGCGAGCGCGTCGCGCACCTTCTGGTCGTCCCACGAGTTCATCGACGTGCGTTCGAGCGTCTTCTGGTTCGGGAACACGTCGAGCAGCTCGGGATAGGTGTGGCCCGAGAAGCTGTCGCTTTCGACCGTCGTGATCGTGGTCGGGATGTTGAAGACCTTCGCGGCCTTCGCGAGCCCGACGACGTTGTTCTTCAGCGTCTGGCGATCGATCGACTGCACGCCGAACGCCATCTGCGGCTGCTGGTCGATGAAGATCAATTGGCTGTTCTGCGGCGTCAGTACTTCAAGCTTCGGGTTGCTCATGGCGAATGGAGTCCTGTGAACGAAAAAGGGGAGCCTGCCTCGACCGCGACAGCGGGAGGAGCCCGGAATGCGTCGGCGCCGGATCGTCATCCGCGCCGCAATATTTAAGCTGCAAACGCGCGGCGCGAACACCCAAGAAACGGAATCGATCCGATTCCCGAATGGATGCCCGTTCGGGGCCGCCCGCCCTTTTTTTCTTCACGCAAACCCGATACGCTTTGAAGACTTTGACGGTGCCCTTCCGGCGCCGCTCGGCCACCACGAGGCGCGTCACCATGAAACCGTATGTCCTCTCGCTGCTCGCCGGCATCCTCGCCGGCGTCATCTACGGCGCGATCGGCGTGAATTCGCCCGCGCCGCCGGTCATCGCGCTCGTCGGCCTGCTCGGCATGCTGGCCGGCGAACAGATCCTGCCGGTCGCGCGGCGCATGCTGTCCGGCCATCGGCTGAACACCGCATGGCGCGATGCCAAGTGCAGCCAGCACATGTTCGGCGCGCTGCCGGGCGGCGCCGCGAACGACCGCAAGCCTTCGTGATCCACCCCATCGCCGCCGGCCACGCATGACCAACGTCGAGCTGTTCCATTACCTGCTGCTGTTGATCTGCGGCGCGGGCGCCCTCACGTGGCTCGCCGAGCGAATCTCGATTCCGCCGGCCGTCGTATTGCTGCTCGGCGGCTGCGTGGTCGCCGTCGCCGGCAAGCGCGTGCCCGACATGGACCCTGCGCTGCTGCTCGCGGCGGTGCTGCCGCCGCTGCTGATGTCGAGCGGCTTCTATACCGCGTGGAAGGAATTCCGGCAGGCGCTCGCATCGATCGCGTCGCTCGCGCTCGGGGCCGTGGCGTTCACGACCGTCGCGGTCGCGCTCGCCGTGCACGCGGCGAATCCCGCGCTGCCGTGGGCCGCGTGCTTCACGCTCGGCGCGATCGTGTCGCCGCCCGACGCGGTCGCCGCGAAAGCGATCCTGCAGCGCCACCCGCTGCCCGCGCGGCTCGTCGCGGTGCTCGAAGGCGAAAGCCTCGTCAACGATGCGTCGGGCCTGCTGCTGTACCAGATGGCCGTGTCGGCCGCGCTCGCCGCGTCGATCACGACGGCGAGCGCCACCGGCCTGTTCTTCTCGCTCACGCTGATCGGCATCGCGGTCGGCCTCGCATGCGGCCATGCGATGTGCTGGATGCTGCAACGCCTGCGCGAGCCGATGCTCGGCATCGTCGTGACCTTCGCGATGGCATGGGGCAGCTACGGAATCGCGGAAGCCGTCGACGGCTCGGGCGTGCTGTCGGTCGTCACCTGCGGCCTCGTGCTCGGCGTGCGCCAGCATCGCGTGTTCGACGCCGACATGCGGATCAAGGCGAAGGCGACGTGGGAAGCGATCGTGTTCGTGCTCGACGCGCTCGTGTTCATCCTGATCGGCCTCGCGCTGCACGCGATCCTCGCGCGCGTGAACCATGAAGGCGCGGTGCTGATGGCCGGCCTGCGGGTCGCGCTGCCGGCGACGGCCGCCGCGATCGGCGCGCGCGTGGTGTGGGTGTTCGCCGCGATGTGGCTGCCGGGGCGCCTGCGCGCGCGACGCGCGGGCCACGCGCCGTGGTCGTGGCGCGAGGCCGTCGTACTCGGCTGGTCGGGCATGCGCGGCGTCGTGAGCCTCGCGGCCGCGATCGCGCTGCCCGCCAACTTCCCCGGCCGCGACCTGATCCTGTTCAGCACGTTCCTGCTGATCATCGCGACGCTCGTCGTCCAGGGTGGCACGCTCGCGCCGCTGATCCGCGTGCTGAAGCTGCGCCCGGCCGTGCGCCGCACGATGTCCGAGCACGCGGTGCGTGCGCACGCGTTCGGCGCGGCGCTCGCCGAACTCGACGCGCGCGGGGAGCGCGGCGCCGGCCTCGAACGGGCATCGCTCGACCGGTTGCTGACCGAATACCGCAACCGCGTCGCGTTCAACGAACGCGCGCACCGCGACGGCGCGGCGCCCGCGGACGTGCGCGCGCGGATGCTGCACGTCGAGCTCGAGTTGGTCGGCGTGTCGCGCGACGCGCTGCTCGACCTGCATCGCGACGGCAAGGTCGACGACGCGGTGCTGCACCGCATAGAATCGGAGCTCGATTTCGAGGAGCTGCGGCTGCAGCGCCTGCTCGAACCGTGATGCCCGGCCTGCCCGGCCGGCCCGTCCCCTTTCCTCACCCGGAACTGCAATGAGCGAACTGTCCGTCGAAGCGAGCATCGGCCCGGTCGATTACCTCGTCCACTTCAGCGATGGCGTCCATCAGTGGCGCGCCGACGAACCCGCGTCGCTCGGCGGTGGCGATGCGGCGCCGACGCCAATCGCGCTGCTGCTGTCGAGTCTTGGCGCGTGCACCGCGATCACGCTGAAGATGTATGCGCAACGAAAAGGCTGGCCGCTCGACGAAGTGCACGTGAAGCTCGCGCACGAAGCGGGCAGCGCGGGCAGCACGATCGTGCGCCGCATCACGCTCGACGGCGACCTGACCGGCGAGCAGCGCGAACGGCTGCTGCAGATCGCGAATGCCTGCCCGGTGCACAAGATCCTCACGCATCCGATCGCGATCGATACGGCGATCGCCTGACGCGTTCCCCCTGACCACGACCCAGCCCACCATGTCCGCCTCGATCAAGACCCTGCTCACGCCGCGCGAAAGCGATATCGGCAACCTCGTCGTGCGGCGCGTGCTGCCCGCGCGCGCGGCGCGCCTCGTCGGCCCGTTCATCTTCTTCGACGAGATGGGGCCGGCCGTGTTGCCGGCCGGCCGCGGCATCGACGTGCTGCCGCATCCGCACATCGGGCTCGCGACCGTCACCTACCTGTTCGACGGCTCGCTGATGCATCGCGACAGCCTCGGCTTCCAGCAGAAGATCGTGCCGGGCGACGTGAACTGGATGACCGCCGGCCGCGGCATCGTGCATTCGGAGCGCTCGCCCGACGAGGATCGCCCGCGCGAGCAGCCGGTGCACGGGATCCAGACCTGGGTCGCGCTGCCGGTCGAGCATGAAGACGCCGCGCCCGCGTTCGTTCACCACGCGGCCGACACGCTGCCGTCGTTCACGCGCGACGGCGTGACCGTGCGCGTGATCGCGGGTACCGCGTTCGGGCTCGCGTCGCCGGTCGCCGTGTTCTCGCCGACGCTCTATGCGGTCGCCGATTTCGCGTCGGGCGGGCAACTCGCGCTCGATGCGGAGCACGACGAACGCGGCGTGTATCTCGTCGACGGCGATCTCGCCATCGACGGCACGCCGCTCGCCCCGGCGACGATGGCCGTGCTCGAACCGGGCGCGACCGTCGCGCTCGCGAGCACGCACGGCGCCCGCGCGATGCTGCTCGGCGGCGCGCACCTGCCGGGCGAGCGGTTCATCGAATGGAATTTCGTGTCGAGCCAACGCGCGAAGATCGACGCCGCGCGGGCTGCGTGGGCCGATCAGACGTTCGGCAAGGTGCCGGGCGAAGAAAGCGAATGGACGCGCCAGCCGGAACGCAAGCCGTAATGAGCGGCCTGGCGCGACGCACCGACGACGGCCGGCAGTCATGCCGGCCGTCGTGCGTTTACCGCTTCAATCCCATCAGCTTCGCGAGGGTCGGCCAGCGTTCGAGCGACGCGTCGAACGCGCGGCGCGCCTGTTCGTCGACGTAGCGCCCGGGATCGAGCGCGGGCAGATGCCGCGCGAGGCCGATCACGTCGTTCGGTTGCGACAGGCGATCTTCGTCGCCTTCGCCGGTCATCGTTACTGTTCGTCGATCCATACGCCGTCCGGAGTCTTGACCGCGTAACCCGCGGCCGTCTGCATCGTCACCGTGCCCTCGTTCTCGCCGATCATCCGCG
Organism: Burkholderia sp. MSMB1826; assembly: GCF_001526325.1. Taxonomy (NCBI): domain Bacteria; kingdom Pseudomonadati; phylum Pseudomonadota; class Betaproteobacteria; order Burkholderiales; family Burkholderiaceae; genus Burkholderia; species Burkholderia sp. MSMB1826. The sequence goes on from NZ_LOYN01000021.1 coordinate 6,869, forward strand.
TGCGTGGCAAATCGGCCGCGTATTGCGCGAGCGTCGCGCCCGGCTTGAACGGGCTGTTCGACACGAGGTTCGACAGCAATTGCGCGAGCGCGAGGAAGCTGGTCGGCTGCTCGATCACGGTCGTCGCACCGTGATTGCCGGCGAAACCGACGAGCCGCACGCCGACCGGCCCATGCACGATGCGCGGCGTCGGAATCTCGCGCAGCCCCGCGACCTGGTTCTTGTCGCCGCGCAACGCGGCGCCGTGCTCGGGCACGAACACGATCACCGCGCGGCGGCCCGATTGCGCGATCAGGTCGGCAAGACGGTCGAAGTCGGTCATCAGCTTCGTCGCGCGCTGCGGATACGAGTCGATGCTCGTCAGCGCGCTACCGACCACGCGGTTGCCGTCGTGCAGGCTGATCGTGTTGTAGTACAGCGCGACCGGCCCCGGCACCGCCGCGCGCTGCGCGTACCAGTTCGCGAGCGTCGCGTAGTCGTCCTTGATCGCCGACCCGTCGAACGCGTGCATCGCGACCGGCGCGGCCGCGTTCGAGATCATCGGCGCATCGGCCACGCCGATGTTGTCGTGGATCACCTGCAGGAAGTTGTCGAAATGGCCGTCGTGGTTCAGCAGCGACTGCACCGTGTAGCCGGCGCCCGCCAGTTGCGAGAACAGGTGGCACTGCTGTGGCGCGGGCTTGTACAGGTCCGCATGCGCTTCCTGCCCGCAGCTCGCGCGCAGCACGCGGATCGCCGCCGGGCCGCTGTAGCTCGCGGCCGTGCTGAAGTTCGTGAACAGGTAGTCGAAGTGGCTCAGCATCGGATGGTTGCGCACCTTCGCCGCATCGAGGTCGTCCCACGACAGCGAGCAGATGTGTAGCACGATCACGTCGAACTGCGCGGCCGGATCGCTGCCGAGATGGCCGAACGCGACCTGCCGCTGCGACTCCTGCGTGCGGAACGTCGCGAGCGCCGCGTTGTGATCCTCGGGCTGGTCGATGCGGGTGGCGCCCGCCGCGCTCGCCTGCGGCTGGGCCGGCGCGGCGACGCGAGCCATCAACCCGCTGCCGGCCTGCCAGAGCGGCATCGCGATCAGCGCGACCACCACGAACGTCGCGACGCGCAGCCAGCGGTTGACGACGAAATAGACGATCAGCGCGCCGACGATCGTCAGCGCCAGCACGGGCGGCAACAGGCGCGGCAACAGCTCCATCCAGTAATCGATGCGGAAGGTGCTGACCTCGCGCGCGGCCTCCGCGAGACGGGCGAGCGGCGGCGCATGCAGCTCGCGCGCGAGCAGCGGCACCGCGATCGCGATCGCCGCGACCTGCCGGACGATGCGCCACGCGCGCGACCGCAGCGGCGCGCTCGCCGCCAGCGCCACCGCGAACGCGAGGTTCGCGAGCCAGAACGGCTGCAGGTGCCCGGTCGCGAACAGCGCGAACTTCAGGATGAAATACAGATTCCAGAACGTCATCTAACCCACTCCATGATGCGCGCCGCGTCAGTCGCGCGCGCGATCGAGTTTCGGCGCGAGCATGGCCTGCAGGCCGCGCGTCGCCCCCTTCCACATCCGTACGTAACCGTCCAGCCCGATCCGCAGCACTTCCTTGAGCCCGCCGAGCGGCGTGTCGGGCCGCGCGCCTTCGTGCCAGTCGAGCCACGCATCCGCGCGGCCGAACGTGCATTGCACGAGCTGGCGCTCCTGCTCGAGCGTCAGTTCCTCGAAGCTCACGCCGACGTGGGTCGGCGTCGCGCGGGTCACGCGCACCGGGAACGGAAACGCGCGGTCGCCGCGCGTCACGCACACCGTCAGCGTGTCGCCGACGGCGAGCGGCAGCCCCGGCACCGCTTCGAGGCCGAGGCCGCCGGTCGAGTAGTCGCTCGTGAAGCATGCGGCGGTCGAGCCGTCGGCGAGCAGCAGCATCGCCGGCACGCGCATCGCGATCCGGTGCGTGACGCGCACCTGCTTCGTCTCGCGCGCGACGGCCAGCGCCGCGCCGAGCATCGCGAGGTTGTACACGGTCCAGCCGAGCGTGATCAGGATCGTCGACGCCTCGTCGCCCTGGTCGGCCACGAGCCGCCACAGGCCGGCGACGATCGCGAGCACGTTCAGCGCGAACAGCACGAGATACGGCTTCGACGTCGACCAGTCGACGTAGCCTTCGTCGATCTTGCCGCCCTTGTCGGTCACGTTGAACTTGCCGTGCTTCGGGCTGAAGAACGCGACGGTGGTCGGCAGCGCGATGTACCACGCGAGCACCGATTCGTAGACCTCGGCCCAGAACGAATGCCGGTAGCGCCCCTGCATCCGCGAATTCGCGATGTTCGCGAGCACGAGATACGGGATCACGTAGCTCGCGAGCGCGAGCGACGACGCGTTGATGAAGTACAGGTGGAAGAACAGGTACGCGAGCGGGATCGTCAGGAACACCAGCCGCGGAATCCCGTAGAAGAAATGCAGCATCGCGTTGCCGTAGCAGATCCGCTGGATCAGGCCGAGCCCGCGACCGAGGAACGGGTTGTCGATGCGGAAGATCTGCGCCATCCCGCGCGCCCAGCGCGTGCGCTGCTTCACGTGGCCGGCCAGGCTTTCGGTCGCGAGGCCGGCCGCCTGCACGGTCGGCAGATATGCCGACGTATAGCCGCGCCGATGCAGCTTGAGCGCCGTATGCGCATCCTCGGTCACGGTCTCGACTGCGACGCCGCCGACCTCTTCCAGCGCGCTGCGCTTGAGCACCGCGCACGATCCGCAGAAGAACGTCGCGTTCCACAGGTCGTTGCCCGACTGCACGAGGCCGTAGAACAGGTTGCCCTCGTTCGGCACCTCGCGGAACGTGCCGAGGTTGCGCTCGAACGGATCGGGCGAGAAGAAATGGTGCGGCGTCTGCACGAGCGCGCACTTCGGATCGCGCAGGAACACGCCCATCGTCGTCTGCAGGAACGAGCGCGTCGGCACGTGATCGCAGTCGAAGATCGCGATGTACTCGCCGTGCGTTTTCGGCAGCGCACGGTTGATGTTGCCGGCCTTCGCATGACGGTTGTCGTCGCGCGTCAGATAGTCGATGCCGGCCTCGGCCGCGAATGCCGCGAACTCCGGACGCCGGCCGTCGTCGAGCAGGTACACGCGCAGCTTCGCGCTCGGCCAGTCGGTGCTCTGCGCGGCGAACACCGTCGGCTTCACGACCGACAGTGGCTCGTTGTAGGTCGGGATATAGACGTCGACGGTCGGCCAGGTGTCCGGATCGTCGGGCAGCGGCACGATCGGCCGGTCGAGCGGCCACGCGGTCTGCACGAAGCCGAGCAGCAGGATCATCCACGTATAGGCTTCGGCGCCGTACAGCAGGTAGCCGGCGACGGCTTCGACCGGGCTGCGGAAGTCGAGCGTCTGGGTCGTGCGCCACCACACGTAGCGCACGGCCGCGAGCAGCGCGAGCGACGCGAGCGCGAGGGTCGGCAGGTGGCCGGGCAGCCGGCGCAGCGCGAGCGCGAGCACCGCGACGATCGCGAAGAACGCGAACTGCGCGCCGGGCATCAGCGGCGACATCCCGGCCGCGGCCCACAGCACCGCGCCGGCCACGAGCAGCAGCGGCGCGAGCCAGCGGCGCCGGCCGACGCCGTTCGCGCGCGCATCGAGCCAACCGCCCCAGCGCGCCCACGGCAGACGCGCGAGCATCGCGTCGATGCGCCGGCCGAGCGCGCGCCCGGCCATGTAGACGGGCACCACGAGCGTGTCGAACCATGCGAGCGGATCGTGCGCGGGACGACCGTCGGCCGCACGCGGTGCGCGCACGAACGCGCGCCACAGCCATTCGCGCGCGCTGAGCGGTTGCAGCACGCCCCAGTCTTGTGCGAGCCGCAGGAACGCGACGCGCACCCAGCGGCGCACGAGATCGGGCCGGCCGGGCGGCGGCGCGTGGAAGAACAGCCGCACGAGCCAGTCGACCCGCGTGCGTTGCGCCGGCAGCCCGATGCCGCGCGCGCACCAGTCGGCCGCCCGGCGGCCGAACGCGCGCAGTCGCGACGCGAACGCGGCCTTCATCGCGCCGCTCCGGCACGGCCCTCGACGGCCGCCGTGAGCCATGCATCGACCCAGTTCGCGACGCCGTTCAGGTCGTGCGACGCCTGCGAATATGGCGCGTCGTCGAAGATCCAGCTGCCGCGCGCGAGCGCTTCGGGCACCGCGGCGTCGACGTGGATGCGCTGCTCGAGCATCGATGCCGGCCCCGCGACCGCGCGCAGCATCGCCAGCGCGTCGCGCTGCATGTCGCGCGCCGGGTTCAGCCGGTTCACGACGATCTGCAGGTCGCCGCGGCCGGCCCGCAACGCACCGAGCCGCGCGGCCGTCGTCGCGCAGGCGGCCGGCTCCGGCGGCACGACGACGAGCGTCAGGTCCGCGCACCGGATCGCCTGTCCGGCCTGCGGCGACGGATAGCGGGCGGTGTCGACCAGCACGACGCCGTCGGCCGGCAGCGCGATCTCGTCGAGCGCGCGCGACAGCCAGGCCGGATCGGCCGCGAGCCGCGCATCGCACGCGGCGGCGCCGGCCGCATCGACCTGCCCGTACGGTACGAACAGCACGCCGTCGGCGTTGCGCCACGTGTGCGCGTGCCACGGTTCGGCGCCGCCCAGCAGGCCGTGCGCGAGGCCGTGCTCGGCCAGCGTGTCGAGGCCGAGCGTCGCGCCCATCAGGTTCTGTGCATCGAATTCGACCGCGACGACCGGGCGGCCGCGGCGCGCAAGCAGCACCGCGAGCGCGGCGGCGAGCGTCGTGCGGCCCGCGCCGCCCGTCGTCGAAGTCACGGCGATCGTCTTCATCGTGCCGCCTCGCTGTCGTGCTCGCCGCGTTTGCCGCACTTGTCACCTTCGTCGCCGCCGACGCCCGGCAGCAGGCGGCCGCGCAGCACGACCGGCACGAGTTCGCACGGCACCGCGTCGCGCCGGTCGATGCCCCTCGGCGCGTGGAAGCCGCGGCCGATGCCAAGGTGCTGCGCGACGATCCACACCGGCACCGCGATCGCGATACCGACGACGAAGCCGATGACGAGTTCGGCGATCATGCGTCCTCCTGCTTGCGCAGCGGCATCGCGCTGCGGACGGCGCCGCGCGCACGCGCAGCGGGAACGACGGGGTCCGGCGCCGACGGGGCGACGGCAGCGGGCGCGGACGCCTGCGGCACGCCGATCGCCTCGAGCGCGACGACGGTATCGATCGCATCGATCGCGTCGCTCACCTCGCTCGCGTCGGGCAACGCCGCGCCGGGGTCGGTGTACGCGCCGCCCGCCGGCTGCGTCGCCGCGAACAGGTCGCTGTAGTCGGCGATCGGCGCGCGCCGGTTCTCGGCCGCCAGTGCGTCGAGCTCGGTGTCGATGCTGCCCTGCCCGAGGCACACGACGCGGTCGGACAGCGTATCGACCGGCACGTCGAAGATCCGCGCGAGCGCGTCGTCGGCGTCGACCGGCTCGCACGCGAACAGGAACACGAACAGGTGTCCGGCATCGGCCGTCACGATGTCGCCCGTGCGGCGCGGCCGGCAGTGCCGCAGCGCGTCGACGTGCGACACGCGCGGCAACAGCGTGAGCTTCGCGAGCGTATGCGGCAGCGCGAGCACCGCGCCGCGGTCGAGCACCGCGCGAATCCGCTGGCAGAACGCGCCGACCGGCAGATAACCGAGAACCGAATCGCCGAGCGCGGCCGCGAGCGTCGCGCGATAGTCGGCCGCGACGGGCCGCGCGTAAAGCTGGCCGTGCAGCGCGTGCACGGCGGCCTGCATCCGCGAGACCGGCAGATCGCGCGCGACGACCCGGTTCGCGCCGACGCTCAGCACGAGCACCTCGAACTGCTGGCGCAGCACCTCGCCGCGCTCGACGACCGCGATCTTCAGCGCGCCGCCGCATTGCCGGCGCAGCGCGTGCACGTCCGCGCACAGCGCTTCGAGCTGCGCATGCGAACGGAACACGAGCACCGCGGTCGCGGCCTGCGCGTGCGCGCACGCGGCGACGACGGCCGCGTTGTCGTCGACGATTTCCCAGCCGTCCGGCACGCGGCTCGCCCCGTCGAGCACCGCGCGGCTGACCACCACGCGATCCTCGTCGCGCGCGAGCTTCATCCGCCGCGCCGGTTCGGTCGCACCGCCATCGACGTTCGCCGACAGCCGGCCGCCCGGCGCAAAGCGCAGCGGCCGTACCTCGCCGGCCGCGAGCGTGTCGCCCGCGCGCCAGAAATCGACGACCCACAGCAACTCGCCGTGCGTGCGCTGCAATTGCGCGACGCCCGAGCAGATACCGTGGAAGCCGCTGCGCGGCGTGCGATCCGCATCGCGGACGAGCGGCGCGTCGTCGGCGCGGGCGTCGCCGCCCGCACGGGTCGTTTCGGGGTCGAGCAGCAGCACGAGCGCGATCCGGCGCGTGCGGCACCAGTCGGCCAGCGCGTGCGCTTCATCGGCGAGCGCGACCGGATCGTCCCAGCTGAACCAGCGCTGCGCGCCTTCGACGAAATACAGCGAACGCGCAGGCAGCCCGTAGCGCTTCATCGCGCGCAAGCCGCCGGTCAGCCGCGCGAACGCACCCGGCGCCGCGCGGCGCGACGCGTGGCCGGCCACGCCGGCGTCGGCACCGGCGTCGGCCGGCTGGGCCGCCGCCGGCATCGCCAGCACGTTCAGGTTGCGCGGCCAGCCGGCCGGCTGCGCACCGCCCGCGAAACCGAGCGACGCCATCTGCGCAGCGACGCGCACCGGATCGCGCGCCAACACGATCGTGACGTCGCGCGTGCGCGCCTGGCGTGCGCTTTCCCACACGAGCGCATCGCATGCCGGCGTGCCGCCGGCCGCGTAGATCGCATAAAGGCCGCCGGCTTCCAGTTGCGTCCAGGTATCGGGCAAACCGTCGATCGCGAGCCGGCTCAACGCGCCGGCGCGGCCGCCCGCCGACCCCACGCGCAGCAGCGTGCGCAGGCGGTCGACCAGGCCGGTGGCGCCGGGCGCGAGGCGGTTGGCATCGAATTCCGTCATCACGGCGTTCCCCTCGTCCCTAGTAATCCGAATAAAGCCGCACGGGCGTCGGCGTCACGAGCCAGTTGCGCGGCGCGCGCGCATCGAACGCATAGCGTAGGTAGACGAGCGCCGAGCTCGGCGCATAGTCGTGCGATCGGTCGATGTGCAACTGCGCGCCGACGCTCAGGTGCGGGTTCACGCGATACTCGACGATGCCGTTCACGCCGTACGAGAACGACACGCCGCGCGTCGAACTGCCCGCGTACACGAACCCGGCGGCCACCTGTGCGGCGCGCTGGTCGGAGAACGTCGGGTAATACAGCGAATCCTTCTCGTAGCTGTTCGAGATCCCGCCCGTGACGGTCAGATCCCAAGACAGCGCATCGTGCCGCCCCGCCCATTCGATCGGCACGCCGAGCGACAGATAGCGCTGCGGGCTGTAGTAACCGCCCTGCCCGTACGTGTAGTAGCGCAGGTTCTGCGCGTAGTGCCACGCATTGCCGACGAGCCCGGTGCTGACCTTCATCGTCGCGCGCTCGTACACGGGCACCGTGAAGCCGGTGCGCAGCGTGACTTCCGCATTGCGCTCGACGTTGCGGCCGGACAGCACGCCCGCGCCGAGTTCCGCGAACAGGTTCGTGCGGCCGACGTCGACCGACGCGCGCAGGTTCACGCCGTCGCGGCGCACGCCGCCCCACACCGCGCCCGTCCACGGGTCGCGCATCCCCGCGTACGACAGCACGCTGCTCGTTTCCGGCCGCCGCGATGCATTCACGGAGAAGCTCGCGGGGCCTGCGTCGAAGCGATAGCGCACGCCGCCGACGAGGTAATGCACCGGGAAGCCGAGCGGCGACGTGCCGAGATCGACGCGCCACGCGTCCGACAGGTAGCCGGCGCCGAGCGCGACGCCCGTCGTCGACTGGTGCAGCGAGCCCGGCGGATTCGCGAGCAGCGCGGGGGCCGGCGGATTCGTCCGTGCCCTGAGCGCCGCATAGGTGCCGAACGTCTTCAGCGAATACGCGTCCGGATCGCTCATGTCGAGCGTGCCCGGGTCGAGGTGCACGGTGTCGATCTGCGCGAACGCGTGTCCGTCGTAGCGGATCGGCATCTGCAGGTAGATCGGCACCTGCTGCGCGCGATACGACGAAATGCCTTCGTCGCCCGACTTGTACGCGGGCATCCAGCCGGTCTCGATCTCGGGATTGCGCCGCTGTTCGAGTTCCGCGAACGCGGCCTGCGCGGGCGTCAGCCCGTCGCGGCCCGGACTCACGCCCGCCGTGCGTTCCTGCGACAGCGACAGCCGGTACAGCGACGCCGCGTCGTCATAGCGGCCCTGCGCCTCGGCCACGCGCCCGGCCGCCACCGTCACGTCGGCGCGTGCCGGATACGCGGCCTGCAGCCGGTCGGTCACCTGCACGGCGGCGTCCGGGCTGCGCAGCGCGTTCAGGCGGCGCACGGCCGACAGTTGCGTGTCGACGTCGTCGTCCGGCGTGCGCGCCAGCACCGCGAGCACGCGCGTGCGGGCGGCGGCGCGGTTGCCGCTGTCCTCGTCGATCCGCGCGAGCGCGAGCTGCGTATCGGCGTCGTCCGGCGTGCGCGCCACGACCGGCGCGAGCGCATCGCGCGCGGCGTCGTAATGACCCTGCGCGCGTTCGAGATCGGCGAGTTCGAGCGCGTAACGTTTGTCCGCCCGGCCGGCCGGGCTCGCGCGATCGAGCAGCGTGCGCGCCCGTGCATAGTCCTGTCGCGCGATCGCATCGTCGGTCTGCCGCAACACGAGCCGCAGCGACTGATCCTCGAGCCGCGCCGTCTGCGCGGGCGTCAGCGCCGGGTCGCGGCTCAGCGTGTCGAGCCACGCGGCGAGCGCATCGCCGCGACCGGCGCTGGCGAGCAGGTCGCCGTAGCGCAGTCGCACGTCCGCGTCGGCTTCGCGCGGATGCGCGGCGATCCAGTCGTGCAGCGGCGCGAGGCCGCGCTCGGGTTCGCCCGCGTCGATCCACTGCGCGCCGATCGCGGCGAGCATGTCGGGATCGTCCGGCGCGCTCGCCTGCGCGTGCGCGAGCGTGGCGGCGAATGCCGCGCGGTCGCCGCGGGCGTGCGCGCCGCGCGCGTCGGCCAGCGCGCTTTCGGCATCGAGCTTGCGCGCCAGCGCGCGCATGCCGTCCGAACGGTGCGCATCGTCGACCGGCGCCAGCGCGGCCTGCGCGCCCGCGACATCGTCGAGCGAGTTGCGGTACAGCGCGCTCGCGTAGCGCATCTCGGGCGTGTCGCTGCGGGCGAGCCCGTCGTCCATCACCGTGCGGCCGAGTTGCGGCAGCCCCATGTCGCGATAGAGGCGCGCGAGCGCGAAGCGCGTCCAAGGCGCGTCGGGCGCCGCGCGCACGGCCGCCTCGTAGCGTTGCGCGGCCGGCCCGCGTGCGCCCTTGTCGGCCAGCGCGCGCGCCTCCTTCGCGAGCAGGTCGCCGCGCAGGCCGTCGAGCGCGCGGCGATCGTCGGCGCCCGTCACGCGCCCTTGCAGCGCGTCGAGCAACGGGCCGATCCGGTCCGCACGGCCGGTGTTTTCATACAGCGTGGCCGTGTCGCGCACGGCCGACAGGCTCGGCGAGCGGGCGGCCAGCAAGCCGCGCAGCAGCGGCTCCGCCTGCGCCCAGTCGCGCTGCGCGAGCAGCGCATCGGCGAGCTGCAGCTTCGCGTCCGGGTTGTCCGGCTGCATCGCGAGCGCCGCACGCGCGGCGCGTTCGGCATCCCGCGCGCGTCCCGCACCGGCCGCTTCGCGGCCCTGGGCGAGCAGCCCCCAGAACTGCGCGGTACGCGCGAGGCCCAGCCATTTGCCGCGTTGGTCGGTCGCACGCGTCGCGGCCCGCGCGAACAGCGCGCGCGCTTCGTCGTGCCGCCCTTCGCGCAGACGCAGCAGGCCGAGCCCGCCCAGCGCATCGGCGTCGTCCGCGCGCGCCCGCGCGGCGCGCGCGAGCAGCGGATCGGCGGCGGCCAGGTCGCCGCGCGCGAGCGCCTGCAACCCGCGCTGCTGCGCGATGTAGTCGGGATCGCGTTCGAGCCGGCGCTGCGCATCGCGCTGCCGCTCGAGGCCGGCGACGCGATCGCGGAATTCGGTGTCGTCCGGCGCGAGCGCGAGATAGGCCTGCAGCGCATCGAGATACGCGGGATCGCTGCCGGCCGACTGCAGCACGCGCCGCCACAGCGCCATCGCTTCCGTATGGTCCGCGTCGGCGCGTTTCGCGAGCGACGCTGCGATCCGGTTCGCTTCCGCGCGCGTGCCGTCGCGCTGGTTCAACAGCCGCGCGAGCGCCATCGATGCGCTCGTGTCGCGCGGATCGGCGGCGACCGCGCGCCGCAGCGCGACGATCGCCGGCTCGCGCCCGCCCGGCGCATTCGACACGATCTGGTAATACTCGGCGCCGAGCGCCCCCGCCGGCGCGCCGTTCGGAAACAACGCGACGATCCGCCGGGCCGCCTCGTCGGCGCGGCCGCTGCGCGCGAGCAGCCGGATCTGCGCCATCTCGCCGCGCCCGCTCGTCGCTACGCGGTATTCGTCGGCCACCCGCCGCGTGGCGGGCGCATTCGGCGACTGCGCCTGCAGCCGCGCCAGCGAGGCCTGCGCGCCTTTCGCGTCGCCGAGCCGCAGCAGCACGCGCACCTGTTCGGCCAGCAGATCGGGATCGCCCGGCGCGATCAGCAGCCCCTTGCGCAGCGCATCGCGGGCGAGATCGTCGCGATGCTTGATGCCCCACATCCGCGCGGTGTCGAGCTCGCGCCGCGCGTCGGCCGCAGCCGAGGCCGCCGGTGCCGCGGGTTTCGCCATCGCCGCGCCCGACGCGGCGCCCGGCGCCGCCGCGCACACCGACGACGCGAGCCACGCGAATCCCGCGACGTGAGGCACGGCGCACTTCAGCGGGCGGCGCACGAGCCGCCTCCCCAGCGGGTGTCGAGCGTGCCGTCCGCACCGAACCGGTAGCGGCCGTCGCGCCAACCGAGGCCGAACAGCGTCAGCACGCTGGTGTAATAGCCGGGCGCCGACTGGCGCGCGAGCGTGTCGACGCGGGCCGCCTGCGCATCCGCGAGCGCGTGCTGGCCGCGTGCGTCGAGAAACGGCACGGCCGCCGCGGAGAATCCGCCGTTGCCGTCGTTCGGCCCCGCGACGCCCGTCGTCGTATCGACCCGCTCCGGCGGCGCGCCGTGCGCGGCGATATGGTCGGCGAACGGCGCGAAGCGCGCGAGCAGCGGCGCGGCGAGCGGATCGGCGCGGTCCAGCATGCCGGCCCACAAGTACACGCGGATCGCGTTGTACGCGCTCTGCGCTTGCGTGTCCGGATCGGGCCCGAAACCCTTGCCCGCGCGATACAACGCCCAGTCGGGCGAGAAGCCCTTCGGCGCGGTGTCGAGCAGCACGCGCCCGGTGCTGGATGCCAGCGCGGCCCAGCGACGGTCGTCGGGCAGCCGCGCACCGAGCGCGCGAATCACCTGCGGCGGCGAATAGCTCGGATTCACGCGCCATTGGCCGTTGGCCAGCTTGAACCCGGTCGGCCCCGGCAGCAGCGTGAGGCCGAGGCCCGGCACGGTCGCCGTCTCGGCGTCGAGCACGCGCTTCGCGAGCAGCGCGCCGCGCGCCGTATAGCTGCGCTCGTGCCACAGCCGGCCGGCCTCGACGAGCGCATACGCGATCCACAGGTCGGCGTCCGACGCCGCGTTCGCGTCGAGCACGCGCCACGCGCCGTCGGGCGCGCGGCCCCACAGCCACGCCGGCAGATGCGCGCTCAGGTCGCCCTGCGCGAGGTTGTTCTCGGTCCATGCGAGGATCGTGTCGAACATGCGCCGGTCGTCCGCGACGAGCGCGAAGAAAAGTCCATACGCCTGCCCCTCCGATACCGTGCGCGAATCGGCCGAGCCGACGTCGATCACGCGGCCGTCCGCCGAGATGAAATCGCGCTTGAACGCCTCCCAGCGCGGCCACGCCGCGCCGCATCCCGCGGCCGCCGCGTCGGCTGCGCCGGCCCCGGCGGCGTGCGCGCGCGTGGCCATGCCGGCCGCCGCGCACGTCACCGCAACCGCCAGCGCGAGCATCGCGCCGACACGCCGCGCCGGCCGCGTTGCCCGTCGCTTCGTCATTGCCCGCGCCATCCGTTACATCCCCCGTCGACGCGCGGCAATCCGCTGCAGCACGCTGAACACGCCGAGCGCGAGCAGCAGCCCCGCGACGACACCGACCGCGCCGAGCACGACCGGATGCCGCGCCGCCTGCGTCCACACGCGCGCATACCACGGCACGAAGCCGACCACGTACGGCTCGCCGACCCGCAGGCTGTCGACCTGCCCCGGCCGCACCAGCGCGAGGTCGCCCTGCAACTGCGACACGAGTCCGGCGTTCTCGAACACGTCGAGCAGATCGCCGAGGCGTCGCTGGTCGGTCGCCGTCAGCGCGACGACGCTGCGGCCGCGGCTGCCCGGCAGCTCGAACCCGGCGAGCGCCGCGAGCGGGCCGGTCTGTTCGATGTGCGCGCCGCCGTCGGCGACGCCCACGCCGTTGCGCCAGCGCTCCTTCACCGTGAACGCGACGCGCGTCGCGCCCGCGCCGCCCTGCTCGCCGATCGCGAGCGGCAGCGCCGCGCGCCAGTGCGCGAGCAGCGGCGACGCCGGCGAACCGTCGATCACGAGCAGATCCTTGTGCCCCGACAGCGCGGCGACGTCGCCGGGCCGCGCGACCTGCACGCGCAGCGCCGGGAAGCCGGTCCATTCGCCCATGTGGCCGAGCATCGTCAGGTAGGCCTCCAGTTCCTGCGGCGACGGCCGGTCGGGCATCACGACGGCCGTCTGCGACAGGTCCGCGAAGCGCGTGAACGGGAAGCCGCTGTTCGCGAAGAACGCGAGGTTCGGCAATTGCGCGTAATGGACGAAGTGCGAGAAGTCGATCGTCGAATCGGGATCGATCGCCGCGCGCTGCGGCTCGGTGGCCGTGCTCGAACACAGGCCCGTCTTCTGCGAATCGAGCGTGAAGCGGAACTGCAGCTGGTTGCCGCTGCCGACGCGGAACGCGGGAATGTCGACGTCGCTCGTCACGCGCCCTTCCGGCACCGCCAGCAGCGGCAGCTGCATGCGACCGTGCGCGTCCTCCGCATGAGCCGGCCCGAGCCGGTACGACTTCACGAGCTGATCGTTGATCTCGACCGCGAGCGTCGAATTGTCCTGTACGGTCGGCGCCGTATAGCGGTAGCGCAGCGTGATCGGCACGCCCGCGCCGTTCCACGAATGCAGATCGGCCGGCACGCGCAGGTTCAGCCGGATCGCGTCGGGCGTTGTGCCGCGCACTTCCAGCTGGCGCGGGTCGTTCACGAGTTCGCGGAACGCGATCGGCCGATTCACCGGCAGCCAGCGCGGCGCGTCGTACGGCTTGCGCGGCGCGCCGAGATCGACGTGCGCGACCGTCGCCGCCGGTCCCGACAGCGCCGCGCGGCCGAGCACGAGCGTCGCGACCGCGTCGTCGACTTCGGCCGCCGTGCGGCCCGTGACGACCAGCAGCTTACGGCCCGGCGCGGCCGGGTTGTCGGCGACCGCGAGCAGCGGGCCATCGACCGGCGGCAGCGCGAAACCGGCCGGCAGCGTCGCGGCCGTACCGACCACGACGGCCTGATCGTCGGCCGGCAACGCGGCCGACACCGGGAAGCGCGCATGCCGGTAGTCGGCGAGCGCACCGAACCATGACGCGAGCACGCCCGCGCTGCGCAGCGTCGCCGAATCGGGCGCGGCCGGCAGCACGAACGGCAGCCGCACGCGGCCGTTGTCGCGCCGGTCGAAGAACGGCGCGGGCAGCAGCGCGAGATCGTTCGGCAAGCGCACCGGCGATTCGTCGAGGATCAGCTCGCTCGTCGGGCTCACGTCGGCCCACAGCGCCGAGTTCGCCGGATCCTCGCAGTGATCGAGCGTGTAGTGCGCGATCAGGCGCAGGCCGATCTGGTTGAAGTCGGAAAAGTAGCGCGGATCGATCGGGATCTCTTGCGTCACCGTGCGGCCCGCGCGCGCGGCGTCGAACGGGACGGTCGCGACCACCTCGCCGTTCACCGATACCTTCAGGTGCGACAGCGGAAAGACCAGCGACGGCGAATACGCGTAGGTCAGGCGCAACCGCGCGCCCGTGATCACGCGATCGAGCCGCACGCCGGCGTTGATCGTGCGTGCGTCGTCGGCGCCGCGCAGGCGCAGCGGATCGAACGCGCCGAGCGACGCGAACGGCACATGCACGGTCGTCGCCGGCAGCCCGGCGGCCGGCGCGCTGGCCGACGTCGGCGCCGTCGCGGGCACCGCGGCCGGCGCGGCATCGGGCGCCGCCGCGTGACCGGCAGCGGCCGTCGAAGCGGCGGCCGGGGCCGTCGGCATCGGCGCGGCCGACAGCACGGCCGCGTGAAAGGCGCCGGTCATCGCGGCCGCCAGGACGAACAGCGACACGGCCGGCTTCATGCGCGGCTCCGCGGCGTCACGATCGTCCGGTCGTCCTGCGCGTCGGAACCGACGCGCGCAAAGCAGCTATGCCCGTGAGTGCACATCCCCTCTGCTTCCCCTCATGTATGTTGCGCGTCGCGTAACGCGTATATGGCCTGATTGATTTATCGGAAGGACGCGGCGGATTCTTCAATGACCCGTTCGTCGCGTGGCGAAGCGCCTGGCACCGGCGCCCGTCCATTCGTCACACTATCTCAAAAATAGAACGAAACTCACCGCGATTCGCGACTGAGAAGCAAAAAAACCCTCAATTCGGTCGGAAATACTGCACGGAAAGCATGAATGGCAAGAATTTCGCCGTTGCCCGCCGGACGGCCGGAACGGCGAATTGCCGGCGCCGTACGGCTCGCCGTGCCCCGGCCGCGATCCTTGCAGACCGCCCGGAACACGCTGCCGCAAGCGGCGCGTATGCTACCGCAAGCGCGCGCCGCGCGACGGATTTTCTTCGTGGAAAACTGACCTGGATCAAATCGTCGACCCCACCGCCCGGTCCTCCGCGCATGTGCGAAGCACATGGCTTGCACGGCAGGCCGGCGAATCGTTCGGATTCGACGGACATGCGCTGCGGCTCGGTGTCGGCATCGGGATCGCGACGCCGCCGGACGACGGCGCCGACACGAATGCGCTGATCGAGCGGGCGGATCAGGCGATGTACGAAGCCAGGCGAACGCGGTCGCAGCGCTCCGCGCCCGCATGACGCCTGGCATGCATCGCTAGCCGATCGGCCGCACCGCGATCGCGATCCCGACGACGATCCACTGCACGACCGCGACGAGCACGGCGGCCCGGCACAGCCCGACCGCGCCGCGCACACGCGCGTCGAGCGTGCGCCCGGCCTTCGCTGCGTCGATCCAGCCCAGATCGACGAGCGCGCGGTCGAGCGCCGCGAGCCCATCGTCGACCGATGCATGACCTCCCGCCGCCTGCACCAACGCGGCGAACAGCCGCCGATCGATCTCGATGCGCACCGCGTACCACAGCGCTGCGATCCCCGCTCCCGTGCTGACGGCGGCCAGCAGCACGCGGGCGAGCGTCGCCGGCCAACCGGCCGCGGTCCACCCGCCGGCGCCGGCCGCGACCAGCGCGGCCGCGATCGCCCACGCACCCGCATCGAGCGCGCCGCGCGCGGTGGCGATCCTGAACGGGGCGGACGGATCGCGCATCACCCGTGCTCCCCATCGCGACGGCGATCGATCCACTGCTGCAGCACGGCCACGCCCTCCTCCGACCACACCGCGTGCGGCCGGACCGCGCGCACCGCGGCCAGCGCATCGCGCGCATTCGTCAGCCCGCGCCGCGCCGCGAGCCAGGCGGCCGCGCACAGCACGCTGCGCCCGTAGCCGAGCGCGCAGCAGACCAGCACGTCGCGCCCCTCGCCATGCAGGCGTTCGAGCGCCGCGACGGCCCGCGCGAGCTGCGCCGCCGTCGGTGCGACGAGGTCGAGCTGCGGCACGCACGCATACGCGAACGATGCATCGGCCGCGGCCCAGCGCGGCATCTCGGCGGTCAGGTCGACCAGCGCGGTGAAGCCGTGGCGCCGGATGTCGCGCGTCGTCGGCGTACGGCCGATCGACACGCGTTCGTCGATCCGCACCGGCGCCGGCTGCCGGAGCGTCCACAACCGCGAATTGACGAACGCGCCGGCGATCGTCGGCGCGAGCAGCCAGCCGATGAAGACCGGAAACCGCCCGTGCGCATCCTTCTGAAACGCGTCGGGCGCACCGCGCCGGTAAGCCCAGGCGACGCAGGCGAGCGCCAGCGCGACCCACCCTGCCGCCAGCGCCCAGCCCGGCGCGCGCGGCACGCACGCCAGCGCCGCGAGTGCGACCAGCGCGGCGCCGAACGCATAGCGGCGGGCGAGCGCGCGACCGGCCGCGCACGGCAACGCATCGGTGCCCGGCAATCGGCCCGCGGCATCGCGCAGCGGAAACAGGAACAGGGCGAGACAACCGACGGCCGCACCGGTCGGCACGTCGATCGCGTGATGCTGGTAGGTCGTCAGCACCGACACGCCGATCGCCGCGAACCACAGATGCAGCACGGCCCGCACGAACGTGCCGCGCAGGTGCTTCGCATAGACGGCCCACAGCACGACGAGCAAGCCGATATGCAACGAAGGCGCCTGGTTGAACGGCTTGTCGAAACCCATCAGCAGCGTGAACAACGCACCGGCCATGCCGCCCGCGTCGGGCCGTTCGAAGCCGAAGCGCAGCGGCCACGCGATGAAGCACGCGACCGACACCAGTTGCACAGTCAACAGCCGCTTCACGTGATCGAGCAGATCGTCGCGGCGCGTCCAGAAGAAGAACGACAGCGCATACAGCAGGTCGATCGACCAGTACGGCACGATCGTCCACGGCACGAACGGGATCGCATGCTCCCAGCCGAACGCGAACGTCGGCACCGCGGCGCGGCGTGCGGCGAGCCAGTTCGCGAAGCCGTACGTCGAGAAGAACACGGCGCCCATCGCCGCGAGCCAGCCGACGCGCAGCGCGAACGACGCGTCGCGCGCGCCGGCCGCCGCCGGCTCGGCCAGCCCGCCCCGCGCGCCCGCGCCGCCGCCGAGCGCGCTCATGACGCGTCGACCCGCTGCGCGAGGCTGACCGTGAAGATGCCCATCTCGTCGATCCGCTGGTCGAGCTTGCGGAAGCCCGCCCGCGCGACGAGCTCGTCCATTTCGGCCTGCGAACGGCGGCGCATCACCCAGGTCGACTCGCCGCGGTGATTGTTCAGCACGCGCGCGATGAATTCGAGCTGCGGATGCCACGGCTGCCCCGTATAGACGAGATAGCCGCCCGGCGGCACGGCCTGCGCGAGCCCGCGCAGCGAGCGCTCGATCAGCGCGTTCTCGCCGAACAGCTCGTACAGGCCCGACACGATCGCCAGCGTCGGCCGCGGCTCGAGCGTCACGAGCGACGCCTCGTCGAATGCGTCGCCGCGCTCGAAGCGCGCGATCGGCTCGAGACCGCGCTGCGCGATCAGCACGCGCCCGGCCTCGACGTTCGGCGGGCTGTAGTCGCGCAGCGTGATGTCGTCGGGCGCCGCGCCGTCGCGCTCGGCGGCCATCGCGATCGCGTCGAGCACGTAGCGCCCGTGGCCGGCCGCGATGTCGACGATCCGCACCGGCGAGCCGTGCCCGCGCAGGCGGCCGATCGCCGCGCCGATCAATTCCTGCAGATGCACCTTGCGCTGGCGGATGCCGACCCAGCCCGGCGAATCGAGATACGTGCGGTCGATCAGCGCGCCGACGCCGAATCTCCCCTGCGCGCGATTGCGGTACACGTAGTCGAGCGTCGAGCCCGAATCGAAGCCGAGCCGCAGCCCGAGCGCGATGCCGTCCGACAGCGCGCCGCCGGCTTTCAGGCCGGCGCGCGCGAGTGCCCAGTACGCACGGGCGAACACGTTGGCCGGCGGCCGGCCGAGCGCCGCGTATTCGTCGTGGAATACGCCGCGCCGGTCCGCATCCGCGAGCGACACGCGCGGGCTCGGCGCATCGAACTCGCGCAGCACGAACGCACGCAGCGGCGCGAGCGCCTGCGCACGGTCGCGCTCGCCGAGCGTGTCGTGATAGAAGCCCGGCAGCACGATGCGCTCCTTGCGCGCCGAGCCGAGCCGTTCGAAGAAGCGGTCCTGCGGGCCGCGATGCACGACCCAGTCGGCGCCCGAGATCAGCAATTGCGTCGGCACGGTGATCGCGGCCGCGTCGGCGACGATCCGCCGCGCGGTGTCGTGCAGGTCGAGCAGCATGTTGACCGCGATCGGCCGCGTGATCAGCGGATCGGACGCGTAGCTCGCGATACGTTCCGGATCGTGCGTGAGGAATTTCGGCTTCACGTAGCTGTTCACGTAGAACAGCCCACGCAGCTTGTGCATCAGCCGCAGACCCGGCCGCGCGAACGGCACGTAGAGTTTGATGTGGAACGCCGGCGACGCGACGACGAGCGCGCGGATCGGCGGCGCATAGTCATGCACCCAGGTCGCCGCGAGCACCGCGCCGACGCTCTGGCCGACCACGGCCATCTCCTCGATCGCGATGCCGTGCGTGTCGCGGATATGCTCGACGATGGTCTGCAGGTCGCGCACCGACGCAGCCGCGCTCGGACTGTAGCCGCGCGCGCCCGGCGAGCGGCCGTGGCCGCGCGCGTCCCACGCGAAAAAAGCGAAATCCGGCAGGTCGAGCTCGTCGACAAGGTGCGCGACCCGCGCCGAATGTTCGTGCCCGCGATGCAGCAGCACGATGGCGCCGCGGCAGCGTGCGCCCGTCGCGGGCCAGTGTCGATAGAACAGCGTTTGACCGTCGTGCGTGACGAAGTCGGCCTCACGGGCCGTGCGTGTGCTCATGCGATCTCTCTCGTTTCGTTGTTCGAATCATGTAGCGCCGCCCTCCGGCGCCCGCCCCGTCAGCCGCCCGCTTCGGCAATGCCCGCCTGGACGCGCCGCACCGCCGTCACGATCGACAGCACGATCAGCAGCCGCCACAGCCATGCGGCGACACTGCCGACCGGCAAGCCCAAGCCGATCCACAGCGCGAACGCGCCGAGAGCCAGCGCCCGGTCGCTCTTGCCGAACGGGCCGTCGTAGCGGCGCGTCGCGCCGACGAGCGGGCCGATCAGCCCCGCGCATTCGACGATCACCGCCGTCAGCGCGAACAGCCACACGTCCGCCGGCGCGAACGCGGGAATGGCGAGGAACGGCAGCACGAGCGCGACGTCGGACACGATGTCGCCCAGCTCGTTCAGGTACGCGCCGAGCGTGCTCTTCTGCCCGTGCTCGCGGGCGAGCATCCCGTCGATCGCGTTGAGCGCCATCCGCGCGAACAGCCACAACGGAATCAGCAGGAACAGCACGCGGGCGAACACGCCGAGCCCCGCGAGCGCGCCGACGACGATCGAGCCGCCGGCCGCGAACAGCGTGACCTGGTTGGCGGTGACGCCGCGTTCGGCGAGCGCATTGGCGAACGGGCGCAGACGGTCCTGGAATTTGGGTTTGAGTGCGTAGAGGCTCATCGTTTCGTATTCGTATTATTCGCGCGGCGCGGCCGGCTACGTTTCCCGCCGCGATGCCCCGGGCGGCGAAACGGCCGTCGCCGGCCTGGATTGAACGGCCCTCATCGTCGCCGAGCGGCCTCGCTGCGTCAAGCATGCGGGCCGGCCCGCACGTGCGGCGCCAATCTGGCGTTTTTCTTCGAAACTCGCGATAATCCGCTGGCCCGATCGCGGCGAGATCGATTCGAACTGCAGACGGGCACGCGTGCAACAGCCGATTATCACGCCGCCGTCCGGCGCATTCGCCGCGACGCAACAGCGTGCGACGGCGAATCGTCCGATCATCGCGGACCTGCGACAGGCAGCCACGAACTTGAAAAAATGTAAACGAGAGCGATCCGGCGCGCATCCTGCCGCGCCGGCATTCCGGGGTTCCGTCCGCCGCGCATGCGCAGCGGGCCGGGCATGCATGCAGGAGCCGGTGTACCGATGAACGTCCTCAACGTCTGGCAGCGCGACTTCCTGCTGTCCATCGTGCGGCTCGTCGCCGGCGCGTATCCCGTCTGGCATCAGGCGCCGCCGTCGCCGACGCAGAAGATCTATTTCTCGAACCATACGAGCCACATCGACACGCTCGCGATCCTCGCCGCGCTGCCGCGCGACGTGCGCGCGGTCGTGCGGCCGGTCGCCGCGCGCGACTACTGGGACAGCAGCAACCTGAAGCGCCACATCGCGCAGAAGCTGCTGAACGTCGTGCTGATCGACCGTCATCGCGAATCGGGTGGCGACCCGCTCGACCCGGTGCGCGATGCGCTGCGCCAGGGTCACTCGATCATCATCTTCCCGGAAGGCACGCGCGGCGCCGACGTGCTGCCGCAGCCGTTCAAGAGCGGGCTGTTCCATCTCGCGACCGAGTTCCCGGACGTCGCGCTCGCGCCCGTCTATCTCGAGAACCTGCAGCGCATCATGCCGAAGGGCGCGATCTGGCCCGTGCCGCTGATCTGCAAGGTGCATTTCGGCGCAAACGAAGCGCTCGGCGCTCAGGAAGACAAGCCGACGTTCCTCGCCCGCATGCGCGACGCGGTCATCGCGCTCGCGCCGCCGCAGCGGCCGGCCGGCTGAACGCGGCGCCCCCTTCTCCCTTTTCCGGACATCAACCATGCGAACCCTCTTCTGGGAACTGGTCGCGGGCGTCACGGGCGTGCTCGTCGTCGCGACCGTGATCGGCGCGATCCTCGGCGCGCGCAGCGGCGGCACGAGCGCGACCATCGTCAACCTGAACCAGCGCATCCGCGCATGGTGGGCGATGATCGCGATCATGGCCGTCGCGATCGGCCTCGGCAACAACGTCACGTACCTGGTGTTCGCGCTGCTGTCGTACCTGACGCTGCGCGAATTCATCACGCTCACGCCGACCACCGCGAGCGACCATACGACGCTCTTCATCGCATTCTTCGTCGCGATCCCCGTGCAATACCTGCTGCTCGGGATCAACTGGTACGGGATGTATTCGATCTTCGTGCCCGTGCACCTGTTCTTCGCGATGTCGCTCGTATCGGCGCTCACGCAGGACACGCGCGAATTCCTGAGCCGCAACGCGAAGATCAACTGGGCGCTGATGGTGTGCGTGTACGGGCTGAGCCACGCGCCGGCCGTGCTGATCCTCGACATTCCGCGCTACGCCGGGCAGAACGCGCTGCTGCTGTTCTTCTTCCTGTTCGTCGTGCAGATCAGCGACGTGCTGCAGTACGTGGTCGGCAAACTGTTCGGACGCCGCAAGATCGCGCCGCAGTTGTCGCCGTCGAAGACGATCGAGGGTTTCGTCGGCGGCGGCCTGCTGGCCACGCTGTGCGGCGCTTCGCTGTATCGCGTGACGCCGTTCAGCTTCGGCGCGGCGTTCGGGATCTCGCTCGCGATCGTCATCGCGGGCTTCGTCGGCGGGCTCGTGCTGTCGGCCGTCAAGCGCTCGCTCGGCACGAAGGACTGGGGCTCGATGATCGCCGGCCACGGCGGCATGCTCGATCGCGTCGATTCGATCTGCTTCGCCGCGCCGGTGTTCTTCCACCTCGTGCGCTACCTGTACGTGTGAGGGGTGGGCGGCGTAACGCCGCCCATTCCGGCGCACGGCGACTCAGTATCCGCCGCGCAGCGCCTTCGGCACGCCTTGACGCCCGCGCGCGGCGTCGAACTTCACCGTCCAGTGCACGTGGATGGCCTAGCCGCCGCGCGTACCCGATGCCGTGAGCGCCCGGCCCCGTCCCGGCACTACGCCTGTGTCACGCCGGATCCGGCACCTCGATCGCGAGCAGCGCCGAACTGATCGACTTGCCGTGCGCATCGAGCGCGAGCGAGCGCGTCACCCCGCCGCCGAGCGCATCGCGCAGCACGAAGTTGAACGCGCCGAGCGCCGGCAACTCGTAGCGCACGACGTCGCCGTGGACGATGCCCGCCAGTGATGCCTTGACCGTCTGCGCATCCAGATGCGTGCGCAGATGGTCGTAATGACGCGGATCGCGGCAGATGACCGACACGTTCAGCGTATTGCCCTTGTCGCCGGTGCGCGCATGCGCGAGTTCACGCAGTTGCATCAGGCCTCCACGAATGAAAACGACGGCGTCACGGCCGCGCGCGGCAGCAGCACCGACTGCACGGCGATCACCTCGCGCGTCGACTTGAACGCACCGCCGCCGCCGGCCGGCCCGTTCGTATAGAGCGTCTCGACTTCGTTGCCGATCCGCGCGGCTTCGGCGGCGGTCGCCGCCCGGCCGGCCACCCGCACGCGCACCTCGGCCGGCTTGCCGCGTCCGGCCGGCGTCGCGTCGCCGTACAGCGCATCGACGCCGATCAGGTCGAAGCGCAGCTCGCTCGCCGCGACGCCGGTCAGCGCGAGCCGCTCGCGAACGATGTCGAGCGCAAGACGCGCACGCGCGAGCGCGCCCGGGCCGCCGTACGAGATCTGGCCTTCGCCGATCCAGCCGTCGACATACGCGACCGACACCTTCAGCGTATCGGGCCGCGCGGCGCCGCGCCCGCCCGTCACGCGCACGCGATCGACCGCTTCCTCGGCGACTGCGACGCGCGTGAAATCGGCCACGACGTCGGGCTGCAGATAGCGCACCGGGTCGTGAATCTCGTAGAGCAGTTGTTCCTTGCAGGTCGCCGCGCTCACTCGGCCGCCCGCATGCGGCACCTTCGTGATCACGACCGAGCCGTCGGCCGCGACCTCGCCGATCGGAAAGCCGAGCCGCGCGAGATTCGGCACGTCCTTGTAGCCGGGATCGGCGAAATAGCCGCCCGTCACCTGCCCCGCGCATTCGAGCAGATGGCCGACGACGGTCGCCTGGCCGAGCGTGTCCCAGTCGTCCATCCGCCAGCCGAACGCGTGGATCAGCGGCGCGGCGAACAGCGACGGGTCGGCGACGCGGCCGGTCAGCACGACGTCCGCGCCGGCCGCGAGCGCATCGACGATCGGCGCGGCGCCGAGATACGCGTTCGCGGACACGATGCGCTCGCGATACGCGGCGACTTCATCGCCCGATTCCTCGAAGCGGAACGCGCCGCGCAGCACGACGTCGAGCACGTCGTCGCCTTCGACCGCCGCGACTTTCAGCCCCGCGATGCCGAGCGACTGCGCGATCCGCGCGGTACGTCGTGCGGCCGCGCGCGGGTTCGCCGCGCCCATGTTCGATACGATGCGCACGCGCCTGGCCGCCGCGACCGGCAGCACCGCCTGCATCCGCGCGTCGAGCAGCGGATCGTAGCCGAGCGCCGGATCGTTGCGGCGCGCCTGCTGCGCGATCGCGATCGTGCGCTCGGCCAGGCATTCGAACACCAGATAGTCGAGCTGCCCGTGTTCGGCCAGTTCGACCGCGGGCTCGATCCGGTCGCCCGAGTAGCCGGCGCCCGCGCCGATTCGCACGCGTCGTTCAGTTTGCATGGCTGTCATGTCCGTAGCGTCGTCCGGCGACACGCGTCGCCGGGAAGAATCAAAAGATGCCGAGCGCGACGCTGGCGATCGTCATCACGATCGACGCGCCGAACAGCAGCGGAAACGTGAATTTCTGGTGCTCGGCCAACTCGATCCCGCACAGGCCCACGACGAGGAACGTCGCGGGCGTGAGCGGGCTGACCGGGAACCCCGTCGTCATCTGGCCGAGCAGCGCCGCCTGCCCGACCTGCACGGCCGGCACGCCGAGCTGGCCGGCCACCTCCGCGATCACCGGCAGCACGCCGAAGTAGAACGAATCGGGATCGAACAACATGCTGAGCGGCATCGACGCGAGACCGAGCGCCACCGGGATATGGCCCGCCATCGACGGCGGCACGAAGCCGACCGCCGCCTGCGCCATCGCCTTCAGCATCCCGCTGCCCTGCATGATCCCGGTGAACACGCCGGCCGCGAGCAGGATGCCGGCCATCATCAGCGCGGCGCGCGCGTGCGCGTCGATGCGCTTTCGCTGCATGTCGACGTCGGGGTAATTCACCATCAGCGCGACACACAGCCCGACCATGAACATGATCGCGGGCGGAATCTTCTCGCCCATCACGACCATCGTGCCGAGCACGACGAGCGTCAGCACGAGGTTGAACCAGAACAGGTGCGGCCGGCGCAGCGCCTGCTCGTCGGCCGTCAGTTCGCGTCGGGGCAATGGAATCGACGCATCGTCGCGCGACAGGCCGAGCCGCTTCTCCTCGCGCCGCCCGAGCCAGTAGGCGACGCCGAACACGAACACGAGCCCGATCGCCTGCACCGGGATCAGCGGATTGAACAGCGCCGACACCGGCAGGTGCAGCGACGCGGACGCGCGGATCATCGGCCCGGTCCACGGCAGGAAGTTGATGCCCGCGGCCATCGACACGGCAGCGGCCAGCACGCGCCGGTCCATCTTCAATCGGTCGTATAGCGGCAGCACGGCCGGAATCGTCACGAGAAAGCAGACGGCGCCCGAGCCGTCGAGGTGGATCAGCAGCGCGAGCAGCGTCGTGCCCATCACGATGCGCGTCGGCCGCGTGCCGACCGCACCGAGGATCCGGTCGATGATCGGATCGAGCGTGCCGGCGTCGGTGATCGTCCCGAAATACAGGATCGCGAACACGAACATCCCGACGACGGGCGCGAGCCCCTTCAGCCCGTCGATGACGAACTTGCTGGTGTGCAGCCCGAAGCCGCCGAGCAGCGACGCGGCGATCGGCACGACGATCAGCGCGACGAGCGGCGACATCCGCTTCGACAGAATCGCGGCCAGCAGCACGACGATCGTGCCCAGCCCGAGTAACGGCAGCATCGGTGTCTCCTACCTTGTCTTTTGTTGGAGACGAGCGTAAGGTCGGCGCAGCGATAGCACAATTGAAATGATTTGATCGCAGCAATCACGAAGCGTTATGGATCTGAATCTTCGCGACATTCGCGCGTTCGTCACCGTCGCGCACGCCGGCAACTTCACGCGCGCCGCCGCGCGGCTGCATCTGTCACAGCCGGCGCTGACCGTGCAGATCCGCCGGCTCGAGGACATCGTCGGCGCGCGCCTGTTCGACCGTAACAGCCGCAGCGTCGCGCTCACACAGACCGGGCGCGAGTTACTGCCGCTGTTGCAGCGTTCGCTCGACGACATGGAGCGCGTGCTGCGCGATGCGCGCGCGCTCGGCGAAGGCACGAGCGGCACGGTGCGGCTCGCGTGCCTGCCGACCTTCGCGTCCAGCGTGCTGCCGGAGCTGATCCAGTCGTTCCGGCGCGACGTGCCGCGCGCGGGCTTCGAGATCCGCGACGGCGTCGCGAGCCTCGTCACCGCGCTGGTGCGCAACGAGGAAGCCGATCTCGGACTGACCGGCGGCGACATGTTCGATGCGTCGCTGGAGGTGCTGTACGCGGGCGCCGACCGGCTCGTCGCCGTATGCCCGAAGGATCATCCGCTCGCGCGCAAGCGCCGCGTGAGCACCGCCGACGTCGCCGGCGTGCCGCTCGTGCTCACCGCGCAGGGCACGAGCGTGCGCAGCGTCGTCGATGCCGCGTTGAAAGCGACCGGCTGCACGCCCGACATCGCGTGCGAGCCCACCTACATGATGACGGCCGTCGCGATGGTGCGCGGCGGCCTCGGCGTGACGATCCTGCCCGCGACCGCACGCGAGGTGCGCGCCGAGCCCGACCTGGTCGCGAAGCCGATCGACGATCGCGCGTTCGTACGGCCGATCGCGCTCGTCGCGAAGCGCGGGCGCACGCTGCCACGCGTCGCGCAGACGTTCGCCGACCTCATGCTCGCCGAACTGAAAAAGCGCGCATGAAGCGCGCCCGATCGGGGACAGTCCGTCCGGCGCTTACTGCGCGTCCGGATCGACGTGCAGCGATTCGCCGATCGCATAGAAATTGCCGCCCGCGATGTAGTGCAGGCTGCGCAGCGCGGGGTCGGCCGATTCGAAATACCAGTGGCCGTCGCGGAACACGCGCGTGTCGGACCACGCGGCGATCACCTCGCCGATGAACAGATCGTAGGTCTGCTGATTGTGCGGCTCCGGAATCAACCGGCACGCGAGCCAGCCCGAGCAGCCGGCGACGAACGGCAGGTCGTGACCGGCGACGTCGAACAGCGTGACGCCCGCTTCGCGCAGCTTGTCGGGCCGCTCCGCGAGGCTGTGGCTGCCGACCGCATGCGTGAGCTGCAGTTGCGCGGCCGTCGGCACCTGGATCACGAACGTGCCGCTGCGCTCGACGAGCTCGCGCGTCTTCGCGGATTTGTCGAGCACGACGGTCAGCTTCGGCGGCAGGAAATCCAGCGCGCACGCCCAGGCGGCGGCCATCACGTTGTCGACGCCGTCGTGGCGGGCCGACACGAGCACGGTCGGGCCGTGATTGAGGAGGCGGTAGGCTTTCTTCAGCTCCACCGGAGCGATGTGATTGTCCATACGGGTTCCTTGGAGAACGACGCGCACGGACGGATGCCGTGCGGCGCGGCGCCGGCCGTCGCAGCTGCGCGCGGCCGGGCCGCAGGCCGCATTCTCGCACCCAATTTCAATCGGCGCCGCGCCGCTGCCGGTTACTTCGCGAACAATTGGCCGATGTCGCGGAACGCCTTGAATTCGAGCGCATTGCCGCACGGATCGAACAGGAACATCGTCGCTTGTTCGCCGACCTGCCCCTGGAACCGCACGTACGGCTCGATCGCGAAAGTCACGCCGAACGCGCGCAAGCGTTCGGCCAGCGCTTCCCAGCTCGCCCAGTCGAGCACGATCCCGAAATGCGGCACCGGCACGTCGTGACCGTCGACCGCATTCGTATGTGCGCCTTCCTGCGAGGCGGTTTTCGGATGCTCGTGGATCACGAGCTGATGCCCGTAAAAGTCGAAGTCGACCCACTGTGCACTCGAGCGGCCCTCCTCGAGCCCGAATACGCGGCCGTAGAAATCGCGCGCGGCCGGCAGGTCGTAGACCGGAATCGCCAGGTGAAACGGGGAAAGACTCATGATGGCCTCGTGAAAGAAATGCTCGCGTGGCGCGAGGACGGCACCATGGTAGACAAGGCCGAGCAAAAATTAAATCAATATATAATTTCGCGATTCATAAACGGAATCGATGAATGATCCGCGAACTGAAAACCCTCGTCGCCGTCGCCCGCGAAGGCACCTTTGCCGCGGCCGGCAATCGTATCGGGCTCACGCAAGCGGCCGTGAGCGCGCAGATGCAGCGTCTCGAAGCCGAACTCGGCTTCGCGCTGTTCGATCGGCAAGGGCGATCGGCGCGGCTCAACGAGCGGGGCCATCACGTGCTCGACCAGGCGCAGGCGCTGATCGGCCTGTACGAGAACCTGAGTTCGACCGCGCCCGGCTCGCCGGCCGCGATGCGCGTGACGATCGGCGCGATCGCCTCGGTGCAGAGCGCGCTGCTGCCGGCCGCGCTGGCCGAGTTTCATCGCCTGCATCCCGCGTGCCGGACGCGCGTGATACCCGGGCTGTCGATCGAGCTGGTCAACCGGGTCGACACGGGCGAAATCGACATGGCCGCGATCATCCGCCCGCCGTTCGCGCTGCAGAGCGACCTGCACTGGACGACACTCGCGCAGGAACCGTTCCGGCTGATCGTGCCGCGCGGCGTGAAGGGCAAGGACTGGGCCGCGCTGCTCGCGCGCGAGCCGTTCGTGCGCTACGACCGCGGGTCGTTCGGCGGCCGCCAGGTCGACCGCTTTCTGCGCAAGATGCACATCGCGGTGCGCGACACCTGCGAACTCGACGAGCTCGACGCGATCGTCAAGCTGGTCGAGAACCGCGTCGGCGTCGCGATCGTGCCGCAAACCGCCGGGTATCGCCGCTGGCCGGCCGGCGTGCGCGCGATCGATCTCGGGCATCACACGTTTCACCGCGACATCGGGCTCGTGCATCGCGCCCGGCGCACGATGTCGGAACCCGCGCAGACGCTCGCGCGACTGATCGACGCCGCGTCGCGTCGGCGCCCGCCGCCGCGGGCCGCGTGATCGACGCGTGGCGGCTCAGCGCCGCCCGGCCGCCCAATCCACCGCCGCGTCGAACAGCGCGACGCCGGCCGGTGACAGGTTCGTGAACGTGTCGTTGTCGAGGAAGAACATCACGCGGCGCGCCGGCGCGAGCGTTTCGTAGTCCATCGTCGCGCCCTTCTCGTATGCGAAGATCGCGGCCTTGTCGGGTTGCCCGTACACGGTCGCGATCGTGATCGCGCCGAGCCCCGGCTTGCCCCAGCTCATCGGCGCCTGCTTGCCGTACGCGTTCGTCGCGCCGGCCGGCAGCCCGGCCGCCATCGGATGCGGCGCATTGACGAGCCACAGGTAACGCTCCTTGCCCGTTTCGCCGAAGTCGACGTCGTGCCGCTTGCCCGTCATCGCGAGATCGTCGAGCAGGTCGTTTTCCCACGTCACGAGCGGCTTGTCGAGCGTGCGCCAGCCGGGCCGCACGTTCTTCGACGATACCGTCGACGAGATCACCACCAGATCGGCGTCGCGCGCCGCATCGGGCGCGGCCGCCTCGTCGATCAGGCGCACCGCGTAGCCGCGTTCGCCGAGATGCTGGCCGATGCGTTCGTCGACCTTCAGGTTCGGGCCGTGCAACTGCACGAGCATCGCGACGCGCGTGACGGGCTGCGGTGCATCGGCGGCGAATGCGGGTGCCGACACGCCGGCACCGACACCGACGCCCGCGGACAGCGCGAGCACCGCACCCGCGATCGTGCGCAACAAGCGGCGGCGCGCACCGGTCTTCGTCTTCAGATTCATCTGGATTCCTCTCCGAGGCCGCGCGCCGGCGTAACGGCCGCGCGGCGATTGCATGGTCAGAACTGCAGCGTGGTCAGCAGCGACACCTGCCGCGCGTCGCCGATCGCGACGAAGTAGCGGTTCGCGCTCGACGGGTAATACGTGCGATTGAACAGATTCTTCACGTTGAACTGGAACGACAGTTTCTGCTTGCCGATCCGCGTGTCGTAGGTCGCGAACGCATCGGCGAGCACGTACGACGGCAGCGTGAAGCTGTTCGCCGAATCGCCGGGCCGAGCGCCCACGTAGCGCGCGGCCGCGCCGATGCGCAGGTCGTCGCCGCCCGCCACCGTGCCGAAGTCGTAGACGGCCGCGAGCGATGCGGTGTGACGCGCGACGTTCCACAGCTGGTTGCCCGTGTACAGCGGATCCTCGGTCGTCTTCGCGTCGATGTACGCGTAGCTCGCGATCACGTTCACGCGTTCGCCGATCTTGCCGGACACGTCGAGCTCGATGCCGCGCGAGCGCGCCTTGCCCGACGTGCGCCAGTCGGTCAGCTTCGTCGCGTCGTTGTATTGCGACACGAGCACGTTCTTCTTGTCGATGTCGAACAGCGCGAGCGTGCCCGTCATCCCGCCCGGCAGGTCGAGCTTGCCGCCCACTTCCCACGCGGTCGCTTCCTCGGGCGGCGTCGCGCCGTCGATCACGTAGCCCGTCATCGGCGCGATCGACGACGACGGCTTCAGCGACTGCGAATAGCTGCCGTACAGCGAGAACGTATCGGTCCACTTGTAGACGACACCTGCGCGCGGCAACCACTTCGAGCCGCTGAGATCGGTGTTCGCGGTGAACGGCCGGCCGCGTCCCGCGACCTGGTTGTAGGTAATGTAGCGGAGGCCGCCCGACACGATCCACTTGTCGGTCAGGTGGACCGTATCCTGGAAGAACGCGGACGCATCGTGCAGCGTGTCGGTCTGGTCGCTGTCGCTCGCGGACACCGTGCTCGACGGCGGCAGCAGCCCGTACACCGGATCGACGTAGCTGAACGGCGTCTTCACGGCCTGGCGCAGCATGTCCTTGCGATAGATGCGGCGGTATTCGGTATCGAAGCCGACCTGCACGTCGTGCCGCATCCCCGCGAGCGTCAGCTTGCCGGTCACGTAGCCGATCCCGTAGCTGTCGGTGCTGAGCGACCCGTGCGTCGCATCGTTGCTGCGCGTCAGCGTGCCCTTCACCGGATCGACGCCGGTCGTGCGCAACTGGTTCGCGTCGTAAGTTTCGCGGTTGTAGCTGTAGCCGACATGCGCGCTCCAGTCCGCGTTGAATTGATGATCGACGCTCAGTTGCGCGAGATGCGATTCGCCGTCCATGTCGTTGAACGGCTCGTCGATGCGCCGCCGCGCGGGAATGTCGAGCGGCGCATTGGTGCGCGGATCGAGCGCGGTGCCGCGATCGAACGGCGAATGGAACTTCCGGTACTGATACGACACCACGACCTGCGTATCGCGGCCGTACCACGCGAGCGACGGCGCGACGAAGGTCTGCCGGTACTCGCCGAAGTTGCGCCAGTACTGCTCGTTCGACTGATCGACGATCAGCCGGTACGCGAGTCGCGAATCGCCGACCGGCCCGGTCGAGTCGAAGGTCGCGCTGCCGCCGTTCTTGCCGTGCCCGAACGTCGACGCGCCGAGCGAGATCGCGTTGTAGCGCGTGAGCTGCGGCTGCTTGCTGACGACGTTGACGACGCCGCCCGGGTCCATCAGCCCGTACAGCAGCGACGTCGGCCCCTTCAGCACCTCGACGCTGTCGGTCGCCGCGTTGAACGCCCGGCCCTGCACGAGCGGCATGCCGTTCTGCATGATCGAGCCGTCGCGGTTGCCGCCGAAGCCGCGCTTCATGATCGTGTCCTGCGTGCCCGCGAGCGTGTTGCCCTGCGTGATGCCGCTCACGTTGCCGAGCGCGTCGTCGAGATTGCGCGGCCGCTGGTCGCGCAGCACCTGCGCGGGCACGATGTTGACGGCCTGCGCGGTATCGAGCAGCGGCACGTCGGTGCGCAGCACGCCCGCTTCCTTCGGCGCACGATAGCTTTCGGCGCGCAATGCGCTGGACCGCACGTCGATCGTCGGCAACTCGGCGGCCGGCGCGGCGCCAGCCGCCACGAGCGCGGCCGCCGAACCGTCCGCCCGCATCAGCGTGTAGCCGCCGCCCGGCTGGCGCAGCGCGACGAGCCCCGTGCCGGCGAGCAGGCGGTCGAACCCGCCGTCGACGTCGAACCGGCCGTGCACGCCGCCGCTCGTCAGGCCGGCCGTCAGGTCGGCCGGGAACGCGAGCAGGATGCCCGCGTCGCGGCCGAACCGGTTCAGCACCGCTTCGAGCGGGCCGGCCGGAATGTCGAACGCGCGACGCGACGCCCGCTGCGCGGCGGGCGCCGCATCGGCATCGGTGTCGGCCAGCGCCGGCAGCGGCAGCAGTGCCGACAGCAGGACGGCGCCGGCCAGCCGGCGGGCAAACGGGGCCGGCGTGGCCGGGCGCGACGCGCACGGCAGACGACGGGCGGGCGCCGGACGGCGCCGATACGTGAGACGGATGGAAGCCATGATCGGGGAGTCGGTGGACGATGGGCCAGTGCTGTGTTCATGACCCATGTCACGCGAACATCGAGAAACAGCTCAGGTCGGCGAAAAAAAATTTTCGGCGCGCTCACGAACGGGCCGGCACGACGGTCGCCCAGTAACGCGTCAGGTAGTGGACGTCGATCGGCAGCGTCGCCGTCAGCGTATCGAGCACGCGTGCGGGATCGTCGAGCGGATAGGTGCCCGACACGCGCAGATCGGCCACGGCCGGATCGCAGCGCAGGCTGCCGCGCCGATAGCGGTCGAGTTCGGCGACGAGATCGGCCAGCCGCATACGCGACGCGACGAGCATGCCGCCCGTCCACGCGGACGCGTACGGATCGAGCGGCGCCGCCGCCCCGATCGCGGCGCGCGTGAAATCCGCGCCCTCTCCGGCCGCGATCACGCGCGTGCCGGCCGACGCATCGACCGGTTGCACCCGGACGGCGCCGGCAAACACCTCGCAGCGCGTCGCACCGTCGCGCTGCCGCACCGCGAAGCGCGTACCGAGCGGCCGCAACTCGCCCTGTGCGGTCGCGACCACGAGCGGCCGCGCAGGCACACGCCCGTCGTGACCGCTGGTGACCATGATCGTGCCGCGCAGCAAGTGCAGGCGCCGCGCCGCGTCGTCGAAGCGCACGTCGAGCGCCGTGCCGGTATCGAGCACGACGACCGTGCGATCCGCGAGCGTCACCGTGCGCCGCTCGCCGACGGCCGTGCGCAGGTCGGCCGGCCAGATCGCCGCGCGCCGTGCGGGCTCGGCCATCCATGCGGCGCCGCCCGCGAACAGCAGCACGGCCAGCGCCTTCACGGCTGCGCGGCGGCCCGCCCGCTTCGGCAGCAACGCCGCATGCGCGGCTTGCGCGTCAAGCCCGCCCGCCAGCCGATCGAACCGGCCCTGCATCGCTTCGATGTGACGCCACGCCGCGTCGTGCGCCGGATCCTCCGCGCGCCAGCGCGCGAGCGCGGCGACGAACGCATCGTCCGTCCGGCCGGACTGCCGGTCGACCCACCATTCGACCGCGCGACGTGCGACGTGCGGCGGCACCGCCGGCGCTCCCGGGGCGGCCATCGGTCAGGCCGCCATCGCGAAAAAGCACTGCGTGCCGGCCTTCACGAGATAGCGCTTCACCGTCGCGAGCGACACGCCGAGTTCGCGCGCGATGTCGGTCTGCGTGAGCCCGTCGAGCTGCGCGAGCAGGAACGCGCGCTTCGCCGCGAGCGGCAAGCCGTCGAGCAGCCGGTCGATGTCGAGCAGCGTCTCGACGACGACGGCCCGTTCTTCCGGCGACGGCGCAACGGCTTCCGGGCGCTGCGCGAGCACGTCGAGATACGCGCGCTCGATCTGCTCACGCCGCCAGTGGTTGCTCAGCACACGCTGGGCGACCGTCGTCAGGAACGCGCGCGGCTCGGCGGCGCAGATCGGCTCGTCGCGTGCGAGCAGACGCACGAACGTGTCGTGCGCGAGATCGGCCGCGCGGTGCGCGCAACCGAGCTTCCGGCTCAGCCAGCCGCGCAGCCACGCGTGGTGGCCGGCATAGAGGGCGTCGATTTCTCGATGGAGGGACAGCTTGTCAGCGGACATGGCCGGGTTCCGGGGTGCGCAGGCGTCAACCATTCTGTAAATGAGAATGATTATTATATACAAAAGCGAGATGGTGACCGCGGTTTCGGTACGCGAGCGACGCTGACGCAGCGACGGATGGCGAAGTCGATACCGCCGTCGGATGCGAATCGCGCGCGGTTATCACATTCGTTCCACGTCGGCCAATTCGATTCGTTAAATAATGATTTGACGGATCGATAACAATATTGCGATTGCCGGAATTCACCCGAATATCGCGCCGTATTATCACGCCCCGCGCAAAACGCAATGGAAAAATCGCGAAACGGCAATCCATTGATGCATAGTGTTCAATAATCCAAATCCCTCAAAAATGAATTTCCGGGAATGCGCCTGTCGGCATCAGACCACAACGGAGAATTTCATTTTTGCCGTTTTATTACGGCTCTGTAGTCTCCTGCCATTCCGGATCACGAACCCACACCGATGCGCAAGGAGATGACAATGAAACGCACGACCCTCTCGCTGATTTCGCTCGCGTCGTTCGCGGCGATGCCCGTCGCGCATGCGCAGTCGAGCGTCACGCTGTATGGCGTGATCGACACGTCGATCACCTATGTGAACCATGCGCAAGGCAAGGACAACGCATGGATGCTCGGCAACAGCAGCGCGGGCAACCTGGCCGGCAGCCGCTGGGGCGTGAAAGGCACCGAGGATCTCGGCGGCGGGCTGAAGGCGCTGTTCCAGTTGGAGAACGGCTTCGACCCGAGCAACGGCCGGCAGGGCCAGGGCGGCCGCCTCTTCGGCCGGCAAGCGTTCGTCGGCCTGACGAGCGACCGCTACGGCACGCTCACGTTCGGCCGCCAGTACGATCCGCTCGTCGATCTCGTGCAGGGCATCACCGCCGACAACTACCTCGGCAGCGTGTTCGCGACGCCGGGCGACGTCGACAACTACGACAACAGCTTCCGCGTCGACAACGCGGTGAAGTACACGTCGGCCGTCTATGCGGGCCTGCAGTTCTCGGCGATGTATTCGTTCGGCGGCATCGCCGGCAGCACCGGCGCCGCGCAGTCGTACTCGGCCGCCGTGTCGTACAACAACGGGCCGTTCAGCGTCGCGGGCGGCTACTTCCACGCGACCAACAGCCCCGCGTCGAACGGCTTGCGCAACGGCTGGACCAGTTCGTCGGACGGCACGTTCGACGGCCCGATCAACAGCGGCTATGCCAGCGCGCACTCGCTCGGCATCGCCCGCATCGCGGGCCAGTACGTCGCCGGCCCGTTCACGTTCGGCCTCGGCTACAGCAACGCGCAGTACCGCCGCGACGCAAGTTCGGTGTTCGGCTCGAACGAGCACTACAACACGGGGCAAGGTTTCGTGAACTACCAGGCGACGAATGCGCTGCTCGTCGGCGTCGGCTACAGTTACACGCGCTCGGGCGGCGACACGTCGGCGACCTATCACCAGGTATCGGCCGGCGCCGACTACAGCCTGTCGAAGCGCACCGACGTCTACCTGACCGCCGCGTACCAGCACGCGAGCGGCCAGACCGGCGACGGCAATGGCGGGTCGATGGCCGCGCAGGCGTCGATCGGATCGTACGGTTATGCGGGCACGAGCTCGCAGACGATGGTCAACCTCGGCCTGCGTCACCGCTTCTGACGGCATGCTCGGAGACGGCCGGCTACAGTGGTTGCGCAACGCGCAACGCGGTGTGGCCGCCCGTCTTCGGATTGCGCAGACGGCGGCTTCGGCCGCCGTTTTCATGTCGCTTGCTTTCGCCCGCCATCGGCGGCGACGCGATTATCCCTTTTCGCTCAGGCCATCACCGTTTAATCGCGCAACTGACGTAATACGTCAGGATATGATCGCTGCCGTTGCAATTGTATGCGCGCAAATGCCGGCCATTTTTACCGACCGGCCATCGGCTCGCCCCGTGATCCGGCGCGATAAAAATGCGCGGCGCATGCGCGCGCAAATGCAAAGGAAAGTTTGACGCGAGCCATTTGCCCGCTTGCTATGGCACACTTCGCGTCTGCGTAATTTCCTTGCACCGGGCGGCCGGATTCCGCCCCATCCTGCCATGCCGCGTCATATCACTCGCCCGCTCAGCCGCGACACGCTGACAATCGCCTCGACGATCGCGCTCTCGTGCGCGCTCTGCGGCGTCGCGCGCGCCGATTGCCTGGACGACGCGGCCGCGTTCCAGCACGTGAGCGTCAGCCTGATGCGCGGCATCGCGCAGGTCGAATCGGGGATGAATCCGAACGCGGTGAACACGAATACCAACGGCACGGTCGACATCGGGCTGATGCAGATCAACAGCACGTGGCTGCCGACGCTCGCGCGCGAAGGCATCACGCGGGAAAGCCTGTTCGATGCGTGCACGAACGCGTACGTCGGCGCGTGGATCCTGTCGCAGAACATCCGCCAGCTCGGCCCCAACTGGAACGCGATCGGCGCGTACAACTCCGCGTCGCCCGACAAGCGCCTCGCGTACGCGCGCAAGGTCTATGATGCAATCCGGACCATGCCGGATTCGCCGGATACTCCCATGCCCATCCTTCCCCCCTCCTTCACGCCGCCGCAACAGGCGCAGACGTACAACCCGTTCGCGAGCCTGAGCGTGTCGGCGCCGCCCGTCACGCGTGCCCGTACGATCTCGCCGGCCGCGCCGCCTCCGCCGACGCAGGGCGGCCCCGCCGGCCCGGCCGGTACGTACAACTTCGGATGGACGGTCACCGGCGCCGATCAGGCCAAGCCGACCCAGGTGTTCGACGACGGCGCGCGGATCTACGTGCAGTTCAGCGACATGAAGCACGTGCCGGCGATCTTCACCGAAACGTCGTCGGGACGCGTGCTGATGTCGTGGGAGCTGCAATTCCCGTATGCCGTTCTGACGCGTCCCGCGCAAACGTTGATCTTCCAGCTCGGGCCGTTCGAAGCGCGCGCGCAGCGGGGGGCGGCGGCCGCAGGCATGACCGCGCAGGCCGGGACGGCGAATACGGCGAATACGGCGACCGCCGGCGCATCGGCCTCGGCATCGAAGAAGTCGGCCAGTACGGCGGCGAACGCGGCGCCCAATACGACGGCGAAACGCACCGCCTCGGCCGATGCGCTATGGTACGTGAATACGCCGTCGACGTCGGGGACGGCGGCGGCCTCGCCTTCGACCGCGAATATTCCCGCCACGCTGCCGACGGCCATCACGTCGAACACGCCGCCGCCCGCGCCGGCTCAAGCCCCGGCCGCGGCCGCTCAGCCGTCGCGCGTCAGCGCGGACGCGCTGTGGTACCTCTCGAAGTAACGCGCGTCCGATCGCACGCCCGTCGCCGCGCTCATCGATCCGCGGTCGGCCGCAGTTCGGGCGCGTTCATGTCGTCCACCCATTGCAGTTCGGCCGTGCCGTTCTTCCGGAAATACACGCGCAGATAACGCGACGTCGACGATTCCGGCTGTGGAATCGTCACGTCGATCGTCTGGTGCTCCGCCGGGACGCCGCGCTCGATCTCGTCCAGCGGCTGCGCGAATGCCCAGTACAGCTTCACCTTCCGCCCCGGCGTGACCTTGCAGCCGCACGCGAACCCGCCACCGCCGCCGAATGCCTCGCCCGCGTCCCGTGCCGACGGATTGCCGAAGCATCCCGACCGATGCTCGTTGTCGAGCCAGAATTCGTGAAGCTTGCGGGTGTACTCGTTGTATCCGGTAATGCACACCGTACGCGCGTCGGCCGATGCATCGCCGTCGTGCGGCCCGCATCCGGCAAGCACGCACGGCACCGTCAGCACCCATGCGAGCGCCCGCGCCCTCATCCTCATCGGCGGCCCGGCATGCACGGCGACGCCGGGCAACGCGTGTCGGGTCACGGCACGCACGGGAGCACGCCACACTGACGCCGAATGCCTCACCCGCGCCGCACCCAGATCACTTTCCCGTCGCGAATGCCGAGATTGCGGCGCTCCTCCCGGTAATCCATCGTGCCCGGCAGCGACTTCCCGTCACGCTCGAGCACGCGCCACAGGCAGCCGTCGAGCAACGCGGTCGCATCGGTCTCGGTCTTGCCGACCAGCGCATCGTCCGGCGCGGCATTCGCCTTGCATACCTGCGCGGCACCCGGCTCCAGAGGGGGTCTGGCCGCGCCGCCGGCGGTGGCGTTGGGGTGCTTCGTGTCCATGTCCGCACATCCTGCAACGGTTGCGCTCGCAACGAGTGCAACGAGCATCGCGATCGTGTTCTTCATCGGTTTCTCCCTGTCGCGGCCCGACGGTCCGTGTGCGGCATTCGCGCACGACCGGGCATCGCATGCGTGATCGGTTCCGCACGCTGCCGGCCGTTTCCCGATGGAGCCGGCCGGCGAACGGCGGCCTTTCGCGACCCGGCCGAGCCGCCTCGGCGCACCGGCGTCGCAGGGCCGGCCTGACGCCGAACCCGCCCGCATGTTACCGCACGCGACTCGCAACGACGGCGCGACGCCGACGCACCGGGCGCGCCGGCGTGCACCGGCCCGCGTCGGCAATGCGCTCAGAACTTGTACGTCACGCCCGCGATGCCGTAGTAGTTGTTGCGCGACTGCACGATCGGGCTGTCGCCGGCACGGCCGAGCAGGCGCGTCACGCCGCCGGTCGCGAGCACCGACCAGTGCCGCGACAGCGTCCAGTTCCACGCCACCGCCATCGCCGCGCTGTCGATCCCGCCGCTCACCGAATACGGCCGGAACCGGCTCGTCATCGACTGCGCGTCGGTCACGCCGTAGAAGGTCTGCAGGTAGCGTCCCGAGCCCGCATGCACGGTGCCCGTCACGACGATCTCGTGCTGCGACGTCTTGAGTACCGGCACCGCAAGATCGACGTGCCCCGACACGCCGCGCGACGTGTGAGTCACGGGCGTATCGACCGTGATGCTCAGTTCCGCCGCATCGAAGAGCGACACGCCGGCGCGCACGCCGACGAGCACCGAGCCGGGAATCCGGCCCATCCCCTTCAGGTAGTCGGAGCCCGGCAGGTCGAAGCGGTTCTCGTCCGCGCGGCCCGCGTCGTAGCTCACCGCCGCCGACACGAACGCACCGTGCGGCAGGTCCAGCCGGTAGCCGGCGCCCTGCGTGCCGTCGACGAAGAAGCCGTTGCCGAACGTGGCGGAAAACGACGGCGCGACGACGCCGCGATACTGGTTGCTGCCCTGATAGCGCGGTGCGAATCCGCCGCCGAGCGACAACGAATACTGGTTTTCCGCGTGGGCGGCGGCGGCGAGGGTCAGGCCGGCGAGCGGCATGCAATAGCGGTAGCGGCGAAGGGATGGGCGCACAATATCGAGATCCGAGTGACGAAGCCCGCAGTCTAGGGGCCGCCCTGCGCCGAGACTGTCCTGAATGTGCGGAGAATCTGTGCGCAATTGTGTTCGATTGTTCGAGATTGTCGCCCCGCTGCCCCGGCAGCCGGTCCGCCGGATAGAATTCGCGTGCCGCCGCGCATCGGTCTGCCGGGAACGAGATGGCGCGTGCATCCTGAGGAGACCATGAACGAAGTTCCGCTCAAATACCGTGTGCTGCTGATCGAGGACGACGATCGCCTCGCGCAGCTCGTCCGCGAATACCTCGACGGCTATGAATTCGCGGTGACGGTCGTGCGGCGCGGCGACCTCGCCGTCGCTGCGGTGCGCGAGCACCAGCCGGCCCTCGTGATACTCGACCTGATGCTGCCGAATCTCGACGGCATGGAAGTCTGCCGGCGCATCCGCGCGTTCACCAACGTCCCCGTGCTGATCCTGACCGCGCGCGCGGACGTGTACGACCAGGTCGCCGGGCTCGAGACCGGCGCCGACGACTACGTGACGAAACCGATCGAGCCGCGCGTGCTCGTCGCGCGCGCCCGTGCGCTGTTGCGCCGCGCGCAGCCGGCCGCGGCGGAAGCGAGCGCCGTCGCGCCCGACGCGCTCGTATTCGGCGAACTGACGATCTCGCCGCCGAACCGCACCGTCACGTGGCGCGGCGAGCCGGTCGAGTTGAAGACCGCCGAATTCAACCTGCTGCTGATCCTCGCGCGCGCGGCCGGCACCGTGCTGAGCCGCGACGACATCCTCAAGCAGTTGCGCGGCATCGAATTCGACGGGCTCGACCGCTCGGTCGATTCCGGCATCTCGAAGCTGCGCCGCCGCTTCGAGGATGCATCATCGGAGCCGCACAAGATCAAGACGATCTGGGGCCGCGGCTACCTGTTCAGCCCTTCTGCGTGGGACGAGTAAATGCTGCGCCCGTTGCTCCGGTTGTACCTCGTCGTGATCCTGTGCGTCGGCGCGTCGATCGTCTTCATCCAGCTGTCGTTCGACCGGATCTTCTACGAGCGCGTCGCGCAGGCGCAGCGCGACTCGCTGACGACCTACGCGTTCGTGCTGAACGATTACCTCGAGCGCCATCCGGGCGCGCAGCGCGAGCTCGCGTTGCGCGAATTGGCGCTGCACGGCCGCGAAGGGTTCGGGTTCATGTCGATGGCCGACGCGCGTGCGCGACTGAGCGGCGCGCCGCTGCGCGATCTCGATGCCGGCAGGATCGCGATCAGCTACGACGGCAAGGACTACTACATGCCGCTCGCGGACGGCTCGGTGCTGCATGCGCGGCCCATCGAGGCGGCGGATCTCGACATCCGCATCTATGCGTACATGCTGCTCGCGCTCGCGACGCTGTTCGCGGTGGTGCTGTGGATTCACCATCACTGGCGCGACATTCGCCGGCTGCAGGACGCCGCGCGCGCATTCGGCGCCGGGATGCTGTCGACGCGCGTGAAGCTGTCGGGCAAGTCGAACATCTACGAGCTGTCGCAGCAGTTCAACGACATGGCCGCGCGCATCGAGGCGTCGATCAAGCAACAGCGCGAAATGATGCACGGCATCTCGCATGAACTGAAAACGCCGCTCGCCCGGCTCGAATTCGGGCTCGCGCTGCTCGCCGATCCCGACGAAACCGGCCGGATGCGCGAGCGCCGCGACGCGCTGCGGCGCGACGTGCGCGAACTCGACGAGCTCGTCACCGAATTGCTGACGATCGGCCGGCTCGAACAGGGCGCGAGCGAACTCGCGCCGATGGAGGTCGTCGTCGACGCGCTGCTCGACAGCGTCGCCGGCAACGTCGCGGACGACATCGCCGATCGCGGCATCGCGCTCGACGTGTCGACGCTCGACGCGCCCGCGACCCACGTCTGCGATCCGAAGCTCGTCGCCCGTGCCCTGCTGAACCTGATCCGCAACGGCGCCCGCTATGCGTCGCGCAAGGTCGTGCTGGCCGCCACGCGAGATCGGTCCGGTGCGCTCGTGCTGAGCGTCGACGACGACGGGCCGGGCATCCCGGCCGCCGAGCGCGCCCGCGTGTTCGAACCGTTCCAGCGGCTCGACTCGAGCCGCGACCGGCAGACCGGCGGCTTCGGGCTCGGGCTTGCGATCGTGCGACGCGTCGCGCAGGTGCACGGCGGCGACGTGCGGCTCGAGGATTCGCCGCTCGGCGGCGCACGCTTCGTGATCACGTTGCCCGTGCGGGCGCTGCCGGACAGCCTGTTCGACGTTGCGAACCCGCACGCCGATAGGCGCGGCCGCCACGGCACGGGCACGGTCATCCCGTTTCGATGAAGACGAACCACGGAACTCGGCCCGCCCTCGCCTGACAGCGCCCGCGTTCAGCGCCGCCGCAGCAGCGCGACGAAGAACAGGCTGCCGAACAGCGCGGTCACGATGCCGATCGGCAGATCCTCGGGCGCCGCGAGCGTGCGCGCGGCGACATCGGCCCACACGAGCAGGATCGCGCCGGCCAGCGCGGCGACCGGCAGCAGCCGGCCGTGCTCGGCCCCGACGACGCGACGGCACAGATGCGGTGTCACGAGCCCGACGAAGCCGATCGCGCCGCTCACCGCGACCATCGCGCCCGTCGCGAACGACGCGACGACGAACACTTCGCGCCGCATCCGCGCGCTCGGCACGCCGAGCGACGCGGCGGCGACATCGCCCGACATCAGCGCGTTCAGTTCGCGCCGACGCGCATGGAGCGCGCCGCCGGCGAGCACCGCGCACACGGCCGGCACCGGCAGCAAGTCCCAGCGCGCGAGCCCGACCCCGCCGAGCATCCAGAACAGCACCGACGACGCGGCCCGTTGATCGCCGAGGTACAGCAGCAGGTTGCCGAACGCGGCCATCATGAACGACACCGATACGCCCGCGAGCAGCAGCCGGTCCGATTCGAGCCGGCCGCCCCGGTAAGCGAGCGCGACCACGCAGGCGGTGGCCCCGAGCGCGCCCGCGAAAGCGGCGGCCGACAGCGTGAACGGGCCGAACGCCGCGCCGGCCACCACCGTGACCGCGATCGCGCCGAGCATCGCGCCCGCGCTCACGCCGAGCAGGTGCGGATCGGCCAGGCGGTTCGCGGTCGCCGCCTGCAACGCGACGCCGACCGCCGCCAGCGTCGCGCCGACGATCGCGGCCAGCAGCGCACGCGGCATCCGGATCAGCCAGACGATGCTGTCGTCGCCCGCGCCCGCCGCGAACGCGTCGGCGCCGCCGAACGCCGACGCGACGTGCGCGGCGACGATCCGCACCGCGGCCGGCATCGCGATCGGCGCGGGGCCGAACGCGGCCGACACGACGATCGACACGATCAGCAGTACGGCCAGCCCCGGCAGCACCACCCGCATGCCGGGCCGCGCCACCTGCCCGCGCACGCTCACCGTGCCGCTCCGGCAAATGCGGCCGGATACAGCGCGCGGGCGAGCGTCTCGACGGCTGCGACGTTCTCGGGGCCCGGCGTCGCGGCATCGTACGGAATCACGACGAAACGCCGGTCGCGAATCGCGGCCACGCGTGCGAGCGCCGGCTGGCTCGTCAGGAACTGCTGCTTCTGCGCGGCCGTGATCGCCGAATAGTCGACGATCACGATCACCTGCGGGTCGCGCGCGACCACGCTTTCCCAACTCACCTGCGTCCAGCTGCGCGGCACGTCGGCCATCACGTTGCGCGCGCCCGCCGCCGCGAGCAACGCGGTCGGCATCGCGAGCCCGCCCGCCGTCATCGGCTTGTCGGTGCCGCTGTCGTAGACGAACACGCGCAGCGGCGCCGGGCGACCGATCGTGCGCGACACCGCCGCGAGCCGCGCGCGCATCGCGGCGACGACTTGCGCGGCACGCGCCTCGACGCCGAAGATCCGGCCGAGATTGTTCAGGTCGCGGAACACGTCGTCGAACGATGCGGCCGACTGCTTCATCACGTGCGAACACGATTCGGTCAGTTCGTACGTGCGGATGCCGAACGGCGCGAGCGTCGCCGGCGTCACCGCCCCGCCGACATGCATTCCGTAGTTCCAGCCCGCGAGATAGAAATCGGTACGCGCGGCGGCCAGCACTTCCAGCGACGGATACTGGCTCGCCAGTTCGGGCACGCCGCGCAATGCGTCGC
The DNA here is from genome assembly GCF_001526325.1 of Burkholderia sp. MSMB1826. NCBI lineage: Bacteria > Pseudomonadati > Pseudomonadota > Betaproteobacteria > Burkholderiales > Burkholderiaceae > Burkholderia > Burkholderia sp. MSMB1826. Next base: position 49,146 of record NZ_LOYN01000021.1, read on the forward strand.
GCACGCGCGCGGTGCCCGTCTTCCAGCCGCCGATGCCCGTATAGCCGACGAGCCGGCCCTTCAGGCCGAGCACGAGCATCATCTCGGTGAGGTTCACGTCGTTGCTCACCGCGCGCGTCGGCGCGCGCTCGAACGTCACGTCGCGATCGCAACTGCGTACGGTGACGGGATAGGCCGCCGCGTGAACGGCCGCGCAGCCGAGCACGGCAGCGGCGACGAACCGGCGGGAGACGAAGGACGGAACAGGAAACGGCATGGCGGTCATTCCGGGTGAAGCGGCGTGATGCGCGGGCGGCCCGTGACGGGATGGCGATCGACGAGCGCGGCGACGCCGAACACGTCGCGCAGCAGCGCTGCGGTCAACACCTCGTCCGGCACGCCGGACGCGACGACGCGGCCGTGCGCGAGTACATGGAGCCGGTCGCAATACGCGGCCGCGAGATTGAGGTCGTGAATCGTCGCGAGCGTCGCGATGCCGAGGCGGCGCACGCGCGCGAGCAGTTCGAGCTGGTGACGCAGGTCGAGATGGTTGGTCGGCTCGTCGAGCAACAGCAGGTCGGGCTGCTGCGCGAGCGCGCGGGCCAGCAGCGCGCGCTGCTTCTCGCCGCCCGACAGCGACGCGAAGCGCTGTGCGCGGCGCTCGACGAGACCGACATCGTGCAGCGACGCTTCGACGATCCGCCGATCGTCGGCCGACTCCGCATCGAACGGCCGCTTGTGCGGCGTGCGGCCCATGCCGACCAGTTCGTCGACCGTCAGCCCGAAGTCGTCCGGCGTTTCCTGCTGCAGCACCGCGATGCGCTGCGCGAGCGCGCGCGGCCGCATGCGCCACACGTCCTGCGCGTCGAGCGCGACGCGGCCCGCGTCGGGCCGCGCGTAGCGGAACACGCAGCGCAGCAGGCTCGTCTTGCCGCTGCCGTTCGGGCCGACCAGCCCGACGAACTCGCCTTCGGCGACCGTCAGCGTCACCGAATCGAGTACGTCGACCGCGCCGCCGGGAGACCAGCGCACGCGTTCGATGTCGAGCATGTGAGTGACGGGGCGCATGTCGTGCCGCTTCAGAAGCGCATCGTCGCGACGAGCTCCGCCGAGCGCGACGGACCGAGCAGCCATTGCTCGCCGCCATTCGACGTCGTCACCGCGTACGTGCGGTTCGCGAGATTGCGCAGATACAGCGCGAGCTCGGTGCGCGACGTCGGCTGCCAGCGCAGCGACGCATCGAACACGGTGTACGACGGCACCTGCACGCGATTCGCGTCGTCGCCGTAGGTCGCACCGACGTAACGCACGCCCGCATTCGCGTGCCAGCGCTCGGCGAACGCCCAGCCGAGCCACAGGTTCGCGGTCTGCTGCGGCACGCCGGACGGCACGTTGCCGGCCCGCGACACCGTCGCGCCGCCGACGGTCTGGTTGAATGCGTCGTAGCGCGCATGCAGCAGCGCGACGTTCGCATCGATCGTCCAGCCGTGCGGCAGCCGCGCGCCGCCGGTCAGCTCGACGCCGCGCGACGACTGCCGGCCGACCTGCTGGCGCAGCGCCGGATTGAACGGATCGGTGCTGAGCAGATTGCGCTTCGTGATGTCGTACACCGCGACCGTCCAGTACGCGCGACCGTCGAGCAGCGTCTGCTTGAGCCCGGCTTCCCACTGCTCGCCGGTCGCGAGCCGGTAATGCATCTGCGAAGCGGACAGCGTCACGAGCGAGCCGACGCCCTCCGCACCCGTCGTGTACTGCGCATACGCGCTGAACGTCGGCGCGATGTCGAACACGAAACCGGTACGCCAGCCGACGTTCGCGAACCGCTTGTCGAAGCCCGCGCCGGTTGCCGCCTGTTCGCGGCTGAACGCGATGTGGTCGTAGCGCAGGCCGCTCACCCACGCGAGCCGCGGCAGCACTTCGAGCCGGTTCTCCGCGAATACCGCCGCCTGCCGCGCGCGCGTGCTGAACTGCGGCACGGTCGGGTCGGGACTCGTGAAGACGCCGGGATCGAAGCCGTGCGCCGGCACGGTCGTTTCGCCACCGTACGGTGAATTGTTGGTACCGCTGAACGTAATCTGGCTGAATTCCGTGCCGACGACGAAGCGGTTTGCGCGACCGAACAGCATCCCGTCGACGCGCGCGCTCAGCCGGTCGCCGATCTGCCGCTGATGGTGCCCGATGTCGAGATAGTCGCCACGCGTGACGCGCCCGGACGCCGGGTCGAGCACGTACGATTCGGCGTTGCGCCAATGGCGGTTGGACGTCAGATAGTAAAGCTGGTTGTCGATCGTCACGCCGACCGCCGGCCGGTAGCGGGCCGACAGGCGCGTCCACTGGTCGTAGTACGATATCGTCGCGTCGCCGACCGTGTAGTTCAGCTTGCGCAGCGACGGATCGAGCACGCCGTTCGGCGCCGGCACGCCATAGTACGTCGCGGGCATCTGCCTTCCGTAGTCGTAGTCGAGCGTCAGCGCAAGCTGCGGGCTCACGTCGAGCGTCAGCGCGCCGCCGACGGCCGTCGTATGCGTATCGGCCCGCTCGGCGAGACCGTTCGCGCGCGCATCGCTCGCGTAGAAGCGGTACGACAGCCGCGGGCCGAGCGCGCCCGTCGTATCGAACGCGAAGCGCTTCGCGCCGTCGGGGCCGACGCCCGCCTGCAGCGTCGTCTCGCGCGTGCGCTGCGGCCGCTTCGGCACCACGTTGACGACACCGCCGATCGCCCCTTCGCCGTACAGTACCGATGCCGGGCCGCGCAGCACCTCGATGCGCGCGACCGACCACGTGTCGAACGGAAACGTGATCGTGCCGGCCGCCGGCATCAACCGGACGCCGTCGAGCAGCATCATCACCGACTCCTGCCCGCTGAAGCCGCGCACGCTCGACGCGGTGCCGCCGGTGCCCGGCGCGATCGCGCTCGAAAAGCCGGCCGTGCGCGTGAGCGCGTCGAGCACCGTGCGATCGCCGCGTGCTGCGATCGTATCGGCCGTGACGGTTTCGACGCTTGCGGGCGTGTCGAGGCTGGCAAGCCCGAGCCGCGAGCCCGTTTCGAGCGGTTGCGTCAGCGGGTCGGACGGCGCGGACGACGCGGTGACGCTGATCGCCGGCAGCGCATGCCGGTCGTCCGGCGCCACTGCGGCGGCTTCGGCGGCCAACGCGCCGGTGGCGGCCATCGCGCAGCCCAGCAAGGTCGTGCAACTGCGTGCCGCGCGTGCGCGCGAGGCGCCCGTGTGCCGGCGCGTCGCGGCATGGCGCCGCTCCACGTGCGCCGCGGTGTGTCCGGTTCTCGTCACGTCGTATCGATCTTCGTAGCTGTCGTCGCACGCGGCCGCCCCGGACAACCCGGCCGGCCGGCGACGAAAACATCAGATGATACAATATATCAACTTGATCCGTCAGGATTTTGACAGCTTGGGTTCTCGCCCTGCGGTCGGTTGCGCATCGCGTACTCGTGCGGGTACTACACGACCGCGCTCGACGCCGGCCCCTATGTCGCGCAACGGCGGACCGATCGCGACCGTTTGCCCGCGAAAGCCGCGTGCTCCGCGCTTCACTTCGGCCTGCGTATCGTTCGCGAACTGCTGCAGAAACGGTTCTTCGTTACATGGACACGCCGTTCTACACGCTCGACTACGACTTCGTGCTGAATCGCGCGCAGGGTGCCGCATGATCCGGCACGGCGTGACGAAGAAAGTTGCCGGCGCAACCGATCACGAACGCACCGTAGCGCGTACCGCGGTGAAGACTGCCTTCGAAAGCCTGCGCGGCCACCGCCGCGCCGCTCAACCGCCGGTCTTGAACGCCGGCAACTGCTGCCCGAGCCGCGCGCCCATTTCCGCGCCGAGCGCCTGCAGCGCATTGAACGGCCGGATCATGACCTCGAACTCGACGATCCGGCCGTCGTCGTCGAAGCGAATCATGTCGATTCCCCTCAACGCCTTGTCGCCGACGGTCGCACCGAACTCCAGCACGACGCTCGTGCCGTCGTCGGTCGCGAACTGGCGGTGATACGTGAAGTTCTCGAGGATCGTGATCACCGTGCGCAACGCCATCAGCAGCGCAGGCGCCGGCCCGTACGGCTTGAACGCCATCGGCGAACGGAACACGGCGTCCGGATGGACGATCGATTCGAGCGCGCCGAAATCCTTGCGCTCGACCATGGCATGCCATGTTTCGAGCGATTTCGCGACGGCGGGATGAAGATGCAGCGGGGAGGATGTCATCGAAGTCTCCAGCATCGAGGTTGGACGGAACGTAAAACGAATCGGCATCAAAGGGTCGCGGCCAGCGTCGTACCCTGATGAATCGCACGCTTCGCATCGAGTTCGGCGGCCTCGCATGCGCCGCCGATCAGATGCACGCGGCATCCGGCGGCCTGCAGTTGCTCGGCCAGCTCGCGCGACGGCTCCTGCCCCGCGCAGATCACCACGTTGTCCACCGGCAGCGTCTGCTCGACGCCGTCGATCGTCACGTGCAAGCCGTCGTCGTCGATGCGCCGGTACGTGACCGCCGACGACATCCCGACGCCGCGCGCCTTCAGCGCCGTGCGGTGAATCCATCCGGTGGTCTTGCCGAGCCCGTCGCCGACCTTCGACGCCTTGCGTTGCAGCAGATGCACATGCCGCGCCGCCGGCTCGGGCCGCGCGCGGGCAAGCCCGCCGGCATTCGCATACGACCTGTCGACGCCCCATTCGCCGAAGAACCGGTCTGCGTCGGGCCGCTCGGCGCCGTCGCGATGGACGAGATACTCGGCGACGTCGAAGCCGATGCCGCCCGCGCCGACGATCGCGACGCGGCGGCCGACGGCCTTGTCGTCTCGCAGCACGTCGAGATAGCCGAGCGTCTTCGGATGCTCGACGCCGTCGATCGGCGGCGTGCGCGGCACGATGCCCGTCGCGATCACCACTTCGTCGAATTCGCCCTGCAACAGCATCTCGGCGGTCGCACGCGTATCGACGTGCAGCGCGATGCCGCGCAATTCGATCTGCCGGCGGAAATAGCGCAGCGTTTCGTCGAACTCCTCCTTGCCGGGCACCTTCTTCGCGAGGTTGAACTGGCCGCCGATCTCGGCGCCGGCTTCGTACAGCGTGACCGCGTGACCGCGTTCGGCCGCCGTGACCGCGAAGCCGAGGCCCGCCGGCCCGGCGCCGACCACCGCGATCCGCTTGGGCCGCGGCGCGGGTCGGATCACGAGCTCGGTTTCATGGCACGCACGCGGATTCACGAGGCACGACGTGATCCTGCCGCTGAACGTATGGTCGAGGCACGCCTGGTTGCAGCCGATGCACGTGTTGATTTCGTCCGCGCGCCCTTCCCGCGCCTTGCGGACGAATTCGGCATCGGCGAGGAACGGTCGCGCCATCGACACCATGTCGCAATAGCCGTCGGCGAGCAGTTGCTCGGCGACTTCCGGCGTATTGATCCGGTTGGTCGCGACGAGCGGAATGCCGACCTTGCCCATCAGTTGCCGCGTCACCCACGCGTAGGCGGCGCGCGGCACCTTGGCCGCGATGGTCGGGATGCGCGCCTCGTGCCAGCCGATGCCGGTATTGAGGATCGTCGCGCCGGCCGCCTCGATCGCCTGCGCGAGCCGGATCACCTCGTCGAGCGTCGAGCCGCCTTCGACGAGATCGAGCATCGACAGCCGGTAGATGACGATGAAGTTCGCGCCGACGCGCTCGCGTACGCGCCGCACGATCTCGACCGCGAAGCGGATGCGGTTGTCGTACGCGCCGCCCCACGCATCGTCGCGATGGTTCGTGCGTGCTGCGATGAATTCGTTGATCAGGTAGCCCTCGGATCCCATGATCTCGACGCCGTCGTAGCCCGCGTACTGCGCGAGCGCCGCGCAGCGCACGAAATCGGCGATCGTCTCGTCGACCTCGTCGCTGCTCAACGCATGCGGCGTGAACGGGTTGATCGGCGCCTTCAGCGCGCTCGGCGCCGCGAGCGCCGGGTGATACGCGTAGCGGCCGAAATGCAGGATCTGCAACGCGATCCTGCCGCCTTCCGCATGCACCGCGCGCGTCACGACGCGATGGCGTTCGGCTTGCGCTTCGGTCGTCAGCACCGCGCCGCCCGGCGCCGGACGGCCGCGCTCGTTCGGCGCGAAGCCGCCCGTGACGATCAGGCCGGCCTCGCCTCGCGCCCGCTCCGCATAGAACGCGGCCATCCGCTCGAAGCCGTTCGGCGCTTCCTCGAGACCGACATGCATCGACCCCATCAACACACGATTCCTGAGCGACGTGAAACCGAGCTCGAGCGGGGTCGTCAAATGCGGGTAACGGGATGTCATCGGGCGTCTCCATTTTTATGCAACAAGTTGCACGGATGGTAGCCCGTCGATTCCGTTTATGCAACATGTTGCATAAACGTGCGTTGCCGTTTGTGCTGCAGCCTCGATATGGCAAGATGCGGTTCATTGCGCAGCCTCCTTCGATCCGACATGTCCCTGCCTCACGCGCTTCTCACCGCCCTCGCCGAACGCCCCGGTTCGGGGTCCGAGCTCGCCGACCGTTTCGATCGCTCGATCGGCTATTTCTGGCAGGCGACGCACCAGCAGATCTATCGCGAACTCGGGCGCCTCGAGGAAATGGGCTGGATCGAATCGCTGCCTGCCGAGTCCGGCCGCGGCCGCAAGCGCGCGTACCGGATCCTGCCGGCCGGCAAGAAGGAATTGCGGCGCTGGATCGCCGAACCGGAAGATCCGACGCCGCTGCGCGAGGCGCTGATGGTGCGCCTGCGCGCGGAAGCCGTGCTCGGGCCGGCCGGCCTCGAGAATGAGATCCGGCGGCGCATCGCGCTTCATCAGGAAAAGCTGGACGTGTATCTGCAGATCGAGGCGCGTGATTTCTCGGCGGCCGGCGATCCGGCGGCGGGCGATTCGACCGCCGGCGCTTCACGCACGAAGCGCCTGCAGCATCTGGTGCTGCAGGCCGGCATCGCGAACGAGCGGTTCTGGGTCGAGTTTTCGCAGCATGCGCTCGACACGCTGCGCCTGCCGAAGGATTGAAGGCACCGGCGAAGGACGGGCGGCATTCGTTTCGGCACCGCGCGGCATCGTGCGCCCGACTGCCGGGTCACGACGCCTTCACCGCGGGTCGCACCGCGCCCGCTTTCGTGAAACACCCGCCGCACGGCCCGCGTTGAATCGCCGCGCGGCGAAACCGGATCACGCGTCCGGGAAAATCACCACCTTTCCCTTCACCTGCCGGTTCGCCATCCGCGCGATCGCGTCGGCCGCGCCGGCCAGCGACACGCGCTCGGTGATCGCGGGCCGCACCTTGCCGGCCGCGAACCATTCGGCGAGCAGCCGCATGTTCGCGGCATGCTGCGCCGGATCGCGCCGCACCGCATCACCCCAGAACACGCCGAGAATGTCGCGCTCCTTCAGCAGCGCGAGGTTCAGCGCGATCTTCGGGATCTCGCCGGCCGCGAAGCCGACCACGAGGAACCGGCCGCGCCACGCGGTCGCGCGCAGCGCCGCTTCGCTGCTCGCGCCGCCCACCGGATCGTAGACGACGTCGGCGCCGCGCCCGCCGGTCAGCTCGTCGACGCGGCGGCGCAGGTCCTCGGTCGCATAGTCGATCGTCTCGTCGGCGCCCGCTTCGCGGCACAGCGCGAGTTTGTCCGCGCTCGACGCGGCCGCGATCACGCGTGCGCCGAGCGCTTTCGCGATTTCGATCGCGGCGATCCCGACGCCGCCGGCCGCGCCCAGCACGAGCAGCGTCTCGCCCGCCTGCAGGCGCGCGCGCTGCTGCAATGCGTGCAGCGACGTGCCGTAGGCGAGCACGAGCGCCGCGCCCTGCTCGAACGTCATGCCCGGCGGCAGCGCAGCGAGCTGGGGCGCATCGGCCACGCACTGCTCCGCGAACCCGCCGTGTCCGCTAAACGCCATCACCGAATCGCCGGGTCGCCACGCGGTGACGCCCTCGCCGACCGCGTCGATCACGCCGGCAAACTCGGCGCCCGGCGAAAACGGCAGCGCCGGTTTCACCTGATACAGCCCCTGGACGATCAGCGCGTCGGGAAAATTGAGCGATGCCGCCTTCACCCGGATCCGGACCTGCCCGGCAGCCGGTTCGGGAATCGCGACGTCCTCGATGCGCAAGCGATCGATCGGGCCGAATGCGGTACACAACAGGGCTTTCATGCGCTTCTGTCTCCTTGCGCGGCGTGGCCGCGCATCGGTGCGGTGGGTGGGATACCCCCGCGCGGCCGGTTCACGACGCGCATGCGATGGCCATCGGCATCGGCAAGATCGTCGGTATTCCGGAATATCGTTGAAACCACGTTCAGAACCACGCGTCGCACATGTCGAGCGTCGTCGTGTCGACGCTCGACAGCAGGTCGAGCTGCGCATCCACCTTCGGCAGTTCCCAGCGGAAAAAGTAACGGGCCGCCGCACGCTTGCCGTCGTGGAAATCGCCGTCGTGCCCGTGCGCGGCGAGCGTCACGTCGAGCCACAGCCACGCGACGACGAGATGGCCGAACGCTTCGAGATAGACGCTCGCGTTCGCCAGCCGCGTCTGCGGATCGCCGATCGCGCTCAACTGGCGCGTCACGTCGCACAGCCTCGTCCAACGCCGGGCCAATGCATCGGCCTGCTCGCGCGTACCGGCAGCCAGCGCTCGCGCGCGCTCGACGGTCGCGCCGATCCGCACATCGAGCGCGCGCAGCGACGCGCCGTCGTCCTGACTCACCTTGCGGCCCAGCAGGTCGAGCGCCTGGATCCCGTGCGTGCCTTCGTGAATCGGATTCAGACGATTGTCGCGATAGAGCCGTTCGACCGCGTAGTCGCGCGTGTAGCCGTACCCGCCGTGCACCTGGATCGCGAGATCGTTCGCGGCAAGACACCACTGCGACGGCCAGCTCTTCGCGATCGGCGTCAGGATGTCGAGCAGGCGCGCGGCATCGGCGCGCACCGCCGCATCGTCGTGCGCGCGCGCTTCGTCGACCTGCCTCGCGCAATACAGGATCAGCGCGAGACCGCCTTCGACGTAAGCCTTTTGCGCGAGCAGCATGCGCCGCACGTCCGGATGGTCGACGATCGGCGTCTGCGGCGCGGCCGCATCCTTGCCGCGAGGCCCGAGCGGGCGCCCTTGCGGACGGTTGCGCGCGTAGTCGAGCGCGTGCAGATAACCGGTATAGCCGAGCGCCACCGCGCCCGCGCCGACCCCGATGCGCGCTTCGTTCATCATGTGGAACATGTACGCCAGACCTTGATTCGGCTGGCCGACCAGGTAGCCGATCGCGCCCGCACGCCCTTGCGGCCGATAACGCGTCCCTTCGCCGAAATTCAGCAGGCAATTGGTCGTGCCGCGATAGCCCATCTTGTGGTTCAGCCCCGCGAGCACGACGTCGTTGTGCTCGCCGTTCGCGTCGGCATCGGCGCCGGTCAGGAACTTCGGCACGATGAACAGCGAGATGCCGCGCGTGCCGGGCGGCAGCCGGCCGTGTTCGTCGGGAATCTTCGCGAGCACGAGGTGGACGATGTTCTCCGCCAGCTCGTGCTCGCCGCCGGAAATCCACATCTTGTTGCCGGTCAGCCGATAGCGTGCGCCGAGCGGCGAATCGCGTTCGAAATCGGCGCGCGTCGCGATGTCGGACAGCGACGAACCGGCTTGCGGTTCGGATAGACACATCGTGCCGAGGAAACGCCCTTCCAGTTCCGGGCGGGCGAATGCGTCGATCTGCGCGGCGCTGCCGTGCGCGACGAGCAGGTTCGCATTGGCGACGGTCAGAAACGGATACGCGGCCGTCGCGATGTTCGCGGCCTGGAAGAACAGGAACGACGCGGCTTCGACCAGTTTCGGCAAGCGCATGCCGCCGAGCGCTTCGTCGTGCCCCGCGGCGATCAGCCCGGCGTCCGCGAACGCGCGCACGGCCGGTTCGACCTCCGGGATCAGCGTCACGCGTTCGCCGTCGAACCGCGGCTCCTCGCGGTCGCCGCGCGCCGCGTGCGGTGCGAACAGGTCTTCGGCAATCCGCTCGCTGGTGTCGAGCACCGCATCGAAAGTCTCGCGACCGTGCTCCGCGTAGCGCGGCAGCGCGGCGAGCGCCTCGGCGTCGAGCCAGTCATACAGCAGGAACGCGAGATCGCGTCGCGACATCAACAGACTCATCGTGCTGCCTCCCGGGCTACCGGCCATGTCAGCCGAATGTAGGGTTGCGTGACTGCAAGTGCTGGCAGGAATTTAGCACGGTCGTTCGCAAACGACAACGTCGTGCGTCAGGGCCGGTTCACACGAATCATGGGTCGGGTGTTCAGGGCGTCGAGAGGGGGGCCGGGCCGCACGATGCGGCCCGGCGCGGGACGGTTACCGCGTCAACCCGCCTGCGGTTTCGCGAGCTGATCGGCAATCGGCAGGCTGCGGATGCGCGTGCCGGTCGCCGCGAAGATCGCGTTGGTCAGCGCCGGCGCAACGGGCGGCAGGCCCGGCTCGCCGACCCCGCCGAGCGGCGTCGCGAAATCGTCCGGCGCGACGAGATGCACGCGGATGTCGCGCGGCGCCTCGTTCATTCTCAGCACCTGGAAGCCGTTGAAGTTGCTCTGCTCCGGACGGCCGTCCTTGAACGTGATCTCGCCGTGCAGCGCGATGCCAAGCCCCATCACGACGGCGCCCTCGAGCTGCGAGCGTACCCGTTCAGGATTGACCTGCGGCCCGCAGTCGATCGCGATGTCGACGCGCGGCACCGAAATCCTGCCGTCCGCACCGACCTGCACCTCGCACACCGCGGCCGTATACGACACGAAGCTGCGATGCGCGGCGATCCCGAGCCCGTGCCCCTTCGGAAGCTTGCGCCCCCACCCGGCTTCGCGCGCGACCGTCTCGACCACGCGCCGCAGGCGCCCGGTATCGACCGGATACAGCGCGGGATCCTCGCCGTAGTTCACGTTCTTCACCGTGATGTGCGGCTCGAAACGCCGCGCAGGCCCGATCAGTTCGAGCAGGAAATCCTTCGGATCGCGACCGGCGGCATGCGCGAGCTCCGACACGAAACTCTGGATGCCGAACGCATGCGGGATGTTGTACACCGAGCGGAACCATCCGATCCGCGTGTGCGCTTCCGCGGCCGGATTCTCGATCCGCACGTTCGGAATCGCGAACGGCAGATCCGCGATGCCTTGCGCGAGCTCGCCCGGCTGCTCGTGCACGACACCGGCGCGAAACGTCGACTGGATCGACGGCGCGACCGTGCGATGCCGCCACGCGATCACCTTGCCCGACGCATCGATTCCGCCGTCGAACGCTTCGAGCGACACCGCGTGAAAGTAGTCGTGCGCGATGTCGTCCTCGCGCGTGAACGTCAGCTTCACGGGCGCGCCGGCCGCCTTCGACAGCAGCGCGGCTTCCACCACGTAATCGGGCTTCGACTTGCGGCCGAAGCCACCGCCGAGCAGCGTCACGTTGACCGTCACGCGCTCGGTCGGCAACGCGAGTGCCTTCGCGACCTCGTCGCGCGCGGTCTGCGGCGCCTGCGTGCAGGTCCACACTTCGCAGCGGCCGTCGGCCACCCGCGCGACGGCCGCGGGCGGCTCCATCGTCGCGTGCGCGAGATGCGGAACGTAGTACGTCGCACGCACGCGTTTCGCGGCGCCGGCAAGCGCGGCGGCCGCGTCGCCGTCGTCGCGGATCACGTCGCCCGGCTGCGCGGCGGCCGCTTCGAGCGTCTTGCGATACGCAGCCGAGTCGTAGTCCGCATGCTGCCCGCGCTTCCAGTCGATCTTCAACTGCGCGCGTGCCTGGATGGCCGTCCACGTATCGCGCGCAATGACGGCCACCCCGCCGAGCGGCTGAAAACCGGACGGCAGCGGCGCCGACGCCAGCTGCACGACCTTGACGACACCCGGCAGCTTCTCGGCGGCCGATGCGTCGAACGACCCGACCGTGTCGCCGTAGGCCGGCGGTCGCGCGACGACTGCATACAGCATGCCGTCGAGCCGCGTATCGATCCCGTACCGCGCACGGCCGCCGACGATGTCGCGTCCGTCGATCAACGCCGTCTTGCCCTTGCCGATATAGCGGAACTCGGCCGGCGCCTTCAACGCGAGCGTCTTCGTATCCGGCACCGGCAGCGCGGCCGCTTTCGCCGACAGCTCGCCGAAGCCGAGCTTGCGCCCGCTCCCGGTATCGACGACCTCGTGCACCGTCACCTTCACCCGACCCACGTCGACGCCCCACACGGCAGCCGCCGCCTGCGCGAGCATCGTGCGTGCGGCCGCGCCCGCGCGGCGCAGCGCGGCGAAGCTCTGGCGCAGGCTGTGCGATCCATCGGTGTTCTGGTTGCCGTAGCGCGGCTCGTCGCCGACCGCTTGCGCGACCTTCACGCGCGCCCAGTCCGCGCCCAGCTCGTCGGCCACCACGAGCGCGACGCTCGTGCGCACGCCCTGTCCCATCTCGGAGCGGATGCAGGTCACCGTGACGGTGCCGTCCGTTGCGATCGCAACGAACAGGTTCGGATCGTCGCGCAGTCCGTGCGGCATCCCCGCGCCGCCATACTGCGGATTCGCGCTGACGGGTGGCTGCACCGGGGCAGCCGCGTGGGCGAGCGACGGCACGCCGAACGCGAGCAACAGCCCGCCGGACGCGAAACCGAGCAGCAGCGCGCGACGGCTTTCGTTGCGAACGGAGAGTTCGGGCGCGCTCATGCGTCACCCCCTCGGCGCACGGCAAGCCTGATCGCCGCGCGAATGCGCGTATAGGTGCCGCAGCGGCAGATGTTGCCGGACATCGCGTCGTCGATGTCGGCGTCGGTCGGATGAGGATTCGTCTTCAGCAGCGACGCGGCCTGCATGATCTGCCCGGACTGGCAGTAGCCGCATTGCGCGACGTTCAACTCCTGCCACGCCTGCTGCAGCGGATGCGTGAGGTCCGTCGACAGCCCCTCGATCGTCGTCACGCGCTTGCCCGACGCCGCCGCGACCGGCGTGATGCACGACCGGATCGCCACGCCGTCGAGATGCACGGTGCACGCACCGCACAGCGCCATCCCGCAGCCGAACTTGGTGCCGGTGTGGCCGAGCACATCGCGCAGATACCAGAGCAACGGCATGTCGGGATTGCCGTCGAAGTGCTGCTCGCTACCGTTGACGGTCAGCGTGATCATCGTTCACCTCCTGGTTGCGACGCCCGCCGGGCAGGCATCGGGTGGGGATTCGAACGGCGCGGCTCACGTTCCGGACGATCAGGCAGGCGTGGCGCCGTTTCGTCGACCGTGTCGCGTGCAGGCACGGTCGGGCAGATGCCGCGAACGCCGCTGTCGGCCGGTTGCCTGCGCAACCTTTCAATCTCGCTCCGGTCAGCCGTTCGTCCGCATGGATCGCCGTCCGCATTATCGAACCATTTCGGATTCGGCGTCGGATCGGCGCGATTCGGGCGTTTCGGGCAAACGGGGAGAAAGCACGCCCCGGAACGGGACGTGTCGGTGGCATGACTTTGAATGCGTCGGGGAAATGCGCTTCGGGTCGTCACGTGCGAGCATCGCCCGACCTTGCGGCCGGACCGGATGCCCGACGTTCACGCCGAACGCGCCGGAGCGGGCTACCGCGCGATCCGCGTCACGGCGACCGCAACGCCTGCAGCCCGAGCGTGAGCGCGTTGAACGGCATCTCCGTGGCGCCCATCGAGAAACTCGTCGTCTTCGTGGGCGCCCCGGGCGTACGCATCAGCGCATGAACGATCCGCTCGCTCGCATGGCCGTCGCCGTATGGATTGCTCGCACGCGACATTTCCTCGTATGCGCTCTCGCTATCGAACAGCCGCGACGCCTCCCAGACGATCCTGTCCCGATCGGTGCCGACGAGCCGCGCGGTACCGGCCTGAATCGCCTCGGGCCGCTCCGTCGTCTCGCGCGTGACGAGCACCGGCTTGCCGAGCGCCGGCCCTTCTTCCTGAATGCCGCCCGAATCCGTGATGATGAAATGCGCTCTCGACATCAGGAATACGAACGAAAGATATTCCTGCGGCTCGATCAGGTAGATATTGGGAATATCGCCGAGCCGCGCGCGCGCCGGCTCCCGCACGTTCGGGTTCGGATGCAGCGGATAGACGAACTGCGCATCGCGATAGCGGCCCGCCAGCGTGCACAGCGCATCGCAGAAATGCCGGAACGGTTCGCCGAAACTTTCCCGGCGGTGGCCGGTGACCAGCACGACGCGCCGCGACGGTTCGAGAAACGGGAAGTACGCGGCGATCCTGTCCGACAGCGCGGCGGTGCGATCGAGCATGCGCTTGACCTCGTGCAACGCATCGATCACGGTATTGCCGGTCAGCGACACCGCGCCGCCCGGTACGCCCTCGCTCAGCAGGTTGTCGCGCGCCAGCCCGGTCGGCGCGAAATGCCATGACGACACCGCATCGGTCACGCGGCGATTCAGCTCCTCCGGCCACGGCGACCAGATGTCGCCGCTGCGCAAGCCGGCCTCCACGTGACCGACCGGCAGATAGCGATAGAACGCCGCCAGGCTCACCGCGAGCGTGGTCGTCGTGTCGCCGTGTACCAGCACGACGTCCGGCCGAAATTCGTCGAAGACGATGCCGATCGCCTGAAGAATGCCGGTCGTCACGTCGGTCAGCGTCTGGCCTTGCCGCATCAGGTTGAGATCGTAGTCGGGCTTGATGTCGAACAGCGTCAGCACCTGGTCGAGCATTTCCCGATGCTGCGCGGTCACGCATACCCGGGCGTCGACGTCCGCTTGCACCTTCAGCGCACGCACCAGCGGTGCCATCTTGATGGCCTCCGGCCGAGTCCCGAACACAAGCAAGATCTTCTTCATCGTTATCCTCGTTTTAGCCGCTTCGTGCCCGGCGATCCAGCACACGGCGCGAAGCATGTATTCGGGCGGCGCATCCCGTACCCGCGTGTGATCGACACGCGGCGGTGTTGCGGGGCGAGCGCGCTGCCTCGTCCGCGCGGTCCGGGCCGCGCGAATCGTCGTGCTACCGGCGTCCCGTTGCATTGAATCGATCACGTCATGAGCCGTTCCTCGCCGTGTCGAGCGTCACGTCCTCCCACTACAGCAATATTCAAACCAGCCGGCCCGCATCCCGGCCTGCATCGTTGCACGGCCATCGCGTACGGACGGTGCGTTACGGAATGTTTCACAACTGCTACGGACACTCGCATCTCCGCTTCGACACGACGACGACAAACGGCCGGACGCTCGCGCGGTCCGTCCGACGACGTCGTCCGATGAATCGCACGTGCATGTCGAGCGCCCATGACGAAGCCAATCGCGTATACCTTTCGACGCGCTTTGCGTCGCCTCGATTCGCCACTTTCGTCTGTGCAGTGCACGGCACGCACCCGAGCGTCGACTACCGTCGCGCGCACCGGATTTCCCGCCACCCGACGGGGCTTGCGTCACACGAATCGCGGCGGCGGGAAATGTTGCGAATGTGTAACGCTGAGCCGAAATCCGAAAATACATCGGAGTCCCGTCTATTCGTCGCATGTGACGGCGGTTCCCGTTCCGACCGCTCGACTGACGCGCACACGATGCACGATGCACGGCGGTCAGTCGCACCAAGCCGCACCCGGCACGGCGACGTCGACGGGCACGACGACCCGGTCGCCGCGCGACCTGCTCGCTGCGTGCGATTGACCGCCAGCGGCTGATGCAACGCGCGCACGCTGATTCGTCGGTGAATCAAAACGCGTCGACTGCACGCCTGCCGCATCCGTTCCCCGCGCGCGACCCCTTGCTGCGCGGGGCATCGCGGCAGATGGCTCACGCCTTGCTTAACGTCAGACGGGTGCGTCCCGAAGCACTCGCATCGCAGCAGACAGATGGGGACGCCACAGCAACGAAGCCGGGAGGCGACGCCACGCGTCCGTCCGGGGGCAACCGATCACCGCCCCAGTGCGACGAATGCGCGACCGCTTCCCATTGACATCCGCGCGATCCACGGAGCGCCTTCTGCTCTCATCGGTCGTCGCTGCGGGCACGGGGACCAGAACATGAAGCAAACGCGGATGGCGTCACGCTGCGAGCAAGGCATCCTGCTGCTGATCGTGCTTGCCTGCTCGCTGATCGTGCGCGACACCGCATCGCAAGCGATCGCCGAACCGGCCCGGTTCGACTTGCCCGCCGCACACGCCTCCCACGCCGCAACCACCCGGATCGCGATGGAGCGCACCGCGCTCGACAGCGCGACGCTCCCGCCCGCCGCACCGGCCTCGCCCGATCCCGATGCGTCGCTCGCTCCGCCGTCCGCCGCCACGCCGGACGTCACGTTCGACCCCGAACTGCTGCTGATGCCGTGCGTCGCGTATCTGTGGCTGTTCACGCTGTTGACGTGCGGGTATGCCGCACGGCATTACGTATTCAGCCTCGACCGCCTGTTCAAGCCGCAGCGCGCGCCCTACCGGACGATGACCCACGGCGATTGGCCGCGGCTCACGGTCTTCGTCGCCGCCCACAACGAGGAAACCGTCATCGTCGACTGCCTGATGGCGCTGCTGGCCACGACCTATCCGCGCGACCGGCTGACGATCGTCCCGGTCAACGACCGCTCGACCGACAACACGCGCGCATTGATCGACGAAGTCCAGGCACTCGCGCCCGAGCTGATCCGGCCGTTTCACCGCGATACCGGCAAGCCGGGCAAGGCAGCCGCGCTGAAGGACGCGCTGCGCTTCATCCGCGGCGACATCATGGTGGTATTCGACGCCGACTACCTGCCGCGTCCGGGGCTGCTGAAGGAACTGGTCGCGCCGTTCTTCGATCCGGAAGTCGGCGCGGTGATGGGCCGCGTCGTGCCGCAGAACGCCGACAGCAACCTGCTCGCGCGGCTGCTCGATCTCGAGCGCGCGGGCGGCTACCAGGTCAATCAGCAAGCGCGCAACAATCTCAACCTGGTGCCGCAGTACGGCGGCACGGTCGGCGGCATCCGCAAGGGCGCGCTCGACGCCGTGGGCGGCTGGTGCGACGACACGCTCGCCGAAGATACCGACATGACCTACCGGCTGCTGCTGAGCGACTGGCGCACGGTCTACCTGAACCACGCCGAATGCTACGAGGAAGTGCCGGAGCGCTGGGCCGTCCGCGCCCGGCAACTGACGCGCTGGGCGAAGGGCCACAACCAGACGATGCTGCGCCATCTGGTCCCGGTGCTGCGCAATCCGCTGATCTCGCGGCGCTGCCGGCTCGACGGCGCGCTGCTGCTCGGCGTGTTCGCGATGCCGGCGCTGCTCGCGCTCGCATGGAGCGCCGCGCTCGCGCTCTACCTGTTCAACGGCGTCAACTCGACCACCCTCGGTCTGCTCCTGTCGCTGTTCGCGCTGTTCTCGTTCAGCACCTTCGGCAACTTCGGCGTGTTCTTCGAGATCGTCGTCGCCGCGCGGCTCGACGGCCGCGCGACGCGCCTGCGGCTCGTGCCGGTCAACGTCGTCGGCTTTTGCGTGACGATTGCGGCGGTCGTCTCCGCACTCTGGGGACTCGCGCTCGACGCCGCGTTCCGCCGCGAGCTGAAATGGGACAAGACCGAGCGTTTTCGCCGACAGTTGAAACCGGAGCGATGAGCGATGACGACCTTCAACGTGATGGTGCCGGTGGCCGGCGTGCTCACCCTGCCGTTCCTGCCGATGCTGCATGAACTGATCCGGCGCAGCGACGTCGCGGCGCTGCCGATCGGCGACGGGCCGTTCGTCGATCAGGCGCTGCTCGCCGCGCGCTGGCACGACGCGCTGCGCGCGCACGTGGCCGGCACGCCACCGGCGGATGCGTCCGTCGCGCCGCCTTGGCAAGCGCTCGGGCTGGCCGTCCAGCATGACGAGGCGATCCATGTCGCACGCGACGCGCATCGCGACGACGTGCTCTACGCCAGCCGCGCGATCACGCTCGACGATGGCGCGCGAGCGGCCTACGCGTTCGCCGACGAGCACATCGACATCCGCGCCGGCGCGACGATCGGCACGCTCGCGCATGCGCCGCTGATCGACATCGACGACGCGGTGCTCCGTGGCGCCGTGGTCGGCGGCACGCTGCGCCTGCGCGGCGCCGGCGGCTTCGCGTGCCTGTATGGCGAGCCGATCGTCTTCGGCGCGGTGCCCCGCGCGCGACCCGCGGACACACCGGCCGCCCCGCGCCGCGCAGTCTCGCTCACCCGCCACTTCGCATCGCTGCCGCATCGCTTCCTGCACGGTCGTTACCTGCTGCCGTGCGACGTTCGCCTGCCCGCGCATACGGTCGTGCAAGGCAACCTGATCGTCGAAGGGACGCTCGTCCTCGGCGAAGGCTGCGTGCTGCGCGGCAGCGTCAAGGCGCATCGCGTCGAACTCGAGCGTCACGCGTTGCTGCACGGCGCGGTATTCGCGCGCGACGACGTGTTGCTCGCCAACGCGAGCTGCATCGACGGCGTCGTGTCGGCCGGCGGCCTGCTGCGGCTGACGGGTGCGCGCATCGGCGTCGCCGGACATCCGGTCAGTGCGTGCGCGCGCGACGTCTCGGTCGTCGATCATGCGTGCGTGCATGGCGATCTCGTTGCGTGGCGCAGCGGCTGGTTCCACACGTCCCGTTAAGGAGCGCCTCATGTCCGATCGCCCCAGCCATCGCGGCCCGCGCGTGCCGGTTGCCACCCTCGCGATGCTGTGCGGCGTCGCCTTCGGCGCGCCCGCGGCGCTGGCGGAGCAGCCGGACGATGTCGCCGCCATGCCGGCCGTACCCGCCGAACCAGCCGAACCAGCCGAACCAGCCGTACCACCTCCGGCCTCCGCCATCGTCATCACGCCGCGACCACGCGACGAATCGATGTTCGTGCGCGTGGACGCCGAAGGCCTGCCGGACGGCGTGCCGCTCGCCGAGTTCACGCCCGAGGATACGAACCGGCCGCCGCTGCCCGATGCAATCGTCACACATGTGCAGGCGCCGCAGGAATCGCACACCGAACTGTCGCTCGGCTATTCGAGCGCACACCTGACGCACGGCTACGGCGACTGGTACGGCGTCCATCTGCGCGGCGTCTATCAGGATGGCGGGCGCACCGTGCTCGGCGAACTGGCGCAATTGCACCGCTTCGGCGAGAACACGCAGCTCGGCGCGCTGACCTACGTGCAGGACCTCGGCCCCGACTGGTTCGGCGGAATCGGCTTTTCCGGCACCACGTCGGGCACGATCCTGCCAAGTGCGCGCGTCGACGTATCGATCAATCGCAAGCTATTGTCCGATCGTTCGCTGGTCGTGTCGCTCGGCGCCGGCTACGCGTGGAACCGCAGCGGCCACCGCGATCAGCTCTATCACGCCGGCGTGATCTGGTATGCATTGCCGAAGTGGATTTTCGAGGCGGGCGCGAACTATACGGTCGATTCGCCCGGATCGGTGAAGGCGCCCGCCTACTACGGCGCCGTCACCTACGGCGAAGTCGGCAAGAGCGTGATCGTGCTGCGCGGCGGCGTCGGCCGCGAAGCGTACCAGGTCACCGGTTCCGGCACGCAGATCGCCGATTTCCGCAGCCACGAGATCACCGCGAAATGGCGCTACTGGTTCACGCGCAAGTGGGGAACGCAACTCGAATTCGCCTATTACCACAACCCGTACTACTCACGAATCGGCGGCGAGCTCAGCGTCTTCTATCGCTGGTAACCGGGCGGGCGCCATGCACACGCATCCGGTCCGTCCTCCCGTCGATCGTTCGCTGCGCACCCACGCGTACCCGCAACGCTGGCTTTCGTCGATCGCGCTGCTGACGCCCGCGCTGTACGCGTCGCTGTGGTTCGGATTGCCGCTCGCGTGGCGCTACTGGCGCGCGGTCATGGCGTGGGGCGCGCAGCAGATCGATCCGGCGCTTCATGTGATCGTGATCGGCTATCCGCCCGATGCGCCGCGCGTGCCGCTGCTGTCGATCGACGTCGCCGCCCGCATGCCGGGCGACACACTGCTGGCCGCCACCGCCGCGCTCTGTGCGACCGGCTTCGCCGCATCTTTCATCCGGCGGACGAACTGGTTGCCTGTTGCATATCTGTTACGTATCGCGAGCTTCGCCCAACTGCTGATCTGCGCGTACTTCTGGCTCGCGCCCGGCACGTTCCCGTATGTCCCGCAACTGCATCTGCGCGACATGTTCGTGCTGCACGGCGCGGCGATCGCGCTGGTCCCGCTGGTCATGGCCGCGCTGTACTACCCGCTCGATTTCTCGCTGCCGCAAAAGACCGTCGCGTCGCTGCTGGTGCTCGGCTACTTCGTGTTCGCGCTGCCGTTCGTGATGCTGCTGCACGCGACCATCATCCATCACGGCTCGCTGCTGTTCCTGCCGTTCTGCTATTTCCTGCTCGGCGGCCCGCTGCTGATCGGCCTGCTGGTGACGCTCTATACCTACTGCGCAAGCTGGCCCGGCGCGCTGACGCGCGATCGCGATTCCGTCTGCCGATAGCGCGTCCAAACGCGCCGTATCAGCGATGAAACGATTCCGCCGTGTTTCCGAACGCGCCGCGCGACCCTTATCGCAGGAAGCCAGCAGAACCGGGCTTCCTGCGCCAATGGCACGTTGTTCGCTTCGTTGGATACGTCGCATCGAGTCCTCTCACCGGCGAAGGCAGCGCGGCAGGGCGGCGCATGGGCGCAATCCGGCCGCCGTCTACACGCACTGCTCGATACCCGACGAACCGGACAGCCGCACACACCTACGGGGCTGGATTGGTCGACCTGGCGACACCGCATTCCGGCTGCCGCACGCCCCCATTCCTTGAGCGAGGAGCACACCATGTTGGCAAAGTCAGGCAAGTTCTTGCGGATCCTGCTCGCGCTGTTCGCGCTCGCGTTCGCATTCAGTCCGGGCGGCGCTCGGGCAGCCAGCAACCAGCTTCTCCTGTTGGTGCCCGACACGCTGACGCTGCCCGATTCGCGCGTGTCGGCATGGCTCGACAGTGCCCAGGAGGAAGGGCTGCAGATCAAGGTGATGACCGACAGCCAGTTCATGGCGGCCGGCGCGTCGCTGTCGCAGTATCCGGGCCTGATCCTGCCCGACCAGGTGCATACGACGGCCGACGACACGCTCGTGACGGCGATCCAGAACTATGCGCTGAACGGCGGCAAGGTGATGCTCGTCTACGATTTCGGCGTGCTGAATGCGGCCGGCTTCTACGTCAGCCCGAAATCGCGCTTCAGCAGCATGGTCGGTGTGGATTACGTGCTGTATGACCAATACGGCGGCAACATGATCGGCCTCGGCAACGTGACCGGCATGAGCAGCTGGCTGCGTACGCTCCAGGTGCCCCCCGGCAAGTCGATGGCGTGGACCACCGCTTCGTCGTCCACCACGACGGCGAGCGCGCTCGCATCGACGAGCACCGCGGGCACGTCGACGAATTCGACGTCGGGCAGCGCGCAGTTTCTGACCGCCAGCCGGTCGAACCCCGGGGGCCTCGCCAACTACAACCACTCGGCATGGTTCCAGTACACGACGCCGCCCACCGGCAGCGGCGTACTGAACCAGACGGCCCCGAAGCTGACCGGCACCGTCACCGGCAAGCTGAAGAAGACCACGACGTATACCGCCAACTCTCTCCTGAGCACGTCGACCGGAAAGACGGCCAGCACGCTCGCGTCGACGCTGTCGACGACCACCGACACGCTCGAAGGCATCTCCGGCTACGTATACGGTTTTCTCACTTATCCGAGCTTCGTCACGCAGGGGACGTATACCGGCACGACGATCCTGACCTCGCCGACCTTCGGGCTGGTGTCCGGCTACAACACGTACGGCAACGGCGGCGTGCTGTTCGTCAACCTGCCGCTCGCCTACCTCGACGGCCAAACCGACGGCATGCTGATCCACGGCTACCTGCATTATTTCGGCACGCAGATGCTGAACCTGGCGTCGCTGTCGCCGCTGCCGAAGGCAATGGCGGGTCTCGTATTCAACTGGCACTTCTGCGCGGGCGACCAGATCCAGCCGGCGCTTTACCTGAAGAGCCTCGGCGTCTGGAACAACGGGCCGTTCTCGCTCGTCATCACGGCCGGCCCCGACGAAGCGGCATTCGGCGACGGCAACGGCATCAACCTCGCCAACAACCCCACCGCGCAGAGTCTCGTCAAGTATTTCGTGAGCAAGGGCCAGCACGTCGGCAGCCACGGCGGCTGGATCCACGATTACTGGGGGGCGAATGCGAGCGAAACGAACGCGAGCACGTTCACGCAGTATCTGGTGATGAATCACCAGGCCGTTCAGGCCGCGACGGGCTTGCCCGATGTCGAGTATGCGGCGCCGGAAGGCAACACGCCGACCTGGTCGGTCAACTGGCTCGAAAGCAACGGCTTCAACGGCTACTACTTCACCGGCCACACCGGCTCGCCGCCGACCCGCGCATACCGCAACGGCGCACTGCTGAACCCGGGCCTGTGGGCGTACCCGGTGATGCCGTTCGGCAAGTACGCGACGTTCGAGGAGTTCCAGCAGTACGCAGTGCCGACGAGCGACGTGAACAACTGGTACGCATCCCTGATGAACTTCGTCGTCGCGAACCGCACGAGCCGGCTGATCTACGCGCACCCGCTCGGTGCGTCGTCCTACACGTCGACGTTGTCTGCGATCTTCTCGCAAGCCAATACGCTGAAACTGACGGGTCAGTTCAAGTGGTACACGATGAGTGACATCACGGTCTTCGACCGCGCACGCCTGAACGTCACATGGTCGGCCACCGACACGGGCAGCGGCTGGACGTTCGCCGCCAGCCACCCGACCAGCCTCGCGAACATGACGTGGCTGCTGCCGAAGAAGGGCTTCGCACTGCCGTCGATCACGCAAGGCAGCGGCAGCGTCGTCATCACCGACGCGACCTACTGGCTCGTGACCGCGAACGGCGGCACCAGTCTCACGTTCACCAGCGCCAAGGTGCACTGAGCCGCGACCTCGACACACCCGCCGGCGCGCGACGCGGCCAACACCGCACCCGGCGGGATTTGCGCAGGACCACCGCGCAGGAGCCTCCAGATCATGAACCGGCCCGCGCTTTTCCCGGCCGCACGCGCACGCGCGGCGGCCACCGCCCGGCTATGCCGCCGGTGGTGCGTCGCCTGCTGTGTCGCCGCATGCGGCGTCGCGCTGCATGCGGACGCCGCCGAACTCCAGCTCAACGGACTCTACCAGCGCCCCGACGGCGCGATCACCGTACGCCTGAACGGTTCCGGCATCGATCCTTACTTCGCGGCGAAAGCGCTGCTCGGCGCCGCCGATGCCGGGCTCGACGCCCGTCAGGCCGCGCTTGCATGGATCGCGTGGCTGTTGCCGCGCCAGCGTCCGGACGGCGGGTTCGACCGCTACTGCGTGAAGAACGGCCAGTACAGCGCCTGTGCCGAGGCCGACGCCGACGACGCGATGATGGCGACCTGGATCGAACTCCTCGCCCGCTTCGCGCCGCCCGACGGTCTGCCTGCCGCATGGGAACTCAGCCTCAATCGCGCAGGTGCGCATCTCGACACGCTGCTCGGCAAGCCCACCGGCGTTTATCAGATCTCGTCGACGCTGCACGTCGCGTTGCTGATGGACAACGTCGAGGTACACAGCGCGTTCCGGGCGCTCGCGGCGTATTACGTCCGGCATGCCGACTACGCGCGCGCCGGCCCGTGGAGCCAGCGCGCCGACCGGCTCGCGTCCGCGATCCTGAAGGTGTTCTGGCGCGGCATGCAGACCGGATTTCGCGCGAGCACGCAGCGCATCAGCGACACGACGTTCTATCCGGCGAAAGTCGCGCAAATCTTTCCGCTCCTGTCCGGCATTCAGGTTCCCGAACAATCGAACGAGACGATCTACGCGCAGTGGATGCAGAAGTACGGAAAGACCTGGCTTCAACTCGCCGGCTCCGATTATCCATGGGGCTTGATCGCACTGGTCGCCTTCAAGATGAACGACAGGAACACGGTCGCGTGCTGGCATGCGCGATCGGGCCCGTACCGGCACGGCGCGCACTGGAACGTACTGGAGGAGGCGCTTTACCTGGCATTCGAAAGCCGGATGGCCGACCCGGTCGCGCCCGCTCAATGCGGTTTCACGACGGCGGCGGCGACGGAGACCGCGTCGCGCTGATCCACGCACGCGCACGGTCCGGGGACATCTACAGGGAAGGAGACGGGTCATGTGTGGCATCGTCGGCGCGGTCGCGCAACGGGATATCGTCCCGATTCTGATCGAAGGTCTGCGCCGCCTCGAATATCGCGGCTACGATTCATGCGGGGTGGCGACGGTCGTCGACGGCCAGGCACGCCGCGAGCGCAGCATGTCGCGCGTCGCCGATCTCG
Organism: Burkholderia sp. MSMB1826; assembly: GCF_001526325.1. Classification (NCBI taxonomy): domain Bacteria; kingdom Pseudomonadati; phylum Pseudomonadota; class Betaproteobacteria; order Burkholderiales; family Burkholderiaceae; genus Burkholderia; species Burkholderia sp. MSMB1826. Next base: position 73,357 of record NZ_LOYN01000021.1, read on the forward strand.
ACGCTCACGTGCGCAGCGCCGGCCTGACCGGCAGCACCGGCATCGCGCACACGCGCTGGGCAACCCACGGCGCGCCCGCCACCTGCAACGCGCATCCGATCTTCTCGCGCGACGAAATCGCGCTGGTTCACAACGGCATCATCGAGAACCACGAAACGTTGCGCAAGCAACTTTCCGACGCGCATTACGAGTTCGACGGGCAGACCGACACCGAAGTGGTCGCGCATCTGATCCACAGCAAGTACCGCGGCGACCTCCTCGCCGCCGTACGCGATGCGACCTCGCAACTGCACGGCGCCTATGCGATCGCGGTGTTCAGCAAGCACGAGCCGCAGCGTCTGATCGGCGCGCGCGCCGGCTCGCCGCTCGTCGTCGGCGTGAAGGACGGCGAATGTTTTCTCGCGTCCGACGCGCTCGCGCTCGCGGGCATCACCGACCGCTTCATATTTCTCGAGGAAGGCGACATCGTCGAACTGACGCCGGGTGGCGTGCGGGTGCTCGATCGCACCGGCGCGCCGGTCGAACGCGCGATACAAACCGTTTCGTCCGCGCAAGGCGCGGTCGAACTCGGGCCATACCGGCACTTCATGCAGAAGGAAATCTTCGAGCAGCCGCAAGCCGTGGCCGCGACCATCCCCGATGCAGGGCTGTTCGATCCCGCGGTATTCGGCCCGGACGCCGCGCGCGCGTTCGAGCAGATCGACAACGTGCTGATCCTCGCGTGCGGCACGAGCCACTATTCAGGCCTGACTGCCCGCCGTTGGCTCGAGACGATCGCGCGCATCCCCGCGCAGGTCGAGATCGCGAGTGAATACCGCTACAGCGACGCGCTCGCGATGCCGAATACGCTGGTGGTCAGTGTGTCGCAATCCGGCGAGACCGCCGACACGCTCGCCGCGCTCAAGTATGCGCAGGCGCTCGGCCACATCGACACGCTGGCGATCTGCAACGTGCCGACCAGCGCGATGATGCGTCAGACCGGCTTGCGCTTCCTGACACGGGCCGGCCCGGAAATCGGCGTCGCGTCGACCAAGGCGTTCACGACGCAGCTCGTCGCGCTGTTCATTCTCGCCGTCACGCTCGGGCGGCTGCGCGGCTACGTCGACGACGCGCAGCTCGCGCGCTACACGATGCAGTTGCGGCGCCTGCCCGGCGCGCTCGAAGACGTGCTGGGGCTGGAGCCGCAGGTTGCACGCTGGGCGGCGGAATTCTCGCGACATGAAAACGCGCTGTTTCTCGGGCGCGGGCTGCACTACCCGATCGCGCTCGAAGGCGCGCTGAAGCTGAAGGAGATCTCGTATATCCATGCGGAAGCGTATCCGGCCGGCGAGCTGAAACACGGGCCGCTCGCGCTCGTCACGCATACGATGCCCGTCGCCACGATCGCGCCGAACGACGCGTTGCTCGAAAAGCTCAAGTCGAACATGCAGGAAGTGCGAGCTCGCGGCGGGCAGCTTTATGTGTTCGCGGATGCCGATACGCGGATCGACAACGGTGAAGGCGTGTCGGTGCTGCGAATGCCGGACTACTACGGGTTGCTGTCGCCGATTCTGCACGTCGTGCCGTTGCAACTGCTCGCGTATCACGCGGCGTGCTTGCGGGGTGCGGATATCGACAAGCCGAGGAATCTGGCGAAATCGGTGACGGTGGAGTGATGGGCGGTTCTTTGATTCAGATTAAAATCCACTCTCATGAACGTCTTTGCATCATAAAACCAACGATCAATACCGTCATGAACGGTTTACTACCTATCCGTCTTCCCCAAGACACGAATGACCGCGTCTTTTTTGTAACCGATCTTAATTCCACGAACATCGCTCGAAAGTTGATTCCTCACACCAACAGAATACACCTCCCCATTCTCAGTAAATGCTGTTACCGCACCGTCAGCGCGTCCAATCGCATTACCGCTTTCGCCCCGATCTCCTTAGGCTGTGGAGAGGCATTGAGTAGAAATGCTGCAGCAGCCTCCACCTCACCAGACAGAGGCTTGGGCCGCCGCCGGGTCGACGCTCACATCGAAATGCACGAGACCCTTGATGAGGCCGAGGAAGGTTCCGATGATCCCCAGGCCCGTGAGCACCCCGGGGAGATGCTTGAAGAAGTCCGTCTTCAAGCGACTGTCGACGATTGCCTGATCCGTGAAAAAAGTCTCAGCTAGCGCTGTCGAGCGCCAACACCTGATGCGGGCTGGCCGGTGACAGCGGCTGGCCAAGTCACGATCGAGGTTCTTTGGCACGATGTCCTGACCGCTCTCTAAATCGCGCGAAGCCGCCGCTATGGTGCCGCAACGTGCACCGATGTCGAAGCGTCGCAGCCCGCCGGTGAAATAGACGCGCAGCCTCAAGAACGCCAGCCGCTCCCACTACGCTTGTGACACATCGAATGATTTCGCCACAAGCCCGTCCTAGTCGCGCCGCCCGCGACAACTTCCTTCCAATTACAAGCGCCTGCAACCCTTATCGCGGACTACCCCAAAGTTCACGCAGTACAAGGTTTGATGGATCAACCGACAAGCTTTCTATCACGCAACATCTGCAAATACTTTTCGCCCTCGTCGTCCTCGTCGAAAATCTCTTCGCCATCGAGCATGTACGCCTTTAGTAAACTGGCGACTCCCTGCTCCTCGTCTCCGAGACTGACCTGACTTTGCCCCAATCGATAGTGTACAAAGGGGTTCTCCTGTCCGCCGGGGCCATTGAGCGCATCAAAGAAGCTCTGTCGCGCTGCCTCAAACTCTTCGAGCTGATATTGCGCATCACCAATCGATGCGGAAAGCCACGTGTACGCTTCCCAATCAACGCGAGGTTCGGGAAGCAACTCGAGAGCTGCACTCCATCGCTGAATCGCTTCGTCGAACTTCGATGCATCACACAAGACATTACCCTGCTCCGAGAGAGCATCTAACTCATCTTGGATTTTCTTGGGAAGCCTGGCCATCTTTATTTTCTTCCCTTCGATGCACGCTTTGCGAATTCGAGATACTTCTTATCCTCACCGGAAAATGGTCTGTTTCCAAATTGCTCATACAGCGGCACAAAAAATTCAGCGGATTTATCTAGATCGCCGGCTTCAAAATACACTGTTCCGCTAAGAAAGCCGATTGTCAGATCCGGGCCGGCTCCAGAACCGTACGCCTTTTTCATTTCTGCCAACCAGTGAACAGCCTTATCAAACTGTTTAGTATCGCGATAAAAAACGACGAATCCACGTGTCATCGACTGCGCGAGGTCGTATTGCTCTCTAGGCTCGGGCAAAATCTCCCACGCCTTTGTGAAATTTACCTCGGCTTCCGCGATGTCTCCCTTCTTCCAAGCTTCCCGACCCGCCGCACCGTAAGCGTATACGTCTTTGGTCAGTTCTTCTGGTAGCTTCATGGCCATATGCACCTTACTTCAATGGGGGTAGATTGTAGTGGTCAACTGATTCCGGACACTGCGTTAAGTTTTTCTTCCGCGACAGCCGGCGCCAGTCCGTCGTTGAACTGATGCGGCCGTATCCAGTTGTACCGATGCATCAGGTAGTGACTGATATCCCGGTGTGCTTCCTGCGCCGACATGTAACCCACTGACGGCAGCCATTCCGTCTTGAAGCTGCGGAACAGCCGCTCCATCGGGGAATTGTCCCAGCAATTTCCACGACGGCTCATGCTCTGCTTTATCCGGTAGCGCCACAGACGCTGACGGAACTTCCGGCTTGCGTATTGGCCGCCCTGGTCCGAGTGAAACAACAACCCCTGCGGTCGGCCTCGTTGCTCGTAGGCCATTTCCAACGCCCGCACGACCAAATCGGCGTCCGGGCGTGTCGAGAAAGCCCAACTGACAACTCGCCGCGTGAACAGGTCGAGCACGACCGCCAGATAATGCCAACGGCCTTGTGCCCAGACATACGTGATGTCGCCGCACCAGACCTGATTCGGCGCACCAACCTCAAACTGACGGTTGAGATGGTTCGGGATATCGATCCGCTCAACCGTCGCCTGTTTGTACGCGTGACTGCCGGGTTGCTTGCAAATCAACCCCAGCTCTTCCATCAAGCGGCTGACCTTGAAGCGGCCAATCGCCGTACCTTCCTCGCGCATCATGCCCATGATGCTGCGACTGCCGGCTGAGCTTCGACTCTCGATGAACAGCTCGTGTACCCGGCTACGCAGTGCCATTCGCTCGGCATCAACACGTCGGGCTCGCCCTCGGTGGGCATACAGGCAGGACCGCGACACGTCGAATACCGCGCAGATCAGCTCGACCGATTCGCTTGCTCCAATCTGATCAATTACTTCGTACGTTCGATGCCTTCCGACATCAAGAGCGCGGTAGCCTTTTTTAAAATGGCCTTCTCACGCTCGAGGCGTTCGATACGCGCCTCGAGTTCCTGAATACGCTGTTGATCCGGCGTGATTGCCTTGCCCTGGCGTTCCATCTGAAATTGCCGCACCCAGCGGCGCAGCACCGTCTCGCCGACGCCGACCGAACGGCTCGCCTCTGAAAAGTTATAGCCTTGGTCAAGCACCAGGCTGGCTGCTTGCTGTTTGAACTCGGGGGAAAACGAACGACGTTGCTTCGGCATCAGACACCTCTCCATGGCGAGCATTCTCGCCTAAATCAGTGTCCGGGTTCATTAGGCCACTACAGATAACGTTCACCCAGTTTAGCACCAAGGGATCTGTTGACCCAGTATGGTTGCAAATCGTAATTCTTAGAATCGAGCATCCATGCACGAACCTCTGGAGCTTTCGCCCCATACTCTCGCCCAACATTGTTCCACCAGGTAACCGCGTCCGTTTGGTGCGCCATATCAGCGTCTTTAAGCGGATACCAGTTGCCCTTGTACTCAAACTCTTTCTCTCCAGTGAACTGACCCTGAACCAGAATTAGTCCCGGTCGGAAGTGGAGATTTCCGGCTTGTGACCCTGAACCAGAATTAGTCCCGGTCGGAAGTGGAGATTTCCGGCTTGTGACCCTGAACCAGAATTAGTCCCGGT